>CAYOVG010000150.1:0-15641 GCA_964407285.1 uncultured Syntrophobacteraceae bacterium
GGATGCATCCGAAGGCTTCGCCGCTTCTTCCGCCGCGGGCTGTTTGGCCTTCTTCGGAAGGCTCTCGCCCTCCGGCATCAATTCGATGATACACATCGGCGCCGCATCGCCACGACGATAACCGACTTTGATGATCCTGGTATACCCGCCCGGACGGCTCTGATACCGCGGTCCAAGCTCGGCGAAGAGTTTATGCACGACGTCTTTGTCTCGAATGAACGCAAGCGACTGACGCCGAGAGTGGAGGTCGCCGTGTTTTCCGAGAGTGATCATCCAGTCCGTGAAACGACGCAATTCCTTAGCCTTCGGCACCGTCGTATAGATCCGCTCATGCTCCAGTATGGAGGTAACCATATTGCGAAACATAGCCAACCGGTGACTCGTGGTCCGGTTCAATCTTCTGCCGGAAACTCCGTGACGCATGGCTATTCCTTTTCCTTTCTTCGTTCTTCGATTTCCTCGCGAGTGGGAAAATTATCAAGCTTGATCCCGAGGGACAGCCCCATCTCGGCGAGAATCTCCTTAATTTCGTTCAGAGATTTACGGCCGAAATTCTTCGTCTTGAGCATTTCAGCCTCGGTCTTCTGAACCAGTTCACCAATGTACCGAATGTCGGCATTCTTCAAGCAGTTCGCGGACCGCACCGAGAGCTCGAGATCGTCAACACTGCGGAAGAGGTTTTCATTGAATGGAGCTTCCTCCTGGATCTCTTCCACCGACGCTTCAACATCTTCTTCGAAGTTGACGAAGATGGTCAACTGGTCCTTGAGAATTTTCGCGGCATACGCCAGTGCGTCGTCGGGTCTCAGGCTACCGTCGGTCCAGATCTCCATGGTCAGTTTATCGTAATCGGTGATCTGCCCGACGCGGGCCTGGGTTACGGTATACTTCACCTTCCGGACGGGAGAGAAGATTGAGTCGATAGGTATGGTCCCGATGGATTGACTTTCCTCGACGTTTCGCTCGGCGGGTACATATCCCTTGCCCTGTTTGATGGTGAGTTCCATCCGAAGTTTGGCGTCTTTTTCAAGAGTGCAGATATGCTGGGCAGGATTGAGCACCTGCAACTGGCTGTCCCCCTGAATATCGCCCGCCCTGAGTTCGCCTTCCCCTTCCTTTTCGACCACTACCTGTTTCGTGCCGTCACCGAGCATCTTGAAACGAACATCCTTGAGGTTCAAGATGATGTCCGTCACATCTTCCATGACTCCGGGTATGCTGGAAAACTCGTGAAGCACACGATCGATCTTGACACTGGTGATGGCAGCCCCCTGGAGAGAAGACAGGAGGATACGACGCAGGGAATTCCCCAGCGTAGTCCCGAACCCCCTTTCCAGGGGCTCGCAGACGAACTTGGCGTATGTGCCGGGGCTTTCACTCGATTCAACTTCCAAGCGCTTAGGTTTAATAAGTTCGCGCCAGTTTCTCTGCATGCTTTTTCCTCGTTCTCAAATAATGCGTAGGGTTCTCCTGCACGGAGGAAAACAGGCAAGGCTCGAAATCCACTCCCGAGCCTGTGATCCGGAGTCAAAACAGGAAAAGCGCCCGCGATTATTTTGAGTAGAATTCAACGACAAGCTGTTCCTGAACGGGCAGGTTCATCTCCTCGCGCGACGGAAAAGCTTTAAACGTACCAGTATAGCCGGCCCGATCAAGATCAAGCCAGGCAGGGAGCCCTCTTCTGGGCATCGCGTCAAGAGCTTCATTGACGGCGTTTATCTGTCTGCTCTTTTCACGGACGGCGACCACATCTCCCGGACGCAACAGAAATGAGGGAATGTTCACCTTTCTGTTGTTCACCAGGAAGTGGTTCTGCCGGACAAGCTCTCGCGCCTGCGCGCGGGAATTGGCGAACCCGAACCTGTAAATCGCATTGTCGAGCCGACGTTCCAGCAGAACCAGGAAGTTCGTTCCCGTCACGCCTTTCTGTCGATCGGCCTCTTTGAAATAGGTCTTGAATTGCTTCTCGGCGAGGCCATACATGCGTTTGATCTTCTGCTTCTCGCGGAGCTGCACGCCGTAATCCGAGAGCTTACCACGATTTTGCCCATGCTGTCCCGGGGGATAATTGCGCCGCTCCACAGCGCACTTATCAGAATAGCATCGGTCCCCCTTGAGATAGAGCTTCATGTTTTCGCGCCGGCACTGCCGACAGGATGGACCAGTATAGCGAGCCAAAGGTGTTTCCTCCTGTAATCGATCTTTCAAAAATGGCTGTCCGCCACGTGCAAAAATACCCTTCAATCCGACATCAAACCCTGCGACGCTTGGGAGGTCTACAGCCGTTATGAGGAATCGGAGTCACATCGCGAATGATCGTGATGTTGAAGCCCACAGCTTGAAGAGCACGCAACGCTGCCTCACGGCCGGACCCGGGTCCCTTGACGTAGACTTCGATATTCTGCAGCCCATGCTCCATCGCCTTCTTGGCCGCGCTCTCGGCCGCCACCTGCGCCGCAAACGGGGTACTCTTGCGCGACCCTTTGAATCCGTGGCTTCCGGAACTCGCCCATGACAAGGCATTTCCGTTGGAATCCGTGATGGTTACGATGGTATTGTTGAAGGTCGAACGAATGTGGGCAACACCATTTAAAATGTTCTTGCGCTCTTTCTTCTTGCGCGATGCTCCTCTATCCTTTGCCATGATTCCTCCGTCTGGTTACTTTACTTTTTGCGCTTGCCAACAACAGATCTGCGCGGCCCCTTGCGCGTACGCGCATTGGTATGCGTCCTCTGGCCCCGTACGGGTAACCCCCGACGATGCCTCAGCCCCCGGTAACAACCGAGATCCATGAGCCGCTTGATATTCATCGATACTTCAGTGCGAAGATCGCCTTCCACCTTATAGCCGGCGTCGATAGCCTGCCTGATCGCGGCTATCTGAACGTCGTTGAGATCATCCGTCTTGACACTGTGGTCGACCCTGGCTTCGTCGAGAATTTTCTGCGAGGTGGCTCTCCCGATGCCGTATATATAGGTTAACGCGATCAATATTCGCTTGTTCTTTGGTAAGTCAATACCTGCAATGCGTGCCAATGCCGATTCCTCCCGTTACTGTCTTCCTTTATCCCTGGCGTTGCTTATGTCTTGGGTTCTCGCAGATAACGCGCACCACACCATGACGGCGGATTATCTTGCACTTGCGACAAATACGTTTCACCGATGCTCGCACTTTCATGCTCTCTCACACTTCCTTTCCTGCTGACGGGGACGTGACCAGGTAACGCCGTTATGATTTGGACCGGTAGGTGATCCTGCCCCTGGTTAAATCGTAAGGCGACAGCTCCACTGTGACCTTGTCTCCCGGAAGGATACGGATGAAGTGCATCCTCATTTTTCCCGAAATATGGGCCAGGACCCGATGACCATTGGCCAACTCTACTCGAAACATCGCGTTCGGAAGAGTCTCGATTACGGTCCCTTCCACTTCAATGGCGTCTTCCTTAGCCATGCATACCACCTTTCGTGTCCGTCTGTGAACACTCACTCCGAGATGCCGGACATCCGGAAAGTTATACATTATACGCGGCAATTTCTCAAGTGTAAAGGATTTTTTCCCGAGAAATCACCACCGGACAACCCCGCGGACGATCAACTCCCCTCCCTCGCCTTACAACCAAGAGATACCGACCGTCCCCTCAGAGCCAATGCCTCCCTCTACTCCTTCCCTCGGCTACCGTTGAAACTGCTCCCCCCGGCCGCCGTCGCGCCTCATTTCAACCTAAAACGGCGAAAGGGAAACCAGCCGCAATTCCATCAAAGGCCTGCGACGGCCCCCTTCGCCTGAATACCGGACCGACGTCACCGGCGCCTAAGCCCGAAGCGAAAACGAAAAGCAGAAGCTTGCGATTCCACCTTCCTTCCCGCCTCAAACTTTACTTTCGGCAACGGCGCATGCCGATCATTCGCCCGTTACCCGAGCACAGCCTTGATTCGGCCGTAGATTTCCTTAATATCGCCAACGCCGTGAATCTTGCGCACCTTGCCCTGCTTGCCGTAGTAGTCGATCAGGGGAGCCGTCTGCTCATCATAAACCTTCAGGCGCGAAGATACCGTGGCTTCATTGTCGTCGGCGCGCTGATACAACTCGCCGCCGCACTTGTCGCATACGCCATCCTTCTGCGGTTTGTTGAACATCACGTGAAACATCGCGTTGCAATTCTTGCAGGTACGACGGCCCGTAAGCCTGGCGAGCAATTCGGACGAAGGAACCTCGACCGAAATGACATGGTCGATGTTCTTCTTGAGTTCATTCAACATGTTGTCGAGAACTTCAGCCTGGCTGACGTTTCTCGGAAAACCGTCCAGCATGAAGCCCTTGGCGCAATCGGGCTGCTGAATACGCTCTTTCACCAATCCGATAACAACTGAATCAGGCACCAGGGTGCCGGCTTCCATATGCTTCTTGGCCTCGACGCCAAGCGGGGTCCCTTCCTTTACCGCGGCGCGCAGCATGTCGCCGGTGGAAATCTGAGGAATGCCGTAATCGTCGACCATACTCTTGGCTTGAGTACCCTTACCTGCACCCGGGGGACCTAATAGAATAATGTTCATGCCTTACTCCTCCCTGTTACTTGCTTGCTGGACTGTTAAAAAATAACTTCCGCCCTCCAATGGCGCTGCGGAACCAGGCAGTAGCGGCCGGGCGCAACGCGCACTACAAAATCCTTCAGTCTAACGCCTGCCCCGTACACGGCCCTTCTTCAGAAAGCCCTCGTAATGGCGGGACAGCATGTGCGCCTCGATCTGAGCGACCGTATCCATTGCTACGCCGACGACGATCAGGAGCGCAGTGCCTCCGAAATAGAACGGGACGTTGAACTGTCCAATGAGAATCGTCGGGAGCACGCACACAGCCGATATATAAACCGCGCCTCCGAGAGTGATCCGGCTCAACACCTTATCGATGTAATCCGCGGTCGGCCTGCCGGGCCTGATACCCGGGATGAAGCCGCCATGCTTTTTCATGTTTTCCGCCACGTCCACGGGATTGAAAACCACCGCGGTGTAGAAGAAACAGAAGAAAAAGATGAACCCCACGTACACGATGCTGTACAGCCAGTGCCCGGGCGTAAGAGCATTCGCGAAAGATTTGACCCACGGGACATCGATAAAGTTTGCGATGGTCGCCGGGAACATAATGATCGACGAAGCGAAGATCGGCGGTATAACCCCGGACGTATTTATCTTCAGAGGCAGGTGCGTGTTCTGCCCGCCGTACACTCTTCTGCCGACCACCCGCTTTGCATACTGGACCGATATGCGCCTCTGCCCCCGCTCCATGAAAATGACGGCGGCTATGACGCCGATCATCATCACCAGGATCAGCAACAGGATAAAGATGGACATTTCGCCCGAATCGACCAGTCTCCCGGTATTGATGATGGCATTCGGAATTCCCGCAACGATACCCGCGAAGATGATCAGCGAAATACCGTTGCCGATCCCCCGTTCGGTTATCTGCTCTCCGAGCCACATGATAAATGCCGTACCGGCGGTCAGCGTAAGGACCGTGGTAATGCGAAACGACCAGCCCGGATCCAGAACCACCGTGAGCGCATCGGCAGGTCCGGCCCTCATTCCCTCCAGCCCGACAGCGATCCCGAAGCCCTGAATGATACTTAATACAACGGTGCCATAGCGGGTATACTGAGTGATCTTCTTGCGTCCGGCCTCCCCTTCCTTGCTCAGACGTTCAAGGTGAGGAATGACCACCGTCAGCAACTGCAAGATAATGGAAGCGCTGATGTAGGGCATGATGCCGAGGGCGAATATGGAGAGCTGGCTCAACGCGCCGCCCGAGAACATATCGAAAAGCCCGAGGAGAGTACCCTGTTGCTGCCGGAAAAAAGCTTCCAACGCCTCGACATTGATCCCGGGCGTCGGGATATGCGCGCCTACGCGGTAAATCGCAAGAAAGAGCAGCGTCATGGTAATGCGCTGCTTCAGTTCGGGGATCCTACCGATATTTTGAAAACCGGTAATCACTCTGTCTTCCCTTCTTTATTTCTGCAGGGGAATCAACTCGACCCGGCCGCCTGCTGCTTCAATCTTACTGATGGCGGAAGCGCTCGCCTTATGTACCTGAATAGTGACCGGATGGGCAAGCTCTCCGTCTCCAAGCAGTTTGATGCCGGCGAGCATCTTCTTCACCAGCCCGGATTCCATGAGCTGATCCGGACCAATTTCACTGCCGGCGGCAAATCTCTGCAGATCATCCAGATTGATAATGCTGTATTGTTTCTTGAAGATGTTATGGAATCCGCGCTTGGGCACCCTGCGCTGCAAAGGCATCTGGCCACCCTCGAACCAGGGAGGCGTACCGCCGCCGGACCTGGACTTCTGGCCCTTGTTGCCTCGTCCAGCCGTCTTCCCCAATCCGGATCCGGCGCCGCGGCCAACGCGCTTTCTCTCTTTCCTTGCTCCAGGAGCTGGAGCGAGATCATGAAGTCTCATCGATTTTTCCTGCTGCTATTCATGAAAGTGAACCGTTACAGTTCCTTGATCTCCACCAGATGACTCACCTTCCGCAACGCCCCGGCGATCGTCGGGGTGGCGTAGAGGTTTCTCACTCTGTGCATTTTCGTGAGGCCCAGAGCGACGAGTATCTTCCTATGTTTCTCAGGCCGCCCAATCGGGCTGCGAACAAGTTTCACCTGAATCGGTTGTGCCATGTGTTCTCCTCCACTTAGGCGCCTACTTCGAGGCTACGATGTCCTGGACATCGCGGCCCCTGATTCTGGCGACCCGCTCGGGGCTGCGCAGACTCTTGAGTCCCTGCACGGTGGCCCTGAGCACATTGTGCGGATTGCGCGAGCCTATGCACTTGGTCAGTATATTGCTCACACCGGCCGCTTCCATCACGGCCCGGACCGCTCCACCCGCGATTACGCCCGTTCCGGCGGAGGCAGGCTGCAACACGACATTGGAAGCGCCGTACACCCCGAGAACGCCATGCGGGATGGTGCCGTTTTCCAAGGGAATATCCACCATGCACCGCTTGGCCCCTTCGAGTCCCTTTCGAATGGCTTCCGGCACTTCGTTGGCTTTGCCGAGCCCGAAGCCGACCCGCCCGTTGCCGTCACCCACAACGACCAGGGCGCTGAAGGAAAAGCGGCGGCCGCCTTTGACCACTTTCGCAACGCGACTTATGTGGACTACCTTATCAATAAGCTGAAGTTCGCTCGATTCCACAGATATCAACCCCCTGATACCGGGACATGATCCCGGCATCGGTATCAGAAGTCCAGACCCGCCTTTCGCGCTGCGTCGGCCAGAACCTGAACGCGTCCATGATAGATAAACCCGTTACGGTCGAAAACCACCTTCGTAATACCCTTGCTCTGAGCCATCTTAGCGACGATCTCACCCACGCGTTCCGCTGCCGCCTTCTTCCCCTTCACCGGCTCCATCCCCTTGAACTCGGGACACAGCGTCGATGCGGACACCAGCGTAGCGCCCTGAACGTCATCGATAATTTGAGCGTAGATATGCTTATCGCTACGGAAAACCGACAACCGGGGACGCTCCGCATCCCCCGAAACCCTCTTCCGTATCCTCTTCTTGCGCTTAAGACGCGCGGCTTCTCGTGCTATTTGATTTGTTCCCATTTCTCTGTCTCACCTCATTATTTCTTCGATCCCGCCTTACCGGCTTTTCGATGAACGCGTTCCTCGGCGAAACGGACTCCCTTTGCTTTGTATGGCTCAACGGCCCTTACGGCCCGAATCTTTGCGGCGGTCTGCCCCAAAAGCTCCCTGTCGATCCCCTCCAGCCGAATAACGGTGTTTCTCTCCACGGTCGCCTTGATCCCGTCGGGCAGCATGAACGGAACGGGATGGGAATACCCGAGGTTAAGGGTGAGCAGACTTCCCTGCACCTCCGCCCTGTAACCCGTGCCGCTGATTTCGAGCACCCGGACGAACCCCTGGCTGACCCCCTGCACCATGTTGAACAGGAGCGCCCTGGTAAGCCCATGAAGCGCCTTCCCCTTTCCGCTTTCTTCCATCCTCAAAATCCGAACGGCCTTGTCGTCGATTTCCAGCTTCACCTTCGGGGGAAGAGGGCGCTGCAATATACCCTTAGGACCCTTCACCGTAACGGTATTGTCATCAAGGGTCACAGTTACGTTATCCGGCTTATTGATGGGCAACTTACCCACGCGTGACATGCCTACACTCCTTTATCAAACACCTGCTCAGCCGGGATGCTACCACACCGAACAAAGCAATTCCCCTCCGATCCCCTCTCTGCGAGCCTGGCGATCGGTCATAATCCCTCTGGATGTCGAAAGAATTGCGATGCCCAGGCCATTCATGATGCGTGGAATGGCATCGTGCCCGACATACATCCGGCAGCTAGGCTTGCTGATCCTCTTGACGCCGGTAATCGCCGGCTCGCGGGTATCCACATACTTGAGGTGCACCCGGATAAGCCCCTGCTTATCGTCCTTGATCAGTTTGAAGTTCTTGATATAGCCTTCTTCCTTGAGAAGTCTGGCCAGGCTAGTCTTCAGGCGCGAGGCGGGAATATCCACCTTGTCGAAGCGCGCCTTCTGTCCATTCTTGATCCTATTCAAAAAGTCGGCGATCGGATCGGTCACCATATCAGTCCCACTCCTTCCTCAGTCCCGTAGGGCTACCAGCTCGATTTGATCACGCCCGGAAGCTCAGCATTGAGAGCCATCGAGCGGAAACAAATTCGGCATATCCCGAACTGACGTATGTATGCCCTGGGCCGTCCGCACAACGGGCAACGGTTGTAGGCCCTGACCTTGAACTTCGGGGGACGTTGCGCCTTTGCTATCATTGACTTTTTTGCCAAGGCTTGATTACCTCCTGCTTCTGGCTTTATTTTTTAAAAGGCATGCCCAGCAGCGTGAGAAGCGTGCGCGCCTCCTCGTCCGTATGGGCCGTCGTCACTATCGTAATGTTCATTCCCTTGATCTTGTCGATCTTGTCGTAGTCGATTTCCGGGAATATGATGTGCTCTTTGATCCCCAGCGTGTAGTTGCCCCTTCCATCGAATGCCTTGGCGGAAACGCCGCGGAAATCGCGCACCCGGGGCAGGGCCACGTTGACCAGCTTGTTGAGGAACTCGAACATCCTCTCGCCGCGGAGCGTAACCATACAGCCGATGGGCATGCCCTTGCGGAGTTTGAAAGCGGCGATGCTCTGCCGCGCCCTTGTTACGACGGGCTTCTGGCCGGCAAGCTGGGCAAGTTCCGCCGTGGCCGCGTCCAGGATCTTGATGTTCTGGATCGCCTCGCCCATCCCCATGTTCAGGACTACCTTCCGAATCCTCGGAATCTGCATAGGGCTTTTGTACCCGAACTGCTCCTGAAGCTTGGGCAGCACATCCTGTTCGTACACTTCCTTCATCGATTTCATTAACTGCCTCCAGTCCCGGCCTGATGAGAGCGGACGTCCTTACTCGAGGACTTCGCCACACTTCTTGCAGAAGCGGACTTTGTTTCCATCCTCGAGCATTTTATAGCCCACTCGGGTCGGATCGGTACACTTTGTACAAACCAGCATGAGATTCGAAATATGGATGGGGCCCTCTTTCTCAAGAATCCCACCCTGCCGGCTCTGCGGACCGGGGCGCATGTGGCGTTTGATCATATTGATCTTTTCCACGATCACCCTGTCCTTCTTGGGAATAACACGCAGGATCTTGCCCGTCTTCCCTTTCTCCCTTCCGGCGATCACTATGACCTTGTCGTTCTTCTTGATCCGAAACTTCTTATCCGTTGCCATGGAAGTAACTTCCTCGTTTCTCTACAGCACTTCGGGGGCCAGTGAGATGATCTTCATAAACTGCCTGGCGCGCAACTCCCGAGCGACCGGGCCGAAAATTCGCGTGCCGATCGGTTCTTTCGCTGCATTGATCAGAACTGCGGAGTTGTCATCGAATTTGATATAGGAGCCATCGGGACGCCGTACTTCTTTCTTGGTGCGGACGACAACGGCTTTGAGCACGTCCCCCTTCTTTACCTTGGCGTTGGGGATGGCCTCCTTTACAGAAACGACGATGATATCCCCTACCGTGGCGTAGCGCTTACGCGTGCCGCCCAATACCTTGATGCAATACAGGCGCTTGGCGCCCGAATTGTCCGCGGCATTAAGATTAGTTTCCGTTTGAATCATGGTTCACTCCATTCATGCGCCGGTTCGCGGACGTCCGGGATGCCCGCCCGCAACCCCGCAAGGCGGTACCGCGGCTACAGCGCCGTTTTCTCAAGAACCTTCACCACTACCCAACGCTTCGTCTTACTAAGGGGCCTGGTTTCACGGATGAGCACCCGGTCCCCGATATTGCAGGCATTCTGGGCGTCGTGCGCTGCAAACGTATTGCGCCGATGGATGAACTTCCGGTACTTGGGATGCTGGACCAGTCGCTCCACCGTCACCACCACGGTTTTCTCCATTTTATTGCTCTTGACGATTCCGACGCGCGTCTTTCCGACTGAACTTCTTTGTTCCTGTTGTTCCATAGGTGCTATCCTCATGAAGCGTTCTTCCGACCCGTCTTCTGTCTTATGACGGTCTCCACTCTAGCGATGTCTCTGCGGGTCTTCTTCAACTGCGCCGTATTCTCCAGCCGTCCCGTGGCGTGCTGGAACGTGAGATTGAACTTCGCCTCACGCAGGTCCTTCAATCTCTGGAGCAATTCCTCATCCGACAATTCGCGAATTTCACTGGCTTTCATAGGATATCCGTCCTCGATACGAATCGCGTCGGAACGGGCAACTTCCGCGATGCAAGCAAAAGCGCCTCGCGCGCCACCGATTCGGGAACGCCTTTGATCTCATAAAGCACGCGCCCCGGTTTGATGACGGCAACCCATCCTTCCGGAGAGCCTTTACCTTTACCCATTCGAGTTTCCGCGGGCTTCTTGGTTACGGGCTTATCCGGAAAAATCCTGATCCAGATCTGCCCGCCACGCTTCACGTGTCGCGTGATCGCCACTCGTCCGGCCTCGATATGCCTCGACGAGAGGTACCCGCATTCGACCGCCTTCAGGGCGTAATCGCCGAAATTGAGCGTGCTGCCGCGAAATGCGGCGCCCTTCATGCGGCCTTTCATCTGCTTTCTGAATTTGACTCGTTTTGGTGCTAACATTTGAGCCTCTCTCTAATATGCTTTATGGCAAGACCTCACCCTTGAAGATCCAGACCTTGATGCCTATGATCCCGTAGGTGGTTTTGGCAAGGGCCGTGCCGTAGTCAATATCTGCTCTCAGCGTGTGCAGCGGGACCTGCCCTTCGCGATACCACTCCCTGCGCGCCATTTCAGCTCCGCCCAACCGACCCGCGGACGCCACTCTGACACCCTTGGCGCCGAACTTGAGCGCCGAACTCACCGCCCTTTTCATAGCGCGCCTGAACGCCACGCGGCGCTCCAATTGCAGAGCGATATTTTCACCGACCAGGGTAGCATCCAGTTCCGGACGGCGCACTTCCTGGATATCAATGAGTATCTCCCTCTTGAATCTTTTCTCCAGGTCCTTGCGCAGGATCTCGATCTCGGTTCCCTTCTTCCCGATTACGATGCCGGGACGGGCGGTATAGATCCGGATCTTAGCTTTGTTCGCAGCCCGTTCGATCTCGATTTTCGAGATACCCGCATGATACAGGCGCCCCTTGATGTATTCCCGAATGCGCCGGTCCTCGCATACCAGCTTCGCATAGTCTTTGGTAGCGAACCACCTGGAGTCCCATGTCTTTATAACGCCAAGACGAAACCCTACCGGATTAACCTTCTGTCCCAAACTTCACCTCCACACCTGATAACTTGTCCAAATCGTACAAAACAACCTGAATATTCCAATAGTCGATTGAACTTATCCTCAACGTTCCCATCCATCCAGCCCACACACAGGGGATGAAGAGATTAAGGGATTAAGGGGGTAAGGGTCGGACGAGGCGGAAACGCTCCGACTCTTAATCCCCTAATCCCTTGATCCGATTTCCCTTGCGGGCTGAGGGCCGGCTTGCAGCCCCCTGAAACACCCGTCGCCTGAGTGGATGGCTACAATTCGGCAACTATGACCGTCACATGGCTCGTCCGTTTGAGAAGCCTCGTGGCGCGCCCCATCGCACGCGGCTGCCAGCGCTTCATGCGCGGACCGTCATCCACGAAAATGGCCTTCACGAACAGATTGTCGACGTCCATCACACGGGTGGTCTCCGCATTCGCCACCGCGGAGCGAAGGGTCTTGCTGATCAGCCGCGAACCCTTCTTCGGGGTGAATTTCAGGATGGTCAACGCATCCGCCACGCGCTTTCCGCGGACTAAGTCCGCAACCAGACGCGCCTTACGGGGAGCAATACGTACATGCCTGGCTATGGCCCGCGTTTCCATTATTTCTTCCCTTTCACTTTAGACTTTTTATCGCCTGCGTGCCCGTAGAATGTTCTCGTCGGGGAGAATTCGCCCAATTTATGGCCCACCATATTCTCGGAGACAAAAACGGGAATGAATTTCTTACCGTTGTGCACGGCAAGCGTAAGGCCTACAAAGTCGGGAACGACGGTGGATCTCCTGGACCAGGTCTTGATCACCTTGCGGTCACCCGTTTCCCTGGCCTTATCGACCTTGTTCAGCAGATGCTCATCAACGAAGGGTCCTTTTTTGAGAGACCGGGGCACCTTAAACTCCTTTATGCTTTCAAAAATGCGTTTGCTTAATTCTTGCGGCGACGCACGATCAGCTTGTCGCTCGGCTTCGGCTTACGGGTCCGGTACCCCTTGGTCGGAACACCCCAGGGCGTACAGGGATGGCGACCACCGGAACTCCTGCCTTCGCCGCCGCCCATCGGATGGTCCACCGGGTTCATGGCCACGCCGCGGACATGAGGTCTGCGCCCCAGCCAGCGTTTGCGTCCGGCCTTACCCAGCGAAACGTTTTCATGTTCGATATTCCCCACCTGGCCGATGGTCGCCTTGCATTCGATCGGCACCTTGCGCATTTCGCTGGAAGGCATGCGAAGGATCGCATAGTCGCCTTCCTTGGCCATCAACTGAGCACCTGCTCCGGCAGAGCGGGCCATCTGCGCACCCTTGCCCGGTTTCATCTCTACATTGTGGACGATGGTACCCAGCGGGATGCTCTTGAGCCTCAAGCAGTTGCCCGGCTTGATATCGGCTGAATCGCTGGCTATCACCTTGTCCCCGACCGTAAGGCCCACGGGTGCGATGATGTACCTCTTTTCCCCATCCACATAGTTGAGAAGGGCGATATGGGCCGACCGTATGGGATCGTATTCAATGCTGGCCACCTTTGCCGGAATCTCTTCCTTATTTCGCTTGAAGTCGATGATCCGGTAGAGCTGCTTGTGGCCCCCGCCCCGGTGCCAGGCGGTAACCCGGCCATGATTGTTTCTCCCACCCGATTTCTTGAGCGGCTCCACCAGGCTTCTTTCCGGTTTCTTCTTCGTGATCTCTTCCAGCGTCTGATATGTCTGAAACCGGCGGCCGGGGGAGGTCGGATTTACCTTTCTAATACCCATCACTTCCCTCTTTGAACGGAAATATGTTTGTCTCCGTCACTATGCGCCTTCAAAGAACTCTACACGCTGTCCCGGCTTGATAGTGACAATGGCTTTCTTCCAATCGGGGCCCTTTGTAAAGTAGCGGCCCACGCGCTTCACTTTGCCCTTCACATTCGCCGTGGTCACATCGAGAACGTTGACCCTGAAGATCTGTTCCACGGCCTTCCTGATCTCGATCTTGTTGGCGCGTCGGTCCACTTCGAAAAAGAGCTTGTTGCCGACTTCTTTCTCGACGGTGCTCTTTTCCGTGATGAGAGGGCGCTTAAGTACCTGGTACGCGTTCTTGCTCATGCTCCTACTCCTAGTGTCTCCTCGATCTTCCCAACGGTTTCCCGGGTCAGGACCAGGTTGTGGTACTTGAGCAGGTCATACACATTCAACCCTTCCGACCTCAAGACCTTCACGTTCGGGAGATTGCGGGCCGACCTTTCGATATTCTCATCCCGCTGCCCGAGCACCACCAGGGTTTTCCCAAGCTCGAACCGGTTCAGGATCGCGGCAAAGTCCTTCGTCTTGATGCGCTCGAGCTGCAGGTTGTCCAGCACCGTCATCTCACGGTCCAGAAGCTTCTGTGTGAGCGCCATCTTAAGGGCCAGCCGGCGAACCTTCTTGGGGACCTTGATCTCGTAAGACCTGGGATGGGGTCCGTGTATGACTCCGCCGCCGCGCCATATCGGAGAACGGCTGGTGCCGGCGCGGGCGCGTCCCGTTCCCTTCTGCCGCCAGGGTTTCTTTCCCCCGCCCGAGACGTCGCTGCGTCCCTTGGTCTGTACGGTCCCGGCCCTTCTTTTTGCAAGCTGGTACACCACCACCTGGTGCAAAACATGGGTGCTCACTTCAACGGCAAAAACATCGTCATTCAGCTGGAGCTGCCCCACCACTTCACGATTCATATTAAACAGATCCACAGTTGGCATGGTGATCCTCGAATCTCCTACGAACCATTCCGCCCGGTATCACTTGGCTCGATTAGTCTTGCGAATGAACAGTATCCCATTAGGGGCTCCGGGAACTGCTCCCTTTAGCAGCAGAAGGTTCTGTTCCGGGAGGATGTCCAGGATCTTGAGATTGAGCTGCGTTACTCGTGCGTTCCCCTTCTGCCCCGGCATCTTCTTCCCTTTGATCACGCGACCGGGGTACGTGGCGTTACCGGTCGAACCCGGCTCCCGGATATTCTTGCAGCCATGAGTGACAGGGCCCCTGTGGAATCCCCAACGCTTGATGGTTCCTGCAAAACCTTTACCCTTACTGGTTGCGATGATATCAACGTTCTCACCCGCCTGGAAAACATCCTCGGATGTAATCTGCTGGCCCACTTCGTAGTCCTCGACATCTTCCACGCGCACTTCGCGCAGCACCTTGAAGTAGCCTTGCCCGGCCTTGTCGAGGTGTCCCTTCTCCGGCCTGCTGACGTTTTTGGCCTTGCGGGTCCCGAATCCAATCTGCAGGGCTGTGTACTTATCACGTTCCAGCGTTTTGATCTGGGTGACGAAGCACGGCCCCGCCTCAACGACGGTCACCGGTATGACGGCGCCATCCTCCCCAAAAAGCTGGGTCATCCCCACCTTGCGTCCTAATATAGCTTTAATCATGGCAAAATGCTCTCTTTCCCAAATGAAACACCCGCCCGGCGGCCTTCTAGAGCTTGATCTCCACATCGACTCCCGCGGAAAGATCCAGCTTCATAAGAGAGTCGACCGTCTGCTGCGTCGGCTCCAAAATGTCGATGAGACGCTTATGAACGCGAATCTCAAACTGCTCCCGAGATTTCTTGTCGATATGGGGAGATCTGAGGACCGTATAGCGTTGTATTCTCGTCGGCAGCGGAATCGGTCCCGCCACCCTCGCACCGGTCTTCTTGGCCGTCGATACGATCTCGTTGGCGGATTGATCGAGCAACTTGTGATCGTATGCCTTCAAGCGGATGCGAATTCTTTGATTCGTCATCATGATTATCGTTCCTGCTTTTCTATTCTATGCGGAACCGCGGAGCAGGTAAAGCGCTCCACCTCCGATTATTGACTGATGCCTCTTATTTAATGATGTCGGTAACGACGCCCGCGCCGACGGTTCTGCCGCCCTCGCGA
>CAYOVG010000151.1:0-15623 GCA_964407285.1 uncultured Syntrophobacteraceae bacterium
ATCGCTCTTACCCGGCGCCTGGAGCAACAGCAGCAAAAAGCCGTAAACTGGCTGATTCCTGGCAATGAGTCCACCCTCGAGGTGACCCTCGGATACGAGCAGGTGGCGGTGGACATCACGGCGATGATGGCCAGGACGGAGCCCGATCCTTATGTCAAGCAGACGTTGGACTTTGGTCTGCTGGAAGATTTCGATCATCTGTACCGGTATTCGAACCTCTACGAAATGAGCGAGGGAAAGAAGGCGGAAAACATTGTCGGGAAGTATACGGAAATCATGCCCGGACGCCCAACCGTTGCGGAACATCGCCATCCTTTCGATGATGTCAGGAAGCCGTACGACATGAAGACGGCGAAAATCCTGACCCAATTGCACGCATTGACGATCGTGGCCGGCGAGCAGCAGACGATGAACTACTATATGACCGTCGGAAACCGTCCCGACACAATGATCGGCCGGGGTCTCTACCTCGAGATAGGCATGATCGAGGAGCAGCACGTGACCCAGTACGAATCGCTCATGGATCCCACGGCGAGTTGGTTCGAGCGGCTGGTGCTCCACGAGTACAACGAATGCTATCTCTACTACGGTTTCATGTCCCAGGAAGAGGACGAGCGGATCAAGAAACTGTGGGAAATGCACCTGAACATGGAGATCGAGCACCTGCGCGTTGCGTGCGACTTGATGCGCAAGTACCAGAAGAAGGACCCGGAGGAGATGCTGCCCTCGGAGCTACCGGAACTGACCTTGTTTCAATCCAACGTCGATTATGTTCGCGATGTTCTGGCGAAGCAGACCGATCTCATATCGGTGGGGCCGGACTATATGCCGCTGGAAAAGCTTCCGAAGGATGCACGTTACTACCAGTACCAGCAAATGGTGAACCATAACGGCAGCGTGCCCTCCGAGCAGGTGATACTCGACAACGTCTCCGCAAGCGGGATCGACTATCGTCTTGAGTTGAAAGGACCGCACCCCGTAAAGCGTTTTCAGGAACGCAGAAGGGCTACCGAAGAAGTGACGTAGCGAGCATCGATCCACTGGAATTCGGGGTCGGCGCGAAACCACGTCATCTGCCTTTTGGCGTAACGGCGTGTTTCCCCCTGGATTTCACGGATAGCCGCCTCCAGGGAGTATTCTCCCTGGAGGTGGCGGACAATCTGCTTGTAGCCGAGGGATTGCATGGGCTTGAGGCGGGGTCCGTAGCCCCTTTCGAGGAGGCCGCGCACTTCGTCCACCAGTCCCTGTTCCACCATGACATGGACGCGGCGGTCTATGCGCTCGTAGATCTCGTCCCGGTCTCGGGTGAGAAACAGCTTGGTAGCGCGATAGTACGATTCCTGAAAACGATGGTTTTGCTGCCGTTTGGAAAGAGGCTCTCCCGTCAGTCGATGGACTTCCAGTGCGCGGATGATCCGTTGCCTGTCGTGGGAGTGAATGCGACGAGCCAGTTCCGGGTCGACCCGAACCAGTTCGTCGTAGAGCGCATCGAGTCCTCTTTCTTCCATGTCGCGGAGGAGTTCGTTCCTGATCCTTGCATCCCCGGGCGCTCCGGGGCAAATCCCCTTTTCCAGCGCTTTCATATAGAGGCCGGTTCCTCCCACGATGAGAGGGACCTTGTTCCGGGAATGCAGGTCATCGATGACGGGCCGTGCGAGAGAAATGTAAAAGGCGGCATCGAAGTGCTCGTCGGGACCGACCACATCGAGCACGTGATGGGCGATCGCGGACCGCTCCTCGCGAGTGGGTTTGGCTGTGCCGATGTCCATGTAGCGGTAGACCTGCATGGAGTCGGCGTTGACTATTTCCGTGCCCAGGCGGGATGCGATCTCCATTGAGAGCGCGGTCTTCCCGACGCCGGTCGGACCAGCAAGAAATATGACCGGGGGCCGATTATCCTCGGATGTTTCACGTAGAATCTCGAACGCAGTAATCCTTTCCCTTTCCTTTCACTTACCGTAACCCGGGTATTCCCCTTGCTCCATAATATAAGGCGGCAAATCTTTCTCGAAACACCTCCTGTTGACGGTACGGTGCAATTCGGCAAGGGCCTCCTCATACTCCGGGGTCCCATGGAGAGCGCGAACACGTTCTCTCAGGGACTGGACTTCCTGCAATATCTGATTGAGCGCCCGGTGGTCGTCTCGAGTCGCATTCATCCAATCCACCACCGTTTTGCCGGTGGATGATCTGGCGGCATGCGCTTTGATGTTCTCTTCGTATCTCTTTCTTTCCCTCGCGATGCGCTCTTCCTCCGCCTTCCTTTCCGCCTCCTCTTTTTCACGCTGATTCTGCCATTCGAGGGCGATATCCTGTTGCAGTTGAAGCAAAGAAGTCTGGATGGATCTGAGCTTTTCCTTTGATGAAGCGTCGGCGGGACTGATGCATTCTTCGATTTTCGCCATCATATGAAAAATGCCTTTGAATTCTTCCGTACAATCAGAATACAGATTCATTGTCTTTCACCTCTTTGCGCTGTTTTCAAGACCAAATGCAACTCACGACAAGACGATCAACCGCGGTCCAGCGATGACCGGGGCGCGGCGAATATGAGGTCACATGTCACCGGAACGGGGCTGCCTATCCGATCCCGGGCTTTTACACATGCTGTGTCGTTTCCGCTGGATAGCGTAAGCGGTCTAAACGAGGGCGAGAACCATGCGGAAGCGGACCAGACGGCCGATTCTCACTCTCGCGGAAATGAATGCGGCAGAAAAAGCACTGCTAAGAGCCTGTTCAATAACCCCTCCTCCGGGCGCATGATCATGGGCAAATCCTCGACTTCCGTTCGGGCGTTCGAATCGACATTGCCGGAGCAGTCTCACTGTTCCGCGGACGGGGGCAGACGCTACGAAACGGGATGCGTGAACGGCGGACCGTCAAGGCCGCAACTATATCCAACAATGTCACAGTCGAACCAGTGGAAGATAATAGCACGTCTGCGTGGACGCGTACATACAGAAATTACTATAAACCGGCTAAATCATGCATTTAGTATTAAGTGTAATGAAAACGGCCTTTTCTGTCGCCCGGCATCCACCGGGCAACCTTCCGCCCCGGCGATTCTCTGGTATTCTTGGACAGGCAGGAAGGTACAATACACAAGTTTCCTGTTTTGGCAAGCCATTTCGGCGGCCGGAACCGGCCGCAACGGCGTATGAAAGCCCGGCCCATTATTACAAAACAGTTGATCCGGCCCCGGCATTCTGGTAAAGGAAGCGGACTTACGGTCAGTCTATAACGTCGAGGGGCATGCAGGCGGCTATACACTCCTTTCGACCGGTCTTCGTCGGCGTTTTGTTTATCGTCGGAACGTTATCGGCGCTATTGGGCGTTGGCTTCCCAACCTTCACCGCAGCAAGCGATTGCATACCACCCGGATGCCGGTTAATGGCAGGCGCGCCGTGCGTTGCCGCATTCGGACGGATGGTATGTCCTTTGGACATTTTTCTAAATCGGTCACTGCCATATGCTTACGTATCGGAACACAAAGGGAATGGCCGGATGGTTGCGGGGCATTCCGCCGACTGCCGTCTTTGTGCTGTCGGCCCGGGCTGACGCCGCGGGGGATGCGCTGCAATCCGGCACGGGAATTCGGACGGTCGAGGCGGTTGCGTACGTCGTGGGCGCTCTGATTCTTTTGAGTCTGGGCGCAGTGGCGTTGCGACGTTACCGGAACATGGCGAAGCTCAATCGCGAGCTTCGGGATGCCCTTCGGGTATCCGGACAGAGAGAGGTTGAGGAGATTGAGACGGTCCGGAGGGTTCAATTGCTGGACCAGGTGAATGAAGCCGTTGTAGCCACCGACCTGGAACATCGGATTGTATTCTGGAACAGGGCGGCGGAGCGGTTATACGGGTGGAGCGCCGAGGAAGCGCAGGGCCGGGAGCTGGGGACGGTGATTCCGGCGATAATGCCGGACCTGCAGCGGGACGGGATCGTCCAAATAATGAGCCGGGGAGATCGCGGGGAAAACGTTGTTTGCCTCACCCGCGAGGGAAAGGAGATGACCGTCAACTGGTCCTTTTCGACGGTCAGGGATCACAATGGAAGCCCTGTCGGTCTTGTTGCCGTGGTTCGGGACATTACTGAACAAAAACTGGCGGAAGAGGCCCTGAAGAAGTCGGAGGAGCGGTTCAACAAGGTCTTTCGTTTCACACCCCAGGTCATTGTGCTGTCGTCCATGAAGGACGGGCTCTACCTGGATTCCAACGACAGGTTCTTCGATATCACCGGGTATACACGGGCGGATGTGGTCGGACAAACCTCCATCGAGATGGGCCTTTGGGCAAGAGCCGAAGAACGCAACCGGGTGGTGAAGCTCTTGAAAGAGGAAGGAATCGTAAGAGATATCGAACTTCAGTTCCGGTGCAAGGACGGTTCCATACGGGAGGGGCTTTGTTCGATCGTGGCCGTCGAGTTGGAGGGTGAGCCCTGTCTGCTCTCGCAGATAGTCGATATCAGCGAGCGCAAGCGCGCGGAGGATGCGTTGCGCAAGAGCGAGGAGCGTCTCAACCTGGTGCTGGAAGGGAGCAACGACGGTTTTTGGGATTGGAACGTGACTACGGGAGAGACGTATTTCAGCCCGGGATGGGGACGTATTCTGGGATATCCGCGGGATGAAGTGGAACCGGACATCCAGTTCATGCAGAGGTTGATTCATCCGGACGATGTGGCGAGTGTCGAAAGGAAACTCCACAACCACCTGGAAGGCAACAGCAATCGCTACATCTCAGAGCACCGGATGAAAACTCGCTCGGGCGAATGGAAGTGGGTCCTTACGCGGGGAAAGGTGGTTGCGTGTGGGGGTGAGAGCGAACCGGTCCGCATGGCGGGCACGCTTACCGACATTTCGAATCGAAGGCGGATCGAAGAGGAGCGTGAGCGCCTGGGGCGGGAACTGGAGCGAAAGAACAAGGAGTTGGAGAGCATCATCTACGCGGCGTCCCACGATTTGCGTTCTCCGCTGTTGAATATCCAGGGGTTCAGCAAAAGGTTGGAGAAGGCTTGCGGCAACCTCGCATCGATTATCGAGACGGGCGGGGCTGTGGCGGACCTTGGGGCGCAAACCGCTCCGCTGCTGCGGGAGACGATACCCAAGGCCCTCCGGTTCATCGATTCCGGGGTTCGGAAGATGGATGCGCTTATAAACGGTTTGCTGCTTCTCTCGCGGGTGGGGAGGGCGGCCTTGCGCACGGAAGCGATCGACATGAACGAAATGATCCGGTCGATCGTTGCCGATATGAGCCTGCAGATCGGCAGCGCGGCCGCGGCCGTCCATGCGGACGAGTTGCCGTCCTGCATGGGAGACGCGGTGCAGCTCAATCAAGTGTTTACCAATCTTTTGGACAATGCGCTGAAGTACGCCGATCCGGAGCGGACGCTCCGGATTTCCATAACCGGCCGGATTTCGGGCGAGCACAGCATCTACTGCGTCGAGGATACGGGGATCGGGATCGCCGTGGAGCACCAGGAGAAAATCTGGGAGGTATTTCATCGCCTGGACCCTCTTGGGAGTGTAGCCGGCGAGGGATTGGGGTTGACTCTCGTGAGCCGTATTCTGGATCGCAATAACGGGATGATCTGGGTGGAATCGGAAATGGGACGGGGAAGCAGATTCTACGTGGCTCTTCCGAAAGCGGCGTGACAGTTTTCCTTTCCATGCCACGAACAACACGAAGTGATGGAAGGAACTCAACGGGCTCCCCACTGTTTTTTCGTGCTTTTCGTATTTTTCGTGGTAGAAAATTGGGCGTATTTTGCGTGGCAAAGAATTGTGGAGGGAGAACGGGAATATGCCGGGCAATCAGAATTCCAGCAACATCACGATCCTTATAGCCGAAGATGACGAGGGACATGCGGAACTAATACAGGACCACCTGAGGGATGCGGGAGTGTACAACCCGATGCTCCGCTTTCGGGACGGTCAGGAGGTATTGGATTTTCTTTACGAAAAGGGTGACGGGCCGAAACTGCTGGTTGGGCACGCATACCTGCTGCTCCTGGACATCCGCATGCCGAAGGTGGATGGGGTCGAGGTCCTGCGGATCATCAAGGCGGATGCCCGGTTGAAGAACATTCCCGTCATAATGCTCACCACCACGGACGACCCGCGTGAGGTGGAGAGCTGCTATCGTCTTGGGTGCAGTTGTTACATATCCAAGCCGGTGGATTACGCCAAGTTTTCTGAAATGCTGAGGCGCCTGGGACTTTTTATCGTCATTGTAAAAGTCCCCGAGATCGAAGAGGCGGAGGAGCAATAAGGCAATGGAAGAGAAAGACGGCGCCGGGCGCATGATTTCCGTTCTGATCGTCGAAGACGACGAAGGGCTTGCCGAGTTGATTCGGGAGGGGCTGGAGGAGAAAGGACTGTCGTGCAGCCATGTCCGAACCGGCCGGGAAGCCGTGGCGTGGCTTTCCGGGAATTCTCCCGATCTCGTTTTGCTCGACTACTCCCTGCCGGATATTACGGGAAGCGTACTGGTCGATGAGATTTCCGGCCTCAAAGGGATGCCTCCGTTCATCATGATCACCGGCCACGGAGATGAGCAGGTGGCCGTGAGGATCATGAAACTGGGGGCCAGGGATTACCTGGTGAAGGACATGCGCTTGCTGGACATGCTTCCGGACGCGGTGTTGCGAGTCCTCCAGGAAATCGAAATGGAGCGCAAGCTCGAACACGCGGAGGAGGCGCTCAAGGAAAGCGAGAAGAAATTCCGCAGAATTTTTGCGGATTCACCCATCGGGATTGCTCTCTATGACTGCGATGGACGGCTTACCTGCGCCAATGCGGCCTGCATGGAGATCCTGGGGGTCTCCTGTTTGGACGAGTTCAAGGGCTTCAACCTGTTCGACGATCCCAGCATCCCGCACTGCGATCACGATAGAATCCGTGAAGGGCGGCAGGTGAGGTACGAAGGGCTTCTCGACTTCGACGCCGTACGGGAGCGGAATCTTTTTCCCACCGCCAGGTCCGGGTTCATCAATGTGGATGTTCTGATTACGCCGGTGAACTGGCGGGGAGGGGATGCGTCTACCCGATATCTCGTGCACATCCAGGACATTACGGCCAGGAAGGCGCTCGAGGAACGCCTCAAGGCCCGGGAAGAAAGATTGAGCCTGGCCCTTTACGGGGCCGATGACGGATTGTGGGATTGGAACGTCACGACGGCTGAAGTCTACTACAGCCCGCAGTGGATGCGTATTCTCGGGTACGATTCCGAAGAACTGGCCGGTCACATACGGTCGTGGGAAAAACTGGCCCATCCGGACGACGCGCCCGAGATGAGACGGAACCTGGAAGACCTCATCCTGGGCCGCATTCCCAACCTGGATGCTTCCTTTCGCATCCTGGCCAAATCGGGTGACTGGAAATGGGTGCTGACAAGGGGGAAAGTAGTGTCCCGGAGTCCCGAAGGGAAAGCCCTGCGGGTGGTGGGCACCATCAGGGACATCAGCAGGCGCAAACAACTGGAGCAGATGCTCATTCAGGCCAAGGAGGCATGGGAGAGGACTTTCGACGCCGTTACGGATTCCATAACCGTCATCGATCCCGAATTCCGGGTTATGAAGGCGAATAGAGCGGCAGCGAGCCTGATCGGCAAGCGGCCGGAAGATGTTGTCGGGAAGTATTGCTACGAACTCTACCACGATCCGCCTGAAGTTCCCAGGTACTGCCCGCACGGCAAGGCGTTGAAGGAGGGCCGCGATATTACGGTCGAGATCTGCATGGATCATTCGCCGAGACGGTATTTTCTGCTTACCGCTTCGCCGGTGTTCGGGCCGAAAGGCGAAGTCCTGGGGGCAGTGCATGTGGGGAAGGACATCACCGGGCGCAAGGAGCTGGAAGCACAGGTAAGGCAGACTCAGAAGCTGGAGAGCCTCGGTGTGGTGGCCGGAGGGATCGCTCATGATTTCAACAACTTTCTGATGGGCATATTCGGCTATGCGGACCTGGCCCTGGAAGATTCCTCCCCCGAGTCGCCGCTTCGTCCCTATCTGCAGCGAATCACGGAGATCAGCAGGCGTATGGCCGATGTCTGCAACCAGATTCTGGCATACACGGGCAAGGGTTTCATGACGCCCCAGCCGATGGACCTGTCCGCCTTCATCAAGGGAATAGCGCCTCTCCTGGCGGCCGGCCTGTCCAAGAAAGCGTTGGCGCAATACGACCTTGCGAACGATCTCCCCGCCATAAGGGCCGATTCCGGGCAATTGAGCCAGTTGGTCATGAACCTGATGATCAACGCCTCGGAGGCGCTGGGGGACCAACCGGGCTCCATCACGGTGAGGAGCGGGGCCGGCTTCCATGACTGCGACTACCTCAAGGCTACGTATGTGGATGACGGTCTGCCCGCGGGCCGGTACGTCTACCTGGAGATAACGGATACGGGATGCGGAATGGATGCCGACACCGTGGAACGTATTTTTGATCCGTTCTTCACGACGAAGTTCACCGGGAGGGGGCTGGGGCTGGCGGTGGTCCTGGGGATAGTGAGAGGCCACCAGGGGGCGATCAAGGTGAGGAGCGCTCCGGGGGGCGGTTCGACCTTTACGGTGCTCCTCCCTGCCGTCGAAGACGGGGTCAAGAAGACGGGGGATGCTCCGCCGGGCAAAGACTCCTCCGGAGAGTGGGAAGCCTCCGGTCTCATCCTGGTGACGGATGACGACGAGCAGGTGCGGGATGTGGTGACGAGAATGCTGGAACGTCGCGGGTTCGATGTCGTCACGGCTGAAGACGGGTTGGATGCGGTCGAGGTTTTCAGACGGCATGGGAAACGGATCAGGGCGATCATTCTGGATCTCACCATGCCCGGGCTCAACGGGGAGGAAGCATGCCGCGAGATCCGGCGGCTCGACAAGGGGGTGCCCGTGCTTGTCTCCAGTGGTTACAGTGAAGAGGAGACCCTGACGAGGTTTCAGGGACTGGATGTTTCGGGCTTCATCCAAAAACCGTACATGATGAGCGTGCTTGCCGAAAAGCTCGAAAGCGCGCTGAACGGCTGATAGAGCCGGGCCGGTAAAGCCGGCGCTCGGGGACCCTCCCATGGATGGACAAAAATTGCTGGAAATGCTCGTTAAGGCCAACGAATTCAAAGAGGGAGACCTCCTTGTGGGAGGTACCCGCGACGAGCGGGAACGACAGGAAGCGCGACGGGCGCTTTCGCACCTGCCGTTGGGAGAGATCGCCGGTTGCAGGCTTGTGGAAGACGGAGTCAGCGAGGTCCTCGAGCGTTCTCCGGACCGGCTCCCGGCGCGGGGGATCGCCCGGATGACGGTGGGTGGTCTGAAAGAAGTCCTGCTCGGGCCGGGAGTGGAGGAGTGGGTTCGCCGGTTCGGAGACGGCCTGACGAGCGAACAGATCGCGGCGGTTGTAAAGGTCATGGCCGATGAGGATCTGTCGTCCGTATCGCGCAAGATATTCAATCCGCTTCCGGGCGAGGGGACCGCCGTGGGCTCCCGGGGCCATTTCGGCTCGCGCATCCAGCCCAACAGCCCCGGAGACGACGAGGAGGAAATTCTCTTTTCCATCCTCGAAGGTCTTTCCTACGGTTGCGGGGACGTGGTCCTGGGCGTCAATCCGGCGGGCGACGACGTGGAGACCATCATACGCCTGGAGCAGCTCCTGCACCGGGTGAAGGAGCGACTTGCTCTCCCCGTCCGGTTTTGCGTTCTCTCCGACATGGTCAAGCAGAGCGCCGCGAAGGAGCGTACTCCCGTGGATGTGGGATTTCAGAGCCTGGCAGGCACTTCCAAGGGGCTCCAGGGGATGCTCGGTCTCGATGTAGACGGGCTTCTCGAACTGGCGAAAGGCTTCAACGGGCTCTATTTCGAAACGGGCCAGGGATCGGCGGTGACCAACCACGCCGCCGAGGGCGTGGACATGGTGACTCTCGAATCGAGAAACTACGGGCTGGCCAGGCATATCCGCCGGCAGACGGGCGCCTGGACGATCGTAAACGATGTGGCCGGATTCATCGGTCCCGAGGTTTTCCGCTCTCCCGGCCAGCTCCTGCGGGCGTGCCTCGAAGACACCGTAATGGCGAAGCTCCACGGCTTGACGATGGGACTCGATGTGTGCTCCACCTTCCACATGGGGATCGACCCCGCCACGTTGCGCCGGCTTACATGGGATGCGCTACGGCTCGCCGAACCGGCATACCTGATGGCGGTTGCGGGTAACGCCGACCCCATGCTCGGCTATCTCACCACCTCGTTCCGGGAACACCCCCAGCTTCGGCGCGGCAGCGGAAAGCGCGTCTGTGCGGCGATGCGCGGAAGACTCGCGGAACTCGGCATCATGACTCCCTCGGGGGACCTCGCTCCCGGAAGACCCGGCGCGCCGTCACTCTACGCTCTATACGCCCGTGGGGGAGGCGACACGAGATCGATGGACGCCCTGGCGGCCGAGGGACGGAGAAAGCTTACGGCCATCCGGGAACGGGGGTTCGATCTCGGCTACGGGGACGACGGGGAAGAAACCGGTTACCAGCCTCCGCACGAAGTGCGGTCGCGGCTCGATGCGATCTACCGGCAGGCCCGCCGGGCCCTTTACTCCGCAATCGACGAGGCGGTGATAAGGGACGTATCGCCTCGTAACCTGCGCGTTCGTACGCCGGCGTCGGACCGCGAGGACTATCTCTCGCATCCCGCCCACGGGGAGACCATACTGAAGGAGGACCACGCGAGCGTAGCGGGACTCTATGGAGGGACCGGCCGCCGTCCTCGAGTGCAGATCGTGGTTTCCGACGGACTGAACGCCGATGCGGTCAATGAGAATCTGCGCGCCGTTCTGCCCGCTTTGAAACGGTCCATCGCTTCGGGGGGATGCCACGCGGGCGAAACGGATATAGTGGTGAAAAACGGCCGCGTCCGGGCTGGCTACCATATCGGGGAACTGCTCGATGTCGAGGTCGTCGTGCATCTGATCGGCGAACGTCCGGGCACGGGACTCAACACTCTTTCCGCCTACCTCACCTATGGCCGGGACGCGGAGGGGCGCTCGCGCTGGAGCCCCTCCATGGACCATTCCGCCACCACGGCGGTCTGCGGAATCAACCGGCTCGGCAGGCATCCGGCCGAAGCCGCGGAAGAGATCGCCTCGCTCGTCATTCGAATTCTTCGGGAACGACGCTCGGGAACCGGGAAATCCACTGTACCTTTGTGATCCGGATTTTACGCGCCTTGGGATTCCGCCCGGCTCATGGCGCTGATGACTCCGTGGCACCTGCAACTGGTTGCGATCAGGTATCGCGCGTCGGGGGCGTTTTGGATTTCCTTCAGTGCGGATTCGAGATGGCCTCCGGTGTAGCCTCCGACTCCGGGCACCAGTTGCAGGCTGCGGATGACCACCACGCGGTGGCCGGGGACGCTTATTCCGCTCAGCGCTTCGTAAAGATTGCCCGGCCGGGGCTGCCGGGTGTGGGTGCAGATTTCGTCGGGCTCGTTGCAGGAATCAGGGCAGCGGAATGAGGCAAAGCTCGCGTAGAGTGTATCGGTCGAACCGCGCCATGGATTGGGCGCCTGGGCGTCCACGGCTTCGGGAACGGGAACCGGAGTGAACCTGCCGCCGGATTCAGTTGCCCCGGCGCGGTTTGCGGCGTTGAGGGCGCTCAGAAGCCGCAGGAAGGCTACATGTACGGGGACCGCGGGGACGATCCAGGTTTCTTCCGACACGGGGTCGTCGTCGAGCGACGCCACCGCATCCCCGAGCCGAACCTCTACCCCGAAAGCGTTCTTGACCTGCCGCAGTCTCTCCTCATCGGCATCCACCACCAGCAGTCGCGCACCGGGATACCTGGAGACAATCCTTTTCGCCGCCAGGCGGCCGAACCGGCCCGCGCCGAGGATGCGGAATCTCTCGAAAGAAGATGGCCTGTTTACCGAGTTATCTTCGGATTTTACGCGGTGCACTTGTTTTCCCGTATGAGCAGATACATAATTTAGATATAATCATTTCAAATATAACATATGCCGCTTGTGCAAGATAACCCGAGAGGATTGTTATGGGCAACATATTTACCGTGCTCGATCGTATTGCAGAGGAGAAAATCCGCGAGGCTATGGAAAATGGAGAATTCGACAATCTTCCCGGTAAAGGCAAACCCCTTCACCTGGAAGACGACAGGCACATCCCTTCCGATCTTCGCCTTTCATATAAAATATTGAAAAACGCCGATTGCCTCCCCCCGGAACTCGAACTCCGAAAGGAAATCGTGAATACGAAGAACCTCCTGGCGGGAATACAGGACACCCAGGAGAAGTACAAGCATATGCAGAGGCTTAACTATCTCATCATGAAGCTCAATATCCTGCGCCCTTCCTCCCCGCTCCTCCAGGAGGGGCAGGGCTACTACGAGAAAATCATCGATAACATGTCCGCCCGGGATGAGAAAGGCGAGCAGGAATCGAAAAGTTCTTGACGGCTGTTTTTCCCGGAGAAATCGGAAGGAACGGATGGTGGTGGTCCGGGGAGGCAGGCTTTCGTAACGTAATCCACGTGTGCTTTGAGGTGCGCAACGGTAGGGCGGGGTTTCGTCCGCGCCGGTCGGGGGTGGCGGGGAGGAAACCCCGCCCTACCAGTGGTACATCAGCCCGCACAGGCAGGGCGGGGTGTTGAGTCAACGCCCATGCGCTCCCGCGTGGGAACGAGACAACACGCCCATGGTTCGCGAAAACGGGTCTCGCAACCTCCTACTTTCCAACTGCCGTCGGTCGTGATTCTAATCGCCCGGTGGGGGCGCCGCCGCCGGCGGCGCCGTAACCGGAGGCGGCATCACGCCCGGCGGCGTTGCGGCCGGAGGCGGTATCACAACGGGCGGCGTCGTTACGGACGGCGGTTCGGTCGGAGGCTGAAGCTCCTGCAGCCGCCGCCTCACACGCTCGTTCTTCTCTCCGATTATTGTCGCCAACTGTGCGAAAGCATCCTCCAGGGACATCGCCATCACCACCGAATCTCCCTGGCTCACGATGAGGCGTTTGAGTTCCGGGATTTTGAGCCTGGTGGCTGCCCTCATGTATACCGGCTGAATGTATACGACGGCATGACCGATCGGCAAAACGATCATCCTCCCCCGCTCCACTTCCGACCCCGCCTGGTTCCAAAGAGTGAACTGCTGAGAGATCAACGTGTCCTGATCGATGAGCGCATCGATCTGGGACGGTCCGTAGATGAGTTGGCCTTTGGGGAAGTTATAGAAGATGAGCCTGCCGTAATTGGGACCATCGCACCCGGCAACGACCAATGCGCGGAGGTTGTCTCTGCCCAGGGGGGTGACCGCGTTGATCTGCATGAACTCGAACCTGTCTTCCGATATCAGGTTCAGGGTCATGTAAAAGGGCATCATACTGGAGGGGATATGTGAAGCCATCCTCTGCAACTTGGGGAATTCCCAGACGTCCTCCTGTTTGTAGAAAGTCTCCGGGTCGGTTTGATGGTACTTGTTGAAGATGCCCAACTGGGCCTCGAATATATCCTTCGGATAGCGCACGTGGGGCTTGAGGTACGAAGGCATCTGGAGCATGTTCTTCAACAGACCGGGATAGATGCGGTTATAAGCCCTTATGATGGGGTCGTCGGGGTCGGAGATGTAATAGTTCACGGTCCCGTTGTAGGCGTCGATGATTATCTTCACCGAATTCCTTATGTAGTTGATCCTGTCTTTGAAGGGTTGCGAATAGGGATACCATTCGGATGTGGTGTAGGCGTCCTGTATCCAGTACAGCCGATCGGGCGTGACCACCAGGTAGGGGTCGCGATCGAGGGCGAAAAACGGGGTGAGCCGGGTGATCCTCTCCGTGATGTTTTGCCTGAACAGAATGCGGCTTTTGTTGTTCGTGAAAGTTGTGAAGAAGATGTTTCTGTCCTTGAAGTAGAGGGCGAAAATGAATTTACGGAAGATGTCGAGGTGCACTCCTCCCTCGCCCTCATAGTCCACCAGCTTTGCCGTGTCCGCCACAGGGTATCCGAACTCGTGCGCCTCGTTGGGCGCGATGACGTATTGGAAGCTCCCCTGGCCGAAGTAGATGGCCGGCAGCAACGTCCTTATTCCAAAGTCGGAAGACGGCGGTATGTCTTGCATGAACCAGGTCATGGGTTCTTCGCCTCCCTGCGCCGCCGGGATCATGACCGCCCCGATTCCATGCGTGTACTTGAGGTGCGTGTTGATCCAGTTCTTCGCCCCTTCCGGAAGGGCGGCGAGGCTGATTTCACGAGCGCCCAGAAAGACCTGCTGGTAAACGTTGTTTACGGGGTAGCGGTCCACATCCACGGAAGGGAAATTGTAGTAGGTTCTGATTTCCTGCAACTGCTCGAACACCGTTATAAGCTGGTCGCCGTCCCATACGGGGATGTTGCGCAGGCTCATTCTTACATCCGGCGCCGTGCTGTCCCACGGAATTTCGGGCACGGGATATTCCCTCGACTCCACATTCTTGAGATTGTAGGCCGACAGGGTCCCCTCGATGTTCATCGCGATGTAGGGCTTTTCCGCCGCGATTTCGTTGGGCTTGACAATGTATCGCTCCGTCAGGTTGGGCAAGGTCCGGGAGTAGCGAAGGCCGAGGGCTCCGGCAAAGCAGGCGGCAAGGACCGCGGTTACGATGGCCGCCCGTTTGCTCCTGTCATTGATGAGCCACGTGAGGGAGACGCCCGTCGCCAGCAGTAAGACGAGACTGAGCCATATCAAGGGCAGGGTCAGCTTCATCTCGATGTATCCCGGACCGTGGAACAGAGGCTGATGCGTGTCCACATAGAGGAGCATGTGACGCTGGAGGAGCAGTTTCCAGGCCCCCAGGAGAAACAGGAACAGGACCATGATGCTAAGGTGAATTCTGGCTCCCCGTGGAAAGGAGAACTCCCGCGACGAGACCATTCTGTTTTCCAGGAAGTAGAGCGCCACAAGGCTTGCGAGGAGCACCAGGAAAGTCAGGATCAGCCGGTTCGCCAACAGGTCGTAAATGGGAAGGGCAAAGAGGTAGAAGCTGATGTCGTGCCCGTAGGCCGGGTCGGGGACCCCCGATAACGGCCCCAGCAGGAAGAGCAGTGTCTGTTCCCATTGTTGGTAGAGCGGGTACGCCAGAAGGATGGCGAGTACGAGGGAAAGCGGCGTGTAAAGCTGCATGGAGCCGGTTCGGAACATTTTGATCAATTCCCGGTAGTCTTTCCAGGCGGCTGTCCCCTTCACCGAGCGCGGAGGCTCGGTGGTCCCGAGGTAGCGCGACGCGATCCAGAAATTGAGAAAGAATATAAGAAAGAAGAGGGCGGTTGCCCCGGCGAATACCATGTAGCGGTAAATGAGCCTCTGCCAGAAATACCCCGTGTAATGGAGGCTGCTGAACCACCAGAAGTCCACCAGCAGGTCCATGAAAATGAATGCCAGCACACCGACGACGACACAAAGCAGCAAAATGACCGCACCCAGAACAAAACCCCACCTTCTCCAGCGCATCGCTATCCTCTCCTTAGTCGTATATATGCAGATCGAAATACATGCACGCGTTCACATATCTTATTATTACCAGAATCCAGCCTAAAAATAATCATTCTTTTTTAGGGAGAGCGTTCATTTCCACCGGAGAAGACTGTTGCCACCTATCCACCCCCTAAAGGGTTGTATTCGGGG
>CAYOVG010000152.1:0-15617 GCA_964407285.1 uncultured Syntrophobacteraceae bacterium
TTGCGGGTTGCGGGTTGCGGGTTGCGGGTTGCGGGTTGCGGGTTGCGGGTTGCGGGTTGCGGGTTGCGGGTTGCGGAAAATCGCACGGGCCGGAGGTTCGTGTCAAGTAAAATCGTGCACGGCGACCTGGAAAACGGCCGAACCGCAATTCCGGGTTGAAGAAAATCCTGCGTAGTGATGGGGAGAGGTCGGTGATGTTGTCGACTTCAGTCCGATGAGCGAACCGTTCCCTTGCGGGCGCAATCCGTGACCGTTCGCTGCTGGGGCGCCGTTGAGTCGACGGCCTCGGGTGTTTGGTGGAGGGGCGGCAATCGACGGCAACGGATGTAGAGTGGAGCCGGTAAGGCAAGGAGTAAAGGGATCGTGGTTTTGACCGGTGCTGTGACCATTTCCGATCGCGACCGCGCTTTTATGAAGGAGGCGCTGAGGCTCGCGGCCAGGGGGGCGGGGGGGACGAGCCCCAACCCGATGGTCGGGGCCGTTGTGGTGCGGGACGGCGTCGTGGTGGGCCGGGGATACCACGAGTACGCCGGGGGGCCGCATGCCGAAGTCAACGCCCTGAGGGACGCGGGCGAGAAGGCCGGGGGGGCGGACCTCTTCGTCACCCTGGAGCCGTGCAACCACCACGGGCGCACGCCTCCGTGCACGGCGGCCGTGCTGGCGGCGGGGGTATCGAGGGTGGTGGTCGGAATGGGTGACCCCAATCCCAGGGTCGAAGGCGGCGGCACGGAGTTTCTGAGGGCTCGGGGCGTGCGGGTCGACCAGCCTGTTCTCGAACGGGAATGCAGGCTCCTCAACCAGGCCTTCATCAAGCACTCCACGACGGGGCTGCCGCTGGTGGTCCTGAAGGCTGCGGCGACCCTGGACGGGCGCATCGCCACGCGCACCGGAGATTCCCGGTGGATCACCAACGAGCGATCCAGGCGTTTCGTGCACGGGTTGCGATGCGATCTGGACGGGATACTGGTGGGAATCGGAACCGCGCTGGCGGACGACCCGCAGCTTACGGCCCGTATCCGAAGAAAACCGGCGTGCCGGCAGCCGGTACGGATCGTGCTCGACGCCGGCTTGAGGCTGCCGACTTCGAGCGCGCTGGCGCGGACGGCCCGGGAGGTCCCGGTGTGGGTTGCGTGCTCGGAGCATGCTCCGGCGGAGAACGAAGCGCAACTGAGGGACGCGGGGGTCGATGTGTTGCGGCTTCCCGTGCTCGAATCCGGTTTCGGGGGCTCGACCCGCCCGGGCGGGTGCGACGGCGCGGACGGAGCCTGCAGAGTGGACCCGGCGGCGCTCCTTCGGGAACTCGGAAAGCGAAATATCACGAGCGTTCTCGTGGAGGGCGGGGGGAGCGTTCACGGCGCTTTCATCGATGCCCGGCTGGCCGATGAATTCCACTTCTTCTACGCTCCCAAGGTGCTGGGAGACCGCGATTCCGTGCCGATGGTCTCCGGTTCGCCCCGCGAGTCCATGGCGGATGCGCTCCCGGTCCACGACATCCGCGTGCGCCGGTTCGGCGGCGACGTGCTGCTTTCGGGAAGGTTCCGGGAAGAGATCTACTGATGGCGGAAAGCGGCGGGCGGCAAGAGACGGGCGGCGGGAAGAGACGGGAACGGGCGGGAATATGTTGAAATTGACCGGACGGGAATAATCCGGGACGGGGATTCGCTGAAATTCGCTGAAGGCGATGGGAAAGGTATGGTGAAGCGCTATGTTCACCGGGCTTGTTGAAGGGACCGGAGCACTGCTTCGGATCGACCGCCAGGGGGCCGATTCCAGGATGGTGATTCGGGCACATCACCACATGGAGAACCTCATTCTCGGGGAGAGCATCGCCGTCAACGGAGCGTGCCTCACGGTTGTGTCGTTCCAGGGGGATACGTTCACGGCGGATGTGTCGGCGGAGACTCTCGGCCGCACGACCCTGGGGCGCAAGCCCCCCGGAGCGAGGTTGAACCTCGAGCGCGCCCTGCGCCTCGGAGACCGCCTCGGAGGCCACCTGGTGAGCGGGCACATCGACGGCATCGGCAAACTCCTGGACCGCTACCGGGAGGGCCGCTCGTGGCGCCTGGTCTTCGCGGTCCCGCCGGAGCTCACCCGCTATATCATCGAAAAGGGATCGATCGCCATCGACGGCATAAGCCTCACGGTCAACGGCTGCGAGGAGGCGACGTTCCATGTGAACATCGTCCCGCACACCGCGAAGGAAACCACGATCGACGACCTCCAGATCGGCGACGAAGTGAACCTCGAAACCGACCTCATCGGCAAATACGTCGAACGGATGCTGGCCGCCTGGAGCAAGTCCGGCGAAAAGGGCGGGGAACGGAAACCCGAAAGCCGCATCGACGACGATTTCCTTCGCAAGCACGGATTCATCGGCTGATCATGTCGGTGGGATTTGTGTGAGGCTCGCAGACTTCCTGCCTACACGGCATTGTCCTTTCGGTTTGCTTCAGCGGTGTCCGCCGCGGGGCGGATGATCCGGTCCTTTGTCATCCACTCGAGAGTCTCGCAAAGCGGAAGCCCGACCACGTTCGTGTACGACCCCGAAATCCGGCGGACCAGAAACGCGCCGATTCCCTGGATGCCGTACGCCCCCGCCTTGTCGAGCGGTTCTCCCGTCGCGACGTAGGAAAGGACCTCCTCCCGCGTGAGATCCTTGAAAACGACCCCGGTCACCACCGACTGGATGCGCTTTACACGGCGCTTCGAATGCATGAGGCACACGCCGGTCATGACCTCGTGGGTCCTGCCGCTTAGCCGCCTCAGCATGAGGACCGCTTCGTCGGCGTCCGCGGGTTTGCCGAAGACCGTCCCGCCCAGGACCACCATGGTATCCGCGGAAAGCACCCAGCGGTCGGGGTGGATGCGCGAAACGGCCAGGGCCTTCTCCTCCGCCCACTGCTTCACGAGCGCGTCGGGCGAAGGCCTCGGTTCGGACGGGTCGAGTTCCTCGCCGGTTCCGCTCGGTATCACGTCGAAAGCAAGTCCCACCGACCTCAGGAGGCTGCTGCGCCGCGGCGACGCCGAAGCCAGGATGAAAGGCTCCAGGGTGCGAAACACGGCGCCGGGCGGAGCTTCCCGTTCTTTGTCGTCTTTGCCTTCCGGCCCCTCGGGCGGCGCAGTATCGTCGGTCACGGTCATTGCGGTTACCTCCTCCTCGTAATCATCCTCATTCGCCCCCGCACCATCGGCCGGCGGTTACGCACCCATTCCGAATACCCGGTGGGCGTTCAGAGTCGTCTGTCGAGCGAGTTCCTCGAAGGGGACCCCGCGCAATTCCGCCACTTTCCTTGCGGTGTGGAGGACGTAGGAGGGCTCGTTGTCCTTTCCCCTGTAAGGAACGGGCGCAAGATAGGGGGAATCGGTCTCCAGGACGAGCCGGTCCGCCGGCGCCCGCACGGCGACCTCCTGCTGCACCCGCGCGTTCTTGAACGTGACCGTTCCCGGAATGGAGAGATAGCCTCCGAGATCCAGGCAGCGCTTCGCCGTTCGCCAGTCCCCCGAAAAGCAGTGGAATACGAGTCCGGCAAGGCGGGATGCGTAGCTCCCCGCCACGTCGAAAAAGTCCGGATACGCATCCCTGATATGGAACACCACCGGCAGCCCCGCTTCGACGGCGATGTCCAACTGCCCGCGCAGGCATTCCCGCTGAACGTCCCGCGGCTTGTAATCCCTGAAGTAGTCCAGGCCGATTTCGCCGATGGCGAGCACCTTCTTCGACTTTGCAAGTTCCAGGAGTTCCGCCGAAGCTCCGGCATCAAGCCGGAAGGCGTCGTGCGGGTGGATGCCGACCGTCGCCCAGACGCACGGGTGCGCCCCGGCGAGTTCCACGGCCTTGCGGCTGCTGCCGATGTCGATTCCGATGGTTATTATCTCCAGGACGCCGTTGCCTCGCGCGCGGTCCAGCACCGCGGTAAGGTCCCCGGCCAGTTCGGGAAAATCCAGGTGAGCATGGGTATCTATCAACATGGCGTTACTTTCTTGCGGGTTGCGGGTTGCGGGTTACGGGTTACGGGTTGCGAGTTATGGGTTATGGGTTACGGGTTATGGGTTATGGGTTATGGGTTACGGGTTATGGGTTATGGGTTGCGGGTTATGGGTTGCGGGTTATGGGTTGCGGGTTGCGGGTTGTGGGTTATGGGTTACGGGTTGCGGGGTGTGGGGTGTCGGCTCCGAGTTCCCGGTCCTGAATCGAGGGCTCCGGGTTGCCGGCATCGAGAACGCCGTTCGCATCGTAGCGCTTCACCGCACCCATGCGCCTCCCGGCCGCCACCATCGCTCCCGCATACCCCGGCGCGGGAGTGAAGCGGTACAACGACCAGGCAACGGCTGAGGGGCGGCGGTCCCCCCTGCCGACGACAATCTCCACGCGCCCATCCCGGAAGATCTCAGCCTCAACCGCATCCAGGCCGCTCAATCCCTCTCCACATGCTTTAAGATAAGCTTCCTTCACCGTCCATGTACAGAAGAACAACTCCCGCTTCCGCTCCGGCGAAGCGGCGCTGAAGGCGGCCCGCTCGCGAGCCGAGAAGAATCGCTCCACGATTCCGTCGAGGTCCGCGATATCGCGCATCAATTCAATATCGACCCCGACCGGAACGCCCTCCGGAGCGAGCGCGTACACGACCACGCCGTCCGAATGCGACATGTTGAAGCTTACGCCGCTTTCGGCGTTTTCAGGGCGAATCACTTCGGGCTTGCCTTTGGGACCGTAGCGGTACTTCACTTCGGCGGGATGGACCCCCAGGTAGCGGCCGAGCACTTCGCGCAGCATCCCATGGCCGGCAACGAACCGGTCCCTGTCCCGCTGGAAGTAAAACCGGCCGGCCCTGTCCCGTTCCTCGGGGGAGAGATGGTTCCGCAGGCGTTGCAGACGCTCGTGGCGCAGGTCCAGGGAGGCGCGCCAGAGGTGCGCTTCGGTATGGGGGACCTCCGGGCGTTCGTCCGGAGGTCCCCAGAACAACTCGTCCAACATTATGCGACCGTACAACGAATCCGGATCAACGCGCTCCCACCGGCAGAGTCAGCAGCGGCGCCATGGTCTGCACGTTCCCGGACTGCAGGGAGAAAAGGGTTATGAGAAGCCCGAAAGCGTACTTCGAAGACAGATCACTGTCCTTGATATAGAAATAACTGCCCCGGTAGTAAATGGAAATGAAGGCGTCCGTCGGCGGCGCGGCGCTGGAGTGGACCTCTATGATGCTCCCGTCATCTCCCCGCACCCTCGGGTATGCCTTGACCAGTTTTTCCTTGACGGCGCTTTCGGGAGGAACGACTCCATCGGAAAGGAAAAAGAGGGCTTCCATGAAGCTGCGCAACTGGACGTTCACCGTGGCTACCATCTCCTGCTGCACCCCGCCGCCCAGTTCGGGGGCGATTCCTCTCGCCGTCGTCAACGCAAACGATTCCCCGATGCGGCCGCCCGCGACCGGGTAGCGCTTCGGCTGAACTCCGAGGAGTTCCTCCAGCCTTCGGGCTTCGTCCTCATCGGCATAGCGCACCTGCATGAGGGTCTGGGCAGGTCCGGGCTTGACGAGCTGATACGTTCCGTTCTTTCCGAGTCGAAAGCTCGCGCCCTCCTTCGCCGCCGCGACGATGGACGCCGCATCGACTTCGTCCCGGGGTATCGCATCCGTTATGATGGTTTGCTGGAGCGGCATGGACGTAAACTCGAGGTCTCCGCGGTTCGAGATGGCGGACAGCAATCTGACGAGTTCGAGGAATCTCATGTAGCTTCCCGGATCACCCACGACGACTCCCGGAGCGACCGGCACATTCGCGGCAGCTCCGATGCGCTGCACCAGGATGCGCAGGAGGTGCTCCATGCTCCACCCGGTACGGTGCAGCATGACTATCCTGTCCAGGGTCACTTCCGTCAGAACGCGGGTTACGTACTGCTCGCCCTCCAGCGGCGTATACGTGATGGTCGGTTGCTGCGCAAAACTGCTGCTGAGCGTAGGCTGATAAGTGAAAATGAGAGGCGCGCCGAGCATCGAGGGAGCATCGGGAAACTGAGCCGCCAGGGACGCCCCCGCCGTAACGTTGAAAGAAGATGAAATCGCGCCGATCTGAAGAAAGAACGGGGCCTCGATGTACTTCAGCCGCACGAGATTGAGAAGCATCTGTTCGTTCGTGCTCTGCTCCACGCTCTTATTGAACTTGATACGGTCGCCCTTCATGAATGCGGGACCAATGCCGCACCCGGAAATCACCATGCAGATCAACAGACATATCCCCAAAAGCCTTGCAGTACGCCCTCTACCCATAACAGTCCCCTCCTCGTTTTCACTACGGATATGCAACCCCCCTGGCACAGCCCCTCGCCGTATATCAGACAGCCGCAAGCCTCGCGACAAGAACGGCCGGATAAAAGCCCGACTGGAATAAAACCGGCCGGCGCAGTCGTTCATTAGGCCTGAAGTCCTATTCATTACAGACGGAATAATAAAAACACTTTATACCCGAGGCTCGCATCAGGTCAATCATAAACGGCCACGGCCGTCCCCGTTGAGGCTATAAAGAGTTATTTCCAATAGATAGTTGCTATCCCGGTACTTTGTGGATATAATATTGCGTATTTACGGTCAATATTGCGCGTCCTCATTTTCCGGCGGTTCCCGAGCGGTGGGTCGCCGAACGGGTAGAATGATGGGGGGCGCTTTTCATCTCGATGAGGCCCCATTCCAGTTTGCTCTTCGCCGGGGGGGAGGATACGGACTCTCATGCGGTAAGGTTTTCATTCAGTAAGGCACAGGAGGAGTAACGAATGATATCCATCGAGACCAGGGCGGGAAAGCGGGCGTACGAGACCGTCGCCGAGAGGGTACGGAAATTTCGTGAGAAGTATCCCGTTGACTCCGGCTGGCAGATCGTTACAGAACTTCAATTTCCAACCGACAATACCGTTCTTTGCCGGGCCGTCATCACGGACCCGGACGGCAGAATCGTTGCGACCGGAACGGCCGAGGAGACTCGTGGTTCGACGTTCATCAACAAGACGTCGGCCGTGGAGAATGCGGAAACTTCGGCAATAGGCAGGGCGCTGTTTTCGGCCGGGTTCGGCGGCGGTGAGTTTTGCAGCGCGGATGAGTTGTTCGTGGCGCTCAAGCGCCAGGATGAGCTGATGGCCGCGGAAACCGAAGTTCTTCACGAGGTCCGGAAGGGGCAGGGGGCGGCTCCCGGGCGGGAAGAGCCGGCGGAACAGCAGGCTCTGCCTTTCGCGCAGCCCGCAAGGCAACAGCAGGGCAAACCCCGAACGGCGACTCCGTCCCCCGAGGCGGGACCTGACGCCAGGACTCTTCCCGCGTCGGCTTTCGGACTCCCGGACGATTGCGGCATCCTTTTCGTCCAGGATGGAAACATCGTGTTTGCGAAAGACCAGACGAAGGGAGCGACGTTCAACAACAGGGAACACCTGAAGAGCGCGGGTTTCTCCTTCCATGGGCGACACAAGATCTGGTTCAAGGAGATTCACGAGGAAGTGGTGTAAGCGATGCGGGTTGCGCGTTACGGGTTACAGGTTGCGAAGCCGCGTCGTTCCGGGCAGGGGGCGTGTTTTCACGGCTCATGGCGCGGGCCGCGGTGATGAACCGATGAAATGAAAACCGGTCTGTCCGGGATGTCGCGGATTTCCCCGTTACCCGCATCCGCACCCCGTAACCCGGCGTAACCCGGTCCCGCGTCGTTCGCTCCTATTCCTTTCTCAACTGCAGAATGCGGTCGGCGAGGGCGAAGACGGCCTGTGCGGCCTTGCTCTTGGGAGACTGCTTCACGAACGGGGCCTGCTCCCTGATGGCCTTAACCACGGCGCCGTCCTGCGGAATGGTGCCCAGGTACTGAGTGTTGATCTTCAGGAACTGCCTGGCCACCCTGGACATCGTCTCGAACGTATGGCGGGCTTCCTGTTCGCTGCTGATGAGGTTGAGGATCAGGTGGAAGTGGTTGAGGCGGTAGTCCCGCGCAAGGACTTTGATGAGCGCATAGGCGTCGGTCATGGACGTGGGGTCGGGGGTGAGGACCACCATGCTGTGTTGCGCGAAGTTGTTGAACCACAGGACCGACTGGCCGATGCCGGCAGCCGTATCCATTATGACGAAGTCGAAAAACTCCATGACGGACGTCAGGATGTTGCCGAGTTGCGACTGCTCGTCGGGCCCCAGGTTCACCAACTCGGGCACTCCCGAACTGGCCGGAAGGATGCCGAGATTCGGCTCCACGTAGACCACCGGGTCCAGCAGGTCGCCGCCGCCCTGCAACACGTCCCGAATGCTCGTTTGCACTTCGAGTCCGAGCAGGACATCCACGTTCGCAAGGCCAAGGTCTCCGTCGACCACCAGTACGCGATGTCCCTTTTCAGCCAGTGCAAACGAGAGGTTCACCGCCACACTCGTCTTTCCGACGCCACCCTTACCGCTGGTAATGCAAATCTTGACAGGGCTGACCATAGCTCCCTTTTATTCCCCGGCTTTCTCGACAGATCTGTTTCGTAGCCATCAACGTATCTCGATCAGGTCTTGGGCCAGCGGCCTATGAACAGGGCCGCTCTTTCCTCGCGCGTAACCTGGCTCGGCACATGAGCCAGTTTGCTCTCCTCGTAACAGACGCAGTTGCGGCCTTTTGCCTTGGCGTCCCTGAGAAACCGGTCCGCCTTCTTGATGAAGTCGTCGGCGGGAAGATTCTCCTTCGCCCCGTACACATCCACTCCGAAACTGGCCGTCACGGTGACCGAATGACCATCCAGCAGCACCGGAACGGCGGACAGGGAGGCCCTCAACCGCTCGGCCGCGGCAACCGCCTGCCCCAGCCGGATGCCCGGAAGGATTATGGCAAACTCCTCCCCGCCGTAGCGGCAGGGAATATCGATGCGCCTCAAGTTGTCCTTCCACACCTTCCCGGCCCAGGTCAGGACCCGGTTTCCGGCTTGGTGGCCGTAGGTGTCGTTGACGCTTTTGAAGCGATCGAGATCGATCATGATGAGTCCCGTGGGCAGGCCGGTGCGGCGGGTCCGCTCCATTTCCTTCTCCAGGGCCGCGATGAAATAGCGAAAGTTATAGAGCCCGGTAAGAGGATCGGTTTGAGACAATTCGGCCAAGGCTCTGCATTCCTCCCGCAGCCGTTCGATTTCGGCAATATACGGGCAGCGCTCGGCTCCCAGGGGGCATGATTCTCCCGAACTCCGACCTTGATCCAACGAGGTCCCCTCCCCAACGATCATAATTGATCTCACTTCATGATTTATCGAAATTATACTAATGGAAATGGCGGCGTTTTTCCACTTATTTTTCCCTCCGGCGCCCGGAGACGCCCGTTTATCGCGCGCGCCGCGAGCTACTTTGATTTGACCTCGAAACGCATTGATTATATAAGTAATAACTGGTCTCGTAACCGCTTATGGATTATTGCCGGCACAGCACGAAAGAAAGAGGAGCAAACCCGTATGAAGATAGGAATCATGGGGACTGGAGGGGTTGGAGGTTATTTTGGGGGTCTTCTGGCGAGAGCGGGCATGGATGTGCATTTCGTCGCCCGGGGCAAGCACCTCCAATCCATTCAGGAAGAGGGACTTCAGGTGGTTTCCAACCAGGGTAGTTTTCGGGTTATGATCCATGCCACCCCGGACCCCTTTGAAATCGGGACCGCGGACCTTCTCCTGTTCTGCGTCAAGTCGTTCGACACGGAAGATTCCGCCCGGTTGATCACCCCCATGGTCGAGGACGGCACCACCATTCTCACGCTGCAAAACGGGATCGACAATGTCGATAAGCTGAGCGAGGTGTTCGGCCCCGAGCGGGTGATGGGGGGAACGACCTATATCGAATCCACCATCGCGTCTCCGGGCATCGTCGCTCACTCGGGAAAGCCCGGCCGTATCGTGTACGGGGAGTTGTCGGGCGAGAAGACGCCGCGGGCGGAGCGTATCCTGAAAGCCTTTCAAACCGCCGGAATCGATGCGGAGTTGTCCACCAATATTCAGGAAATTTTGTGGCTGAAGTTTCTTTTCATCTGCGGCGTGCATGGGGTGAGCACATTGACCCGCTCCCCGCTCGGGCTCGTCCTCTCCTGCCCCGAAACCCGCGAGTTGCTGACGGGGGTTATGCAGGAGGTCATCGATCTGGCGACGAAGAGAGGGGTCCCCCTCAACAAGCACGCTCTTGCCGACGCCATCGCCCTGGCGGAATCCTACAACAAGAAATTCAAGTGCTCCATGCTCAAGGACCTGGAATGGAGGAGACCCCTGGAAATCGAGGCGCTCAACGGCATGGTGGTCAAGCTGGGGAAGGAGAGCGGGCTCGATACGCCGCTCAACGAGGCCATCTATGCGTGCCTCAAGCTCGAGAACCGCAGGATCATGAATCCTTTCTGGGCTAGTCAGCCGGACGTGTAACCCGCCGGGCGCCGGGTATCTTCCTCGGGAATGCCCGCCCCGCGTGAAGGCGGGCCGGAGAGCGGAGAACCGGTATCGTCGATGGCTTGGGGAGTGAGGGGGCGGGCGGTCGCCTTTGCGCTACAAATTTCACAATCTCGCGACACGTTCGTCACAAAGGATGCTTTACCATAGATTCAAGGGCGTTGCGGGACACGCGCCGGATGTCGGAAACATCGCGTAAGGGAATGCTCCCCGGCAAGGGATTCCGGATGGGTTGAGAGATTGCAGGGCAAATCCGAGGAAATAATCTGCGTCGGGATCGTAGGGAATGACGATGCTTCCGGCGAAACGACGGTTTCGTCCGAAATGCGGGATTGCGAGTTGGTGGCGGGTTGTTTGCCGAGAGTTGTTCAAGAAATCGAAATAACAAGGTGTTTTACTGGTTGTAACGAGATTGTAACATTGGCTTAACGAAGATGAAACACCGGGATGTGATTCTAACGGCGGATTCAGAACGGGATCCGAACATCGAACTAAAAAAGCAAAGTAATCATTAAAATCGTCAAGTAAATGGATAGTAAGTCCGTACCGCGGGTTTGCGCCCGGGCATCATGCCCGTGTAGCGGGCCTGCCGGCGAAAGCGGAGTTGCGCGCAAGGACGGACCGGTTCGCCCCGGGGCCGCAAACGCGCATCCGCGCAATGGAAAACGGGATTCGGGGTCCGGCTTTGCATGGAAAATGTGTTGGCTCCGCATCCCCCACGGGCCGATGATAGTTTTGCACGGATATACGAAGGTACTGAATTTCTTCTCAAGAGAGAAAGCACAGGAGAAAATGGGATGAGCTACTACGTACATGATATTCCGGGGAGACTGCGCGTTAAAATTCCCGCCGTCAAGGGGAACGCTCACCTTGCCGCCGAGGTTCTCGGTCTGCTCAAAACGCTTTGCGGCGTATCGTCCGTGACTCCCAGCACCATCACCGGAAGCATCGTCATTCTCTACGACCCCGACACGGTGAGTTCCGCCCGGATTTTGGACCTCCTGGTCCGTGAGGGTCATTTTGACGTTTCCAGGGCCGTGACGACCGACGAGTACATCAAGTCGGCTTTCGACAAGGCGGGCAAGGCCGTCAGCCGTGCGCTTCTGAACGTTTTCATGGAGAAGGCGTTCGAAGGGTCGGCGCTTTCGTACCTGACCGTCCTGATCTGAAAAAAAGTTGTTGACAAAAGCCCGCTGCCTGGTGTAGAAATGAAATTCTTAAGACTGAGTGATTGGAATGCAGGCGCCCGTAGCTCAGTTGGATAGAGCGTCGGACTTCGAATCCGCAGGTCGCCCGTTCGAGTCGGGCCGGGCGTACCAGGTGCTCAAGGAAGAAAAGAAGGCGCAAAGGGGCCGTTAGCTCAATAGGTAGAGCAGCTGACTCTTAATCAGGAGGTTCGGGGTTCGATTCCCTGACGGCCCACTAGAAAAATCAAGGGGTTACGAGGATTTCTCGTAGCCCCTTTTTTGTTGGCGCGCACATAGCGCGCATGAATGCATTTTGAGCACTTTGATTCACGCCGGTGTGCATGACGAGAAAAAGGCATATCGCTCGGCCCCGCATCTCCTTATCGAAGAGTCCGATCCGGGCACAGGCATGGAAGGGGGGCCGCCGACATGCAATCTTTCCCCATAGGGTCATTTCGGATTCTTGGATTTTCAACGGATTCAAGGATATGATCCCTTCGTTGAGCCCGCGCGAACTTGCCGAATTGCGCTCGTCCTTGCTCCAAAAGCAAGCCGAGCCCGCGGCCTCGCCGGAGGTAGAGCAAATTCCGGTGAGGGCGGGCTCCGAGGTCGTTGAGACCCGGCGCCAGCGGGCGAAGTGCTATCGGCTGGAAAAAGGCAAATGTGGAAAGAAGACGTGCAAGTGCGCCAAAGGTCAACTGCACGGACCCTACTGGTATGCCTACTACCGGGTAGACGGCCGCTTGAAGCGTGAGTATGTCGGCAAAGCGCCGCCCGGATTCCATCCGGCTGTAAAGCAGCGTTCTGAAAGGCTTCGGCAAAGAGCGGCGTTGGAGATAGCGGAAACGAGGAAAGCAATCGAGGAATCCAGGAAGCTGCGTTCAGAGGCGCGCTTATTGGTCGACTCCGTCTCACCCACCGAGAGGGAAAGCCGTGGTCATTGCGTTGATCGATGAGGTGCTTCGGAAACACAGTTTGTGGATCGAGGGGAAAAGCGGAGGGCGCAGGGCGATCCTTCGCGGTGTAAGACTCCATGGAGTGAAGCTTACCAGGGTCGATCTCCGAGAGATCGACCTGAGCAGATCCGATCTGAGCGGCTCGAGTCTTGCGGGCTCTTTGCTTGCGGAGGCCGTCCTTGTCGCATGCACGGTTTGCGGAGTCGATGCCGTCGGGGCGGACTTCAAGAGAGTCGATTTTCGGTATGCCGACCTAACCCGAGCCAACCTGCAAAGCCTCACGGCCGTCCTTCCTCGGCATGTTGAGATCCAGGAGGATGAGGTCGGGGCGGGGGAAGCGCTCAGAGTCCGAATACGCGCCATGTTGGTGCAGGTATTCCATCAATTCCATTCCGTCCGAAACCAGGCGCGGTTCCGCCTGCATCCCTGCCTCTGCAAAGGCCGAGCCGGCAAGCAAGCAGTCATCTTCGTCGTCATCGGCCATGAGCACGGACCCAAACCGGTTTTCCATCACCCATCACTCCTGCTGTCGCTTTGTTTCACCGGAAGACTGACGATAAAGACAGCGCCTTGTCCCGGAGCACTTTGCGCTGTAATGTCGCCCCCGTGACGTTCCACGACTTTCCGGCATATGGTAAGGCCCATGCCCGTTCCGTCGTAAGGCGCACTGCGGCCGTGGAGCCTCTGGAACGGCCTGAATATACGGTCGCCATACTTCCGGTCAAAGCCTATTCCCCTGTCTTCAACGTAGATCCTGCACCTGCCCGCGGCCACATTGCCCGATATTCTAACATAGGGTTTCTCATAATCCCTACAATACTTTATCGAATTGCTTATGAGGTTCTGGAAGAGTTGCCGCAGTTGGGGACCATCGGCTTCAATCACCGGGAGTTCTCCCACCACCTCTACTACCCCCCCGCTCTTCGCTATGATTATCTCCAAGTCCGAGACGACATCCTCGACGACCGCCTTCAGATCGATGGACTCAAACAGGGGTAGACGCGAGGTTATGCGGGAGTAGTCAAGAAGGGAGTGAACCAGGTCGGACATGCGTTTGGCCGATTTCACCATGCGCATCAAGTAGTCCTTGCCCTGTTCCTCGAGGGCTTCCCGGTATCGGTCGGCCATTAGATTTCCAAATGTCTGAATCTTCCTGAGCGGTTCCTGAAGGTCATGGGAAGCGATGAAAGCAAAATCCTGAAGCTCTTCATTGAGCCTTTCGAGTTTCACCGTGTACTCCGCGAGCGCTCTGTTCGCAGCACTCAGCTCAGCCGTTCGCTCCTGTACCCGAAACTCAAGTTCCTCCTTGGTTTTGCGAAGTTCATCGGTCAATACCTTCTGCCTGGTAAAGTCGGTAAAGGTGGTGATGACTCCGAGGATAGCACCCCCATGTAATGCTCTTATCGGCGCGGCGCTGAAGGAAAGGCACAAGGCGTTCTTATTGGGCGGCGTCAACAAGATCTGGTGACTGATCAACGTTTCCCCCTGGAGTGCTCGAACAATCAGTTCCTCATGGGGTGCGTCCAGGCGATCCAGTCCTGCGATAGAAAGGCCCCCGGCTCTTTCCCCGCCAGGCATTCTCATCCTCTCAGGAGTGTAGCCCAACAGGTGCTGAGCGGTCCCGTTGGCTCGAACAAGATTTCCTTCCCGGTCGTAGATGAGCACACCATCGGCAATGGAGTTTATGGTTGCATCGAGTTCAAGGGCCTTCTGAATTGCCTGTTCGCGCGTTTTTCTAAGCTCCTCCTCCATCCGACAGCGCTCGGTCATGTCATGTACGATGTGGGCCGCGCCAATGATCTGTCCGTCGGCGGAGCGGATCGGGCTGAAGCTAAGCTGATAGCGCTTGCGGGTGCGACCGGGATCACCGAACTCATGCTCCAGGGTGAACGTCTCCCCCTGCAACGCCCGGCTCCAAAGCGCCACTGCACTCTTCCGGTCCTCGGGCAGGTGGGAAAGAGCTTCCACCATGCTCGCGCCGATGCGGATATCCCGGCCAAAGATCTCTGCAAAGTCTTCATGATAGGCTTTGTTGAACACCAGGTAGCGAAGGTCCTTATCCTGGGCGGCGACCAGGTCCGGCGTCCCCTCGATGACGGCGTTCAGCAAGTCCCGTGCTTCGGCTGCCCGCCGCTCACTCTCGCGCAGTTCCTCCTCCATCCGTTTGCGGTCCGTGATATCCAAGGCAGAGGGGATGAGATAGGCGACCCGGCCATCGGGGCCGAGCATGGGAGAGATCATGAGATCAATCGTGAGACGGCTTCCTTCACCCACCCGGATGACCTCATCGTAGCGGACTCTCTCACCCCTCGCCGCTTCCAGGATGGCCTCACGGAGCCGCTTCTGCACTTCCGGGGACCATGCCCACCAGTAGCATTCCTCAAAGGGCTTTCCCAGCACATCCTCCGGTTTGAGACCGGCGGCGTCGAGGGCGGTGCGGTTGGCTTCGATCAGCGTCCCGTCGGGATTCATAATGCCGATCATTGCGACCGTGTTGTCGAGCACATTGCGCAGGTGTTGCTCGCTCCGGCGCAGGGCATCCTCGGTTCGGCGCAACTCGGTCAGGTCGTGGCACGTGAGGAAGATCAGTCGTTCCCCGCCGGCGGTCTCGACCATTGCGCCGCTGTAGGAGAATACCTTCTCCCAGCCCTGGTCGGGGCGGCGGATGCGCAACTCCAGGTTGCGCACCGTCTCGCCGCGCTTGATCCGCCGCATGGGCCACTCGTCCAATGCCAGCATACGGCTGCCGTCGGGGGTCCACAGTTGGAACGTGACGGGGGTCTTCTCCAGGGGCTCGATCCCCTCGTCCGGGTGGGCGAAGCCGTGCATCTCGCGGGCGGCGGGGTTCCAGTAGATCACCTGCTCGTCCTCGGCGGCGATGACGGCGCCTTCGGCAAAGCTCTCGATGGCCGCGTTCCACCGCGCTTCGCTCCGCCGCAGGGCATCCTCCGCACGCTTGCGCCCGGTTGTATCCCGCAGGATGACGATGCTCCTTTCCTCCCCCTGCTTATCTTTGAAGCCGCCGGACGATATTTCAACCGCCAACCTGGTCCCGTCTTTCTTGAC
>CAYOVG010000153.1:0-15601 GCA_964407285.1 uncultured Syntrophobacteraceae bacterium
GGGTTGCGGGTTGCGGAAAATCGCACGGGCCGGGGTTTCGTGTCAAGTAAAATCTCTGGTGGCGGCCGGAAAAAATGCCCGGACAGGGATGTCGTGTCAAACAAAATCGTGCGCGACGATCGGGAGAGATGAATGTCGTTGACTTTGGCTCGATACCCGGTGAGGGAACTGTGGCCCGGCCCTTTTGTCGGGGGCATGTGGGCGACAATCCATGGCGGTTCGCGGTGTCGTCAAGTCGAGAGTATTTCCGGGTCCCGTCCCTTCGGGCGACATGGAGGAGGCATCCCAGTTTTTTCTTGCGCTCAATACTGTAGATAGGCTATAGGTATTTGCGTAAAGTCGATTTTCAGGTTGTATGCAACAAAAGGGCGTTTACCATAACGGCTGGCGATGAATGTTCGAGTGCTCCCGATTCTCCGTAGCAATGATAATGGTTATAAGCGAGGGTCGGCGTGCAGCGTGGCTTTCGTTGTGGCGAGAATGTATCGCCGGTGTGAGCAGGGTCCGCGGGATAGTGGTCTTTTCCAGTTTCTGTTAGCGTTCTAGAGTATCTGATTCCAATTCTTGCTGTATTTGCTTTTCTTCTTCATCTCCTCTGAATGGCGGTCTGCGACGGCAAATGCGGCGCCTGCTTTTCGGTCTCCATTCCGGGCGGGAGCGGCGTTCTGACTGGTCGGACAAGATATTGACTTGATTATCAATGGGTTAAAATATAGTCGCTTTCAACATGCGGGAGGTAACAGACGGATGCAGAACATAGTGATCGACCCCATCACCAGGATCGAGGGGCATCTCGCCATCCGCGTCGAAGTGGAGTCCGGCCGGGTGGTCAAGGCCTTCAGTTCGGGTGAGATGTTTCGGGGGTTCGAGGTGTTGCTGAAGGGAAGGGACCCGCTGGATGCGCAGCAGATTACTCAACGGATTTGCGGTGTCTGCCCCATCTCGCACGGAATCGCATCGGTGCTGGCCCAGGATGCGGCCTACGGGGTCGCGCCTCCCACCAACGGCAGACTGGGCAGAAACCTCATCCAGGGGGCCAACTTCATCCAGTCGCACATCGTCCACTTCTATCAGCTTTCCGCATTGGATTTTGTGGATATAGCAGCGGTGACCGGCTACAACGGAAGCGATCCCGGACTGAACGGCCTGAAGGCGTGGGTCCAGTCCCAGACGGCGTCCAGGGAGCTTTATCCCGGCGCCCCGTTTCTCCCCCGCTATAACGGCAATTATATCCAGTCCACGGAATTGAACATCCTGGCGATAAAGCACTACCTGGAAGCCCTGGAAATGCGGGCTCTTGCACATAAAATGGCCGCCGTTTTCGGAGGCAAGCTCCCGCACAGTCCTGCGCTCGTCCCCGGGGGGATCACCGAAAAGGCGTCGGCGGACAAGATCGCCGCCTACCGTTCGATGCTCAAGCAGTTGCGCACCTTTATCGATGGATGCTACCTCCCGGACGTGGTGGAGGTGGCAAAGGCGTTTCCCGAATACCTGCATGAAGGCAAGGGGTGCGGGAATTACCTGTCGTACGGCGTTTTTCCGCAGTCCGCTTCCGACCAGGGGTCGAAACTCTTTCCCGCGGGCGTCGTAATGAAGGGGAAGGCGATTCCCTTCGATGCCGGAAAAATCACGGAGGAAGTGGGGTACTCCTACTATTCGTCCGGTTCGGGCCTGCACCCGGCTTCCGGCCGAACGGTGGCGGACCCCGAGAAGAAGACGGCTTACTCCTGGATAAAGGCCCCGCGTTACGACAGGACCGTGATGGAAGTGGGGCCGCTCGCCCGGCTGATAATAGCCTACATGTCCGGCGGGAACACGCAGGTGAAAGAACTGGTGGACCGGTATGCGGGCGTCGTCGGAAAGCGGCCCGACGAGTTGGATTCGGTCATGGGGCGTCACCTGACCAGGGCCATTGAATGCAAAATTGTGGCGGACCGTATGGCGGACTGGGTTGAAGAACTCAATCCCGCGGAGCCCTCCTTCAAGGATTTCTCCGTTCCCGCGAAAGGAACCGGCGCCGGACTGACGGAAGCTCCCCGTGGGGCGCTGGGGCATTGGATCGATGTCGTCGATTCGAAGATCGGCAACTACCAGTGCGTTGTGCCCACGACATGGAACTGCTCGCCCAGGGACGACGGTGGAACTCCCGGCCCCGTGGAACAGTCGCTGGAAGGCACTCCCATTGCCGACGCCGCCAATCCGATCGAAGCGGCCCGCGTGGTGCGATCGTTCGATCCGTGCATCGCCTGCGCCGTCCACTAGTTGGGACGGGAGGAAAAGCGGACGACGGGACGACTGGAAGAAGACAGGATTATCGGGATTTACAGGCAAAAATATACGGAGGTGTCGGGAAGGCCGGGGTGAAGGGCTTACAGTCGTGCAACTGCGCTCTTTGTCGTCTCGGTTTCCAACCCGTAACCCGCAGCCCATAGCGAGAGGTCGCCATGTCGAATTTTACCCGGCGAGAATTCATGTATTTCAGCATCAGGCTGGCGGCCCTGATAGGGGCAGGTTCCGCGGGCGCCCCACGGATTGCCGATGCTCTCGGCGAACTCACGGCAAGGAGGCCTCCGGTTCTGTGGCTCCAGGGGTTGAGTTGCTCCGGATGCTCCGTCTCTCTCCTCAATTGTGAGAACCCCGATCCCGTTCAGGTACTTACAAGTTACATATCGCTACGCTTCCATTCGACCCTTTCCACCGCTACGGGCAAAACCTGCAGCGACGTCATTGACGGGACCGTAAAGCAGGGAGGGTACTACCTCGCCTTGGAGGGGGCCATTCCCCAGGAAATGCCCCATGCATGCAAGATGGGGGAAAAACCGATCGAGGAGTTGATCGTCGAGGCATCCAGGGCCGCCAAAGCCGTGCTGGCGATCGGCACCTGTGCGTCCTTCGGCGGGATACCCTGCGCGGAGGGCAATCCCACGGGGGCGGTGAGCGTCCCCCGGTTTCTCGAGAGCAAGGGAATATCGACTCCAGTCATCGCGCTTCCCGGCTGTCCGGCCCATCCCGACTGGATGGTGGCTACCCTGGCCCATGAAATCAAGTTCGGACTTCCGCCCCTCGACCACAAAAGACGTCCGAAGATGTTCTTCTCCAAGACGCTCCACGATCAGTGTCCACGCTTCGCGGATTATGAAAGGGAGCGGTTCGCCCGGACGTTCTCCGAGGACGGGTGCTTCTTCAAACTGGGGTGCTTTGGCCCGTTGACCCATGCCGATTGTACCTTGCGCCTCTGGAATGGAGGCGCGAATCACTGCATCAAGGCGGGTTCGCCCTGTATAGGGTGCGCCTCCGAGAACTTCGCCCTCAAGGCTGCATTTCCCATGTTCGTGAAGAACAATAAATAGATCGTTCGGCAAACAGGTTGTTCGGCGCAAATGGAAGGTGGCTCTCATGAAACTGCAGACCAGACTCATTTTTTGGCTCCTTGCCTGCTTTATCCTGATAATGGCGATGTTTCAACTATTCCAGTATCTTAGCGTGAGAGGCTTCATTTCCGATCTTGCGGCTTCCAACCTGCGTCTTCTCAAGGACGCCGAAGAACGACAGGCAATGAATATTTACAGGTCCGTCCAGCAGGCCGTTCAGGGGTCCCTCGAACGGGGGGAGATGGAGAAGTTTACCAGGATTCTCCACGCCCAGAAGGAAGTGGAGGGGCTGCTGGAGTTTTCCCTGTTCAATCGTGAAGGGATAGTCACCTATTCTTCGGACGACTCCAATTTGAAGAAGAGCCTTCCTGCCGACATGCAGTCCGCACTCGCTTCGAATTCTCAGCGTATTCTCCGGCACACGGATGAGGCCATCGAGATCTACCAGCCGCAGCATGTCGATGCGGATTGCGTACGTTGCCACCTGGACTGGAAACCGGGAGAGACATCCGGGGTAGCCTTCTTCAGGTTCTCGACCAAGAATCTTACTCAGGCCAAAGCCCAGGCCGAGGAGACGATCTCGGGCATGCGGTTCAAGTCTCTCGTCAACTCTCTCATGGCGGTGCCCATGGCGGTGGTGATTTTTGCTTTCGTGGTGTGGTTCGTGGGAAGTAGCGCCTTTAAGGTGATCGACCGCACCGTGGCCGGCCTCAAGGAGGTGAGCCGGCAGATTGCGCTGGCCTCCGGCCACGTGTTTTCCGTCAGCCGGAAGATCGTGGATGGCGCGTCCGAGCAGGACAGGGCCATCGGGGAGTCGGCGGCTTCGCTTCATGAAATTTCCGAGCGGACGAGACAAAATGCCGAGAATGCCGGCAATGCGAATACGATTATGGTTCAAACCACCAGCATGATGGATGAGGCCACTTCCTCCATGGATGATCTGACGGAATCCATGGAGAGAATATCCGGCGTGAGCAAGGAGACGTCCAAGATCATCAAGAATATCGACGAAATCGCGTTCCAGACCAACCTGCTGGCGCTGAATGCCGCGGTGGAGGCCGCGCGCGCGGGGGAGGCGGGAGCGGGGTTCGCCGTCGTTGCCGATGAAGTGAGAAACCTTGCCATTCGCGCCGCGGAAGCCGCAAAGAACACCTCCGATATGATACAGGCGACCCTCAAGGAAGTGGGGAGGGGGGCGGAGGTGGTTTCGAAGACGCGGACCGCCTTCATACGCGCTGCAAGCGAGGCCCGGCGGGCCGGGGAGTTGGTCGAGGAGATTTCCGCCGCGTCGAAGGAGCAGGCCGGCGAGGTGGATCAGATCAACAGGGCGATTGCGGCAATAGAGCAGGTGGCGCGGGAAAACGCCGTCAATGCCCGGGAGTCGGTTTCCGCATCGGAGGAGATGAACGGAGAGACTGAAAAGATGGGCTGGTTCGTATCCGAAATGGTGGTCCTGGTGAATGGAAGAGACCGGGATGGCGCGGGGGCCTTGCCCGGCGCGGTCGAGCGTCCGGCGCTTCCCGGCCCGGAGGAGAAAGAAGCGTAGCGTATTCGAGAGCGCTTTTTTTTCGGCCGACCATCTGTCCCACTTGTGTACCAAGCGCCGGCAAAGCGTCGGGTCCCGCATTGGCCGGTGTGGGCTGGAATCCTCACCGGGGGAAAACGAGCCGAATACGCAGGGGTAGCGGTTCGTCATCTCCATAACCGGCAGGGGCGGCGTCCCGTTCTCCCGGCGGTTCCCGGAGTTCGCCGAGGCTGCGCAATTCGTTCAATACCAAAGCATAATTCCGGGCGGGGACCCGTACTTCGATGGATTGCGCGTTCATGTCGCCTTCCTTGCGCGACTCGACTTTCCGCACCGACCCTCCAGCACTTTCCACAATCTGTCTTATTCTCGCCATCCTCCCGCCGGCGATCCTGTCCCGTTCGCCGACGGTCCGATGCGGTTCCGGGGCGAAGGCTTCGGATGCAGCGCCCGTGGGCGACGGGGAAGCGGGAGGGGCTGCCGGGAGATGGGCTTCTTTCCTTGCCTCATCCGCCGGGGATGCAGTCGAATCGCCCATGGCTTGCGGCGGCATGGCTGCGCGATCCTGTTCCCGCTCTCGAAGCGACTGCGGAGGCGGCGGTGCGATCAGCAGGGTCAGTTCGACGGCGCTCCGCGACAAAGACGGGACGGACGAGACTCCCGGAGAAGACCGAGGGCCGGGAACCGGAGCGGCCTCAGGCGCGGGCGATGAGACGGAAGGCGGAGGAGAGCCCGCGGGCGGCTTTTCGAGGGCTTTGAAGAACGGGGCGCTTTCCGGCTCCGGTCTTCTTTCCCTGGACGGCGGGGCGACGGACGTGCGAGGAGACGCAAAGGCGTCTTTCCGTTCCCCGTGTCCGGGTTTCTCGGGTCTCGGCCCCGCGGGTCCCGGCTCTTCGGGGCTCGATCCTGTGGATCTTGATTCTTCGGATCTCGAGCCCTCGGATCTCGATTCTTCGGATCTCAAGCCCTCGGGTTTCAACCCTTCCCGCGATACTTGCGTTTCGGAGGTCGGTGCTTCGGGTGTTCGGGGATGCCCGCCGGGTCCCTCTACGGAAGGCTGCTGTATCGGCTGCCGGGGAGCGGGGGCGGAGGGGATGAAAGCCGCGTCTTTCCCGCCCTGCATGGCGTAGTACAGGGCGACCACCAGGAGGCTCGCCGTCACGAGGCCCGTAAGCTCCGCCGGTATCTTGAATCCGCGGGAGGGCAGCAGCCTTCCCGCGATCCTTTTCCACAGGGACGGGCGCTCCGGAAACGGCCGAGGCTGCTCGGTCCCGATCCGTTCGTGCACGCCGGCGAGGAAGTTCGGGGGAGCGCTCACCTTTTCGAGGGAGCGCACAGCTTCGATGCATGCCCGCAATGCCGCCAGTTCCGCCGCGCAGGCGCCGCACCGGGAAATGTGCTCCTCCACGCGCCCCCTGGTGGAGGGATCGAGTGCGTCATCCAGGAATTCGGATAGAAGGCTGCCGATTTCAGAACATTCCACTCAGACCGCTCCCCTCAGTTTCTCCCGGAGTTGCTGCCTGGCGCGGGCCAGTTTCGACTTCACCGTGCCGATATTATAACCCGTAACTCCGGCTATTTCCTCATAGGAAAGTCCTTCCACGTCGCGAAGCACGAGCACCGCCCGGGCGTCGTGCGGCAGCGTGGAGATCGCCCGCGCTACCAGCGCCTCGCTTTCCATCCTCGTCAGTTCGGCCAGGGGAGACGGCGCGGGATCTTCCAGTTCTCCCACGGCTCCACTGCGTCCGCCCGAGGGCGAGCGCCCGTCCGATCCTTCATCCCCGCCAGGCGCCGCAATCGGGACCATTCTTTTGCGGTACCGGTATTCCGCGGACTTGAGCCTGTTCTTGCAGGTGTTGACCGTTATCGTGTACAGCCATGTCGAAAATGACGATTCGAATCTGAACTTCTTCAGTGACTGGTATACCTTGACGAAAACTTCCTGGGCGCAGTCGTTTGCATCCTCCGGGTCTCCCAGGTAGCGGCAGCACAGGTTGAAGGTCCTGTCCATGTAACGCGCCACGAGCCGGTCGAAGGCGCTCCTGTCCCCCGCCAGGAACGCCTCGATGCATTCCCGGTCCCGCGCCCCCGCTTCCGGTTGCGGGACGCTCTCGAGGGTTGAGACAACTTCCGCGCTTTTAAGTTCCATAAGCATTAATGATAAAGTATGTAAAGTACGGGATTACCGCTGATCGACCCTGACCAGGCGGAAGCCGATGTAGTGGCGCCGGTAGGTCTGGTCGATAAAACCTCGGGAGCAGCAACGCGCAAAGTCCTTATCGTTGAACCAACTGCCGCCGCGGATCACCCGGTCCGGCTCTCCCACGCGGCAAACCGGATTGGAGCGTTCATGGCGGTCATAGGCCGTATCGCTGTAAATGTCTTCGCACCACTCCCACACATTGCCGCTCATATCGTACAGCCCCAGGCCGTTCGGCCTCTTCGTTCCGACCTCGTGGGACATGCCGCCGCTGTTTCCGGGGAGCCAGGCCAGTTCATCCGGATTGTCCCCGGTCGCTCCGGCGTACTTTTCCGGCTTTCCGCCACTGCGGCAGGCGTATTCCCATTCCGCCTCGGTAGGGAGACGAAACGAGTGGAGTCCGTCGTTGACCGCGGCGAGCCTTTTGATGAACTGCCGGACGTCGAGCCAGGAGACGCATTCGACGGGGCGCCTGTCTCCCAGTTTGAATTGGGACGGGTTACTCCCCATAATCCGTCGCCACTCACCCTGGGTGACCGGATACTTACCCATCCAGAACCGGTCCACGCAGACTTCGTGAGGGCGGTTTTCAGGGGTAGGCTCTCCTCCGTCCCAGGCCCCGGACCCCATCACGAAACATCCGCCTTCAACCAGTACGAACTCCATTCCCGTTACCGGCTCTTTCCACACGCTGCTCGCGCACTCCGCCGGCGCCTCTTCCCGGACCTCCATTTCCAGGGGAAACGCTCTTCCGAGCCGCCACAGCACCGCTCCGGCAACGACCGGTCCTTCACCTTCAACCGTGAGGCGGACATAAACGGGGCAGGCGGGACCCGCCCCATAGATGGAGCGCGCAAGGTCCCTGCCCGCACGGATGAAGGCGCGTGAATCGAGCCGGCGCTTCAGCAGCGGCCTGACCCAGTCCCGCCACTGCACGGCCGCGGGGAAGATCCCGGATTCCAGTTCGTATCGTTCCTTCAGCAGTTGCGCCGTACCGGCGATTACCGGCGGATGCCCTTCCATCCGGGCTTTGAATTCCTCGGGATATTCGAACGGATCGCGGTCCAGAACAGGAACGGGAGTGTCTTCGCGATAGATCGCCTGTGCAGGGCGCGGGTCCATGCCGCTTTCGGGCGGCTCGCCGGGCCCGGCCGTTTCGCGCGCCGGTTCGGACCCAACCGGTTGAGCGGGCTGAGCCGTCCGGCGGGCGCTGCTGTCCACGGTCGCGCCGTCTCTTATGGCCCGGGCGAGTTTCCTCAGGTAGAGGGCCTTTTCCTCGTCGGACATTCCCTTGAAATAGGATTTGAATTCCCACCCGCACAGAGGGCAGAGATTTCCCTCCTCTACCTGGACGACTCTATTGCATGCAGGACATTTCTTCGTCATTTCGGTTCTCGCCTATCCGGCGGAATGCCGCGGCGGCAACGACGTTCGTTCGGGTCATCGCGAACCCCGTCACCGTTCGCCCCGAGGTATGAAAGGCGAACCGGCGGGTACGGCCGAAACGATGATCACCGTCCGCCACGGGCCATCAGCGTTCCGGTTGATCCCACTCGTACGTGGTCAGCCGAAGGAGTTCGAGATCGTCTTTGATTTGAACGAACTTTTCATTCATGACTCTCAGGCGGCTGGCGAGTATTTCCGCGAGCATACGGTAGAAAATGGCGAACAGGATATTGCGGTCTTTAAGCTCGGTCCTTTCCAGGAAGGATGCATCCATGGCCAGGCAGGTGGTGTCCCTTGCGGCATAAACGGTAGCCGAGCGTGGTTCTCCGTCTATGGCGGACATTTCGCCGAACGGGTCGCCGGCCTGGTCCAGCGTGCTCAGGACCTTTCCCTTCCGGGATACCCGGACTTCACCCGAGATAAGGATGTAAATCCATACGTCCATGGTCCCTTCCGTTATGATCGTCTCCCCGGCGTCATAGCGCCTGATCTTGCTCAGTTTCAGTATTTCCGTTATCTGGTCCTTGCTGAATGGGCGCAGGAAAGGAAGTCTGCTGAATTTTTCGATCAGGTCCGTTCGACCCTGGAGGTAAGAAGTTTCCTTCATGGATAGGTCTCCGTTCGTGGTGAATCGTCGTTATCACTATACTTTGAAATACATGCAAAGCTGACAGAACGCAACTATCTTATCGAGCAGTTCGGGGGGGCCGGTGAACTGGACCCCGAGTTCCGTGATTTTTTTCAAAGCCACATGGCGCACACTGCGCACGATTCCGGTGAGTCCCTTTACCTTCTCCCCATTTACGAGAGCGAAGTCCATCGTGCAGGCCCTGTCTTTGGCCACCACTTCCAGGGAAGGGATGGTAATCGAGCATCCGCCTTCGCTGATATCGTCCATGATCGCCCGTATGGTTCCCCTGATTCCGTCTATGGTCATGAGTACCTCGAGGTTGACCTGGATTCTGTGGGACTTCCACACTTTCTGGATGTCCACCGCGGATACCGAGGGATAATCCAGGAGACTTACTTGATGCGCAAGCTTTTTAATGATTCGACTGTGGAACTTGTAGGTGTTGCCCTCATGGAAAAACCAGCAGAGCAGGTCGCCGTCCAGGTGAGCCACAATTCGTTCGCTCATGCGAATGACGGGGTGGTCGATGATGATGTATTCCCCGTGGCGCGCTCCGAGGATCTTGGAAGTGGTTTTTACCATTTCCTTGTCCGCGGGGCGAAGATGGATGTCGTTGTCGATCGATATGGGCAGTTTTACCATTGTCGCACCTGCTGCTCTCTTTGAGTGAGTCGGAGGACCGATGCCGGATAAGTGCATGACACAAACCATGATATCGGAAAAAGCGGGAATACTCAAAAGGATTGTTGGTGGGGAAGGGGAAGGGACGGTGAATGGGTGAATGGGTGAATGGGTGAGTGGGTGAGTAGGGGTGAGTAGGGGGGCGAAAACAAAAAGTTCATGTACTTCTCCCACGATGCCGATAGAATAATGGGGATGGCCGGGTTTTAGATAATATTGTTTACAAGATGGGCGTCCCGAGGGTATGTTTGGGGGCAGGAGATGGGATGGCGTTGAGCCGTTTTTGCGTTTTGCAGTGGATGCACTGGAATTGCTCCTTGCGAGGTGGGAGGTAGCCGAAATGGAAACGCGAATCAACAGTTTGCAGTCAGTAGTTGCCGATCCTTGGGTGCGGCCTGATCAGAATTCTCAGGAAACCCGGTCGATCAAGCCCGTTCCCCGGAGCGACAGGGCGGACAGCGGCAAGATTGACAAGGAAAAGAAGGACAAAGAGGGACAATCGAAGGGAAACGAGATTGTTCCTACGGAAATTCAGGAAGTTACCGACGAAATCAAGTCGTATCTGTCCGATTTGAACATCAGCCTTAACTTTAAGGTGGATGATAAGACGAACAACCTCGTGGTCCAGGTGCTCGACGACAATGGTGAACTCATTCGCCAGTTGCCGCCCGAAGACGTGTTGAAACTGCGTGAGAAATTGAAGGAGTTGCGCGGGGTCCTGTTTGAAGGCAAGGCTTGACGACACTGGGCGCGACGCAATGAAATCCGGTGTTTCAGGATAGGATGTGGAAGAGCCCTTCAGGATTCTTATCGCCGATGACGATGAAGTGTGCCGCGAAATCCTGCGGGACGCGATCCAGCAGGAGAGGGTTGAAATAGCTTTGGCTGGGGACGGCATCGAAGCTTTCGAGAAGATCCGGTCGAAGCGTTTCGACATCCTTATCGTCGATTTGAGTTTGCCCGGCAAAGACGGTATGGAGCTGTTGCACGACGCGCGCCTGCGCCTGCCGGATATTTTGACCATAGTCATCTGCGGCTATGGAAATCTCGATGTCGCCATTGAAGCCGTGCGCCAGGGTGCGTATGATTACATTCAAAGGCCGTTCAAGCTGGACGAAATAAAGGTGCCGGTGCGTAACGCCATCGAAAAAGTTTCGATGTTGAGAGAAAGAATCACCCTCCTCCAGGAAGCTCAGGATCTCTGCAAAAGACTGCAGCAGCTTGAATCGGAATGCGAAAGGCAACGCGAGAAGACGAGTTCGGATAGCCGGCAAGGGGAGACCGCCTCCAAATCCTACTTCATTCTGCCACGGTACACCGTTCCCGTCTCACTGCTCGATACGCCTGAAAAAGATCCGGACCAGATTCTTCTGGCATTGGAACGTCTGAAGGAACTCCGACGTTCCGATGCCATTACCGAAGCGGAATTCGAGCGGTTGAAGAAGATGTACCTCAGCAGGGCGGATTAAGACGCGCTAATGGATATCCTGATCGTAGAAGACGATGAACTGCTCAACAATCTGCTGCGGGATTACCTCAAGCGGCTCGATTGCGGGAGCATCGAATCCTGTTTCACCTGGGATGAAGCCGTCGATCTCGCGGATGAACGCGAGTTTGACTGCACGTTCATCGATCTGCAACTGCCCGACGGGGACGGCCTGGAGTTGTTGGAAGTGCTGATGGCCCGCAATCCGGGGCTCAGGGCGGTTATGATGAGCGGCTACCCGACGCGGGAAGGCGTTTTGAATTCCGTCCGCAAGGGTGCTTCCGACTTTCTCACGAAACCCTTCACGTTCCAGGATCTCGAACTAGCGTTGGAAAGAGTCGCCAAGGACAGGCGGCTCCTGGCCGCGTCCATGGGCGCCTCGGGCGCGAGCACCTCGGGCGGTTCGGGCGTGAATGCCGGGGGTATCGATCCGGCGGCCGAATGCCGGGCGGGAGCGCAGCCTTGTGGAGCCGGGGCGGGCTCTCTCTCGCGGCAGGTCCACAGGGTGCTCGCGTCCATCGTCGAGGCCCTCGAAACCAGGGTCGGTTTCATGACCGGGCATTCGATGCGGGTTGCCCAATACGCGGTCGGCGCCGCTCGCAAGCTCAATCTTTCCGAATCGCAGGTTGAATCTATACGGGCCATGTGTTACCTGCATGATATAGGCATGGTCGGGACCGCGGACGCCGTTTTGCGAAAGACGGGTCCCTTGAGCCGGGAGGAGTACGAGCACGTCAAGCAGCATACCGTTGTGGGGGATTCCATTCTGGCGGATTCGGGGTTCGGGTTCAGTCCTGACGAGAGAGCAGTAGTGAGGCACCACCACGAGCGGTGGGACGGGACCGGGTATCCGGACGGGCTTCGGGGAGAGGAGATTTCGGTCCTCGCCAGGATTGTTGCGGTTGCCGAGGCATTCGACGCCATGACCACGGAGCGTCCGTTCCGGCAGGCAATGACGTGGCGCAAGGCAGTGTGCGAATTGCGGGAAAACGGCGGCACGCAGTTCGATCCCGAAGCGGCGGTCGCCTTCATCGAATGTGTGGAGAATCGGGAGACGGAAAGAGAACATGCAGGAGAGGGAATACCTGAGAGTTAAGATTTCGGGGCTGATGGTCAACTACGACGTGCTTCCGGAAGATGGCATGGCTCCGCTGGCGATGGGGCTCGAGAAGCGTGACGTTTCATTCCCGCGGGAGAGCCTGCGTGAAACACTGGGGGAAAACGACGCAATGCAAAACTTGATCGTCGGATACCTTCAGCGTATCGAGGCCAAGCTGGATCGGCTGATAGGCTCCATGGAGCGGGAAAGCAGCGGCAAGACTTACCACTTCAGCGGCGAGGTGATAGATATCGGCGGCGGTGGGTTGTCCATGAAGACGAGGGAGAATCACCCGGTCGGAACCGTTCTGGACCTTTGCATATTTGCCGCGTATGGAGACCCCCGGCCGGTTTTCGGACTGGGCAGAGTGTGCAGGATGCAGGAATCTCCCGGGGAGGAAGGAAAAGCGCCGTCTTATATACTGGGCGTGGAATTCACCCAGTTGGATGAAGATGACAGGCGAGCCATTGTCCGGCTGGTGTTTCAGACGGAGAGAAAGCAGCGGCAGCAAAGCAGGGCCGGGGAGTGGTACTGATTTGCGGCGCCGTCCGTGCGGTTTTCGGATTCGCGAGGATATAGCCATATGCTGACGGGCGATAAGGCCGGTGAAGAGCGGGAGCGAGCAAGCGACGATTCTCCCGGCGACCGTTGCAGCGACATCGTGGAGAAATGCCTGGAAGCGCTGATCGACAGGGAGCGCACCAGTTACATAGGCGACCTCGTACAGGGGTTGATCCACAATGTGAACGGGCCTTTGCACAATATTTCCATGTTGTTGGAGATGTTTGCGCGGGGCCGGGAGAAGATGGACAAGTTTGTCCGTTCCCGGCTGCAGGGGTCCGTCGAGGAATGGGAGGCCCTCCACGACAAACAGGCGAAGCGCATGGAACAGATGAGCCTGCAGCTTTCGGTGTTGATCGAGATGTTGCGGGATTTCATGGTGTTGCGCGAGGCTGAGCGGTCGGAGCAGGATGTGGATCTCATCCTGGTGATCAGGAGACTGGCCCGTATTTTTCGCGCCGATCTTTTCTACAAGCACAACGTGCTCGTGGAACTGCGGCTCCCGGAGGCGATGCCGCCGATACGCATTCCCGGAGACAGCCTGGTGCCGGCTTTTGTTTATATCTTCAAAAACGCCATAACGGCGATGCGCGCCTCCGAGGAAAAGCGTCTTACCGTCGAGTACCTGCGCGAGGAGGAACGGGTCCGGGTCGTGGTAAAGGACACGGGGTGCGGTCCCGCGGAAGGTTTGGAGGCGGATGCCGCTTTCGATCTGTTCTATTCGGCGTGGCCTCAGGGCGTTCTGGACGCCTGCAAGGGAGAGAGTCACTACGGTTTCGGTTTGTACGCCGCCAGACGGTTGCTGGAGCCGTACGGGGCGACGCTGGAGTTGACGCGGGAGGGCGAAGAGACCAGGGTGGTCGTGGATATACCGGTCACCGCCGCCGGACCGTGAATTCATGAGTGCTCATTCGGGGTACGGGGTCCGGCACTTTCTTCCCGGAATGCGGCAAAACTTTCCCGTTCGGCAGGGGCTCCGGCGCGCCGGGTTCGTTTTCGGCCCGGTTGTTCCTCGTTCCCGAACGGCTCTTCCTCGTCCCCGCCCCCTGGCAAGGGACTTGCTTTCAGTATACGACCGGAAGGAACGTGGAACGGCGCGGCGACCTTCGGCCCCGGTGGTCCGGGGATACGAAGGATGCGAAAGACGGGATGGACGGGTTGCAGGACTTTTGCTTCGGTATGAAGAAGCTCTTCCGGAGGTGGGACAATGAAGATCGGTGATGTGACCGGGAGCCAGGGCATTGAGAGAAGTGTTGAGACCTCCAGGGACAAGGGAGCGGTAAAGGGCGACGAATTCAAGCGCCTGATGGATGCGGAAACCGCCGCGCGGTCGGGACCGGCCTCCGCCGCCGGTATCGCCCCTTTCGATATGATCGATTCACTTTCCGGGATTTCCCCCGTGAGCCTCGGGGGCGGTAGCGAGGAGAGCGAGATGGCGGATAGCATCGAGTCTGCTATGAGCAGTTTCGAGAACGTGGAGAAGAGCCTCAAGGACCCGACGGTAAGCCTCAAAGCGATAGACAGGGCGATCAGCGCTCTTTCCGGTGAGGTGGACGGATTGCAGGACAAACTGAAGGACCTTCCCGATGGCCATCCTCTCAAGCAAATCGGTGCTGAAATGAGCGTTCTCGCCGGCGTGGAAACCGTGAAGTGGCAAAGAGGGGATTACCTCTAGGAGGCTGTCCGAGAATGCCGTTTCTTGCGATTTTCGCCGTCGTAAGCACCTGAATTTACGATTGCGAAATTGCCAAAACCAAGTTCCCGGATAACCTCCTAGGAGCGCCTCGCGGAGGGGTTGCGGGATATGGGTTGCGCATTGCGGGATACGGCCCCGATGCAGTTCATCGAGCTATGCGCCGACAAGACACGACCAAATCTCATCCGGCGGGGCGGGAGCGCCCCAAGGAGTCGAGCATGATCGGAAAGCGCCTGTTTACAGGAATGATGCGCGCGGGAGCGATCGGCGCCATGGGATTCCTGTTGACGGTGGTTGCGTCAGGACCTGACGAAGCGGCTGCGGGAGCGCGGGTTCATGGAAGCGCCGCGCCTCCGGTTGCCGACGGCCACGTCGCCGGGGCCGGGTCCCCGACCTCCTTTCACCCTGACGGCGGTGCGCGAGTAATCCTGGCATATATGGATCAGGAGAAGGGATACATTCAGTACGGAACCATTCCTCCCGTTCCCGATGTTCCCGAGTGCGTGGACGAGTACGAGTACCGGAACCCGGTCCAGGTGGAGGCGGCCCCGAAGAATGCGAACCGAAAGCGGCAATCGCAGCAGAAAGAGTGGGATGTCCTCCAGAACCTCAATATTTATGTTCCTGTCGAAGACCCCTCCCAACGCCCCGAACCTCCGCCTCCGCCCCCTCCCCGGCTGCCCGGCCCTCCGCCTTAGCCCTGTTCCACTGAAATAACGCAGACCCCATGTGGTTGCACCAAAACGAGATGTGAGAGTACATGGACCTGGCCGATGACAAGATGCCATAAGATCTCCCAACGAGCGCTTCCATCAGAACCACGACCACGCCGTAAAAGCTTAGACACCTGCCCGAGCCTGAAGAAGACCTGCCGCAAGCTCGGCGTATCTTTCTGGGAATACCTC
>CAYOVG010000154.1:0-15571 GCA_964407285.1 uncultured Syntrophobacteraceae bacterium
TGTACTGCAGCCTGTTCTGGTAGGCGCCTACCTTCGCCATGTAGTTGTTGACGCTGCCCAGGGCCGTATCGAGATTGTCCATCGCGGACTGGGCGCCGCCGACGGACGATAGGTCGTTGGCGTTGACCCCGAGGCTGCTCAGCGTGGCGGAACTGAGCGTCAGAGTTATCCGGTCGTTCACGCTGTTTGCCGCGCCAACCTGGAAGGTCATGCTGGTGCCGCCGCTGCTGACCAGGGCCGTGCCGTTGTAGTTCGTCGCGCCTGCAATCCGGTCGATTTCGGACTTCAGGAACTGGAATTCGCTGTCGAGTTGCGACTGGGAACTCTGTCCGGATGCCGCCTGCGTGGCCAGATCCTTCATCCTCATGAGAAGATCATGGATCTTATTGTATGCCCCATCAGCGGTTTGGAGCATCGACTGAGCTTCCGCCGAGTTCTGATACGCCACCCGCATCGATGACGCCTGGGACTTGAATCTGTTTGCAATGGCCAGACCCGACGCATCATCCTTGGCCGAGTTGACCCGGAGTCCCGTCGACAGTCTCTTCAGAGAATCGGAGACCTTCTTGCTCGTATCGACCAGACTGTTGTGAATACCGATGGCGTCCACATTGGTGTTCACTCGTAGTGCCATGGTGCCCCTCTCCTTAAAAAATGACTGAGATCATCCTCGTTCACCAGCAGTAGCGGTAAAACCGGCCGCGAGTACTGCAAAATCCACATTGATGCAACTGCTTAGCAATACGGATGCCATGCCTGTGTGCCGCACCATACATCGTCTTTGATGAGGAAATCGGCTGATAGGGCCTTCTACTTGAGAAAATTTTGCGTCTGCTCCCCTCCGGAAGAAGACTACATTCTTTTCATCGGGCGAGTCAAGGCGGATTTTTCATTGGAGCGCCTTTCACGGCCCGGTGGACCACGAGGAAAATTTTTCCTCCAGCAGCGCATTATGTCTGACTGAATGGATTGGAAAAAAGAGAAAAACAGGAGTATTATGGTCGGGATTCCTGAAGCCCGCTGCCTGTATGATCATCCCCGGCCACAGCTTGACAATGGGTTAACCGGGCCGGTATTTAGTGCCGGGAATTATTTTCCTACCAGTGTGAGTGGGGTATGTCCAGCCATCAGCACCATGAGATAGAGCCGATCCTGAATGAACTGAAGCAGTTGCGAGGCATGGATTTCAGCGGCTACCGGCGTCCGACCCTCGAGCGGCGTATTTCCATGCGTATGGCCAGGTTGGGAATTTCCGAGGTCGCCGCCTATATCGACTATCTCCGCTTTGATCCCGCAGAGTGTACTCAACTGATCGATACCATCGCCATTAATGTGAGTTCGTTTTTTCGGGATTCGATCGTGTTCGAATTGATTGCCCGACGGGTTCTTCCCAAGATCTTCGCCTGCAAGCAGAAGGCCCGTTCGCGCGATATCCGGCTCTGGAGCGCCGGTTGCGCGTCCGGAGAGGAAGCCTATTCTCTCGCCATGCTCGTGCACCTTCAGATGGAAGGGGAAGAGGAGGCATGGAGCCCTCTCGTCTTTGCCACCGATATCGACAGCACGGCTTTGGATGAAGCAAGAAAAGGAGTTTATTCACGCGATAAGCTGGAAAATGCGAAGTTGGGTCTTCTTGATTCCTGTTTCGAATTAGTGGACGGCAAATACGCGGTGAAGGACTTTTTGAAAACGATGGTCCATTTTTCCGTGCACGATCTCTTATCGCCGGAGTCCTTCGCGCCGTCGGAAAGCGTTTTCGGAACCTTCGATCTCGTTTTGCTCAGAAATGTGCTGATCTACTTTTTGCCGGATGGTCAGAGAAGGGTGCTTGCCCAGATCTGCAGGACCCTCGGCGACGACGGCTATCTTGTCCTGGGGTCCACCGAGTACCTTTCAGCAGAACTGGAATCGTGTTTCAATGTCATTGACAAGGCTGCGCGGATTTTTCAGCGGCGGATGTAGAGATTCCGGCAATCCGTCTTGACGCGGCAGTCGACGCAGGGGTTTGGGATGGCGGATCATGAGGCTGTGGTTCCCGGAGCGGTTAACGCGGACGCGATTCCTTTGAACCGGATACTGGCCATCTGCCTGGGGCTCATGGCGCTTTTCTGCTGCCTGGTGATCGGGCTGGTTACCTATGGCAAGCTGGCGGCGGGGATCCGTGAGCAGATGTTCAACCAGCTCGAGACCATACGGGATGAGAAAGTCGAACGCCTGAATGTGTGGATAGAGGAGCGTGTCCGCGATGTCGAGACATGGAGCAGCCTCGGCAGTATTGTCGGTATCTGCGAGGATTGGCAGGCGGGAAGTGGAGTTTCAGCAGAGAGACGCGCCTATGTGGAGAGCCTTCGGGTGAAACGCGGCTACGATGAAGTGGAAATTGTCGATCCCGTCAAGGGAAGCGCCTTCCTGGCAACGCCTGAAGTCCAGGGAAGGGGATTCGAGTCGAATCCGGCCGGCCTGGAAAGCCTCCTGCGGGAGAAGACGGTCAGAGTCTCCGACGTCCATATGTGTCCGGAGCACAGGCGGCCCGAAATCACTCTGGCCTGTCCGATCTTCTCGAATACTTCCGGAGCCGTCATCGGTATTCTGATATTTCGTTGCGATATCAGCCGTGACATCTATTCCGTCATACTGGCGAGCAAACGCATCGGCAAGACGGGAGAGATCGTTCTCGTAAATCATGCGGGGATCGCCCAGGCGCCCCTGAAGTTCAGCGAAGGCGCCGTCGGAAGCATCAAGATTGATTTCGAGCCCGGAAGGCTCGCCGCATCGGGCATGACGGGGCATGTGACAAGCGAGGACTATCATGGCGAACCCGCAATGGCCGCCTACGGATACGTGAGTCGGCTTCAATGGGGGATTGTCGTAAAAGAGGGCGTGGAGGAAATCGAGGAACCCATATATACGATGGCCAGGGACATCATGTTGTTTTCCCTTTTGGCCATGGTGTGCGCCATAATGCTCGGAATCTTCATTGCGCGAAAGATTGCCGAGCCCGCCATGGAAATCGCCATGGTGGCCAGATGCATCGGAAAGGGAGAGCATTCGCTACGCGTAAGGGAAGTCGGTCCGCTGGAACTGCGCAGGATTGCCAGAAACATCAACCGCATGGTCGAAACTCTGAACCGTCTGTTGAGCAAGAATCAGGCTCTTGGAGCCATCTACATGATGACGGGCCGGCACAACCGGCTGGACACCCTCTCCCGTGAAATGCTGCCGCTCTTGATGGAGTTGACCCGCTCGCAGTCCGGAGGGATGTATATTGCAGCCAACGGCAAGAACTCCCTGGAATACGTGTATTCAAGCGGATTGCCCCGTGACCGTATGCCCTCCGGGGTCTGTGTCGAACCGCCGGACAGCTTGATCGCTCAGGCCGCGGCTGCGGGCAAAGTGCTCGTCTACAACGATATACCCGAGGAAAACGGTATGCGCATCAGCACGCAGGCCGGCGAAGTCCAACCGCGCGCGCTGCTCTTCATTCCCATCCATTACATGGGAACCATTACAGGGGTGATCGCGCTGGCGTCCCTCTACGATTACCGTCAGGAGGATGTGGAGATCGCGGAGGCGCTGAGCGTGAACTTCGGGCAGACCATCGCAGCATGCCGGGCGAACGAGGAGACATGGCACATGGCCCAGGAACTCCAGGCCGCCAACGAGGAACTGGAAGCCGCCAACGAGGAACTCATCGCCCAGTCCGAAGAACTGCAGGGTCAAACGCAGGAACTCAGGGAGAGCGCTGCGGAACTGGATCTGCAACGCATGCAGTTGAAGGAAGCCGACCGGTTGAAATCCGAATTTCTGTCGAACATGAGCCATGAAATCAGGACTCCTCTCAATAGCATTCTCACCCTCTCGCAACTCATGCTCGCTCGGGGACTGTGCAAGAAACCGGAGCAGGACGCCGGGTACCTCCAACTCATCGAGCGAAACGGCAGGCAGTTGCTGGGGCTGATCAACGATATCCTGGATCTGTCCAAGATCGAGGCCGGTTGCCTGGACGTGGCGCCCCAGCATTTCAACGTCGAAGACCTGATGCTGCGTGTTACCGAGACCGTGCGCCATATGGCGGAGGAAAAGGGGCTCACGTTCACAACCAATACGAGAGACATTCCTCCGGTCTATTCGGATCGCGACAGAATCCATCAAATACTGCTCAATCTGCTCTCCAATGCGGTGAAGTTCACGAGACAGGGGGGCGTTCATGTCGAAGCGTTCTCCCTGGGCGGGAGGGTCATCTTCGAAGTCCGGGATACGGGTATCGGGATTCCAGAGAGTGAGCAGGCTTTCGTTTTCGATCAATTCAGGCAGGTGGACGGTTCGACGACAAGGGAATACGGGGGTACCGGGCTCGGGCTGGCGATATCTCGGAAGCTCGCGGTTCTCCTCGGGGGGAGCATTTCCGTCAGCAGCAAGCCGGGAGAGGGCAGCACATTTACGCTCAACCTTCCCATGGAGTACTTCGATCCCGGCGATGCCGCCGCATTGCCCCTTCCCGCCGGACGGCGCGAGCCGACGGTCCGGGGACCGGCTTCCTTCTCCTCCCCCGAGACGTCCCCACGGGAGAGGCCCCTCATTCTAGTCGTGGAGGACAACGAGATTGCCGTGCTGCAGATCAGGTCCATACTGGAAGAACTTCACTACAGGGTGGTAGTCGCCGGAGACGGCCAGCAGGCTCTGGACTATTTGAGCAGCCGGATACCCGATGCCGTCATTCTCGACCTGATGATACCGGTCATCGACGGATTCGGCGTCCTGGAACGGATTCGCGGTGACGCCGGAACCTCCCGTGTGCCGGTGCTCGTCCTGACGGCCAAGGAGCTGTCCCTGGAAGACCGCAGACGGCTCTTCAGAGAAAACATCCAGCAACTGGTCCGGAAAGGCAGCATCGACAGGAATGAGCTCTTCTCCTCCATTCGAAATCTTCTGGAGAAAAGCATCGAAACGGCGCGGGAGGATTCTCGGAATGACCAAGAGGGGAAAGCGCGGCCCGATTCGGCGTCCGATGAGCGCGACGGGATTTCGCCCGCTTCCGATTCCCGAGATCCGGTCATTCTCGTGGTCGAGGACCACCCGGACAATCTCGTCGTCATCTCCGGAGTGCTGGATGAATTCGGTTACAGGTATGTCTCCGCAAGGGATGGGAGAGAGGCCATGGAAAAAGCTCGGGAAGATACGCCGTCCCTCATCCTGATGGATATACAACTGCCCGGCATGAGCGGGCTGGAAGTCGCCGCGAAGATGAAGGAGATGCATGGAATAAAGAATGTGCCGATCGTAGCTCTTACCGCGAAAGCCATGAGGGGAGACAGGGAGAGGATTCTGTCCGCAGGGTGCGACGATTACCTTGCAAAACCCTTTGACCCGGCGGAACTGGGAAACATCATAGCCAAATGGTTGGGAAAAGGGGAATAGAGAACATGGAAAAACCAGCTCTTCTCATTGTCGATGACAAGTGGGACAATATCCTGGTTCTGAGCGCGGTGATAGAGGAGTACCTGCCCGAGTTCGAGATCGTTTCGGCTTTGAACGGCGACCAGGGAGTGGAACTGGCGAGTGAGCACAATTTCGATGGAGCGCTCATCGACGTTCAAATGCCGGGCATGGATGGAATAGAGGTTTGCCGGCGTCTCAAGAATGACGAAAGAACCGCCTATATCCCGATCATTCTTATCACGGCTCACGATGTCACTCCGGGACTCAAGGCGCGAGGCCTGGAAGCCGGGGCCGATGATTTCATTCAGCGTCCCATAGACAGCACCGAACTGGTAGCGCGCATTCGCGTCATGGTGCGGATCAAGAAAGCCGAGGATGCGCTTCGGAAGCGGGCCCACGAAGCTATCGCCGAGAGCGAGGAGCGCTACAGGAGCCTGTTCAGAAACAGTTGCATGGTCATGCTGATCATAGATCCGAAGGACGGGACGATCGTGGATGCCAACCCAAAGGCCTGCAGATTCTATGGATATCCCAAGGACGTCTTGATCGGAATGCGCATTACGGAAATCAACACCTTACCGCTCGGTGAAGTGCTCGGGAAGATGAAGAGCGCGATGGACGACGTGGGCGGGCGGTTCGATTTCAAGCATCGGCTTGCGAATGAGGACATCCGCGACGTCGAGGTCTTCACGGGGCCCATCGAGGTCGATGGCAAGACCCTGGTCTATTCCATCGTTCACGACATTACGGCGCGCAAGGAAGCCGAGGAAGCGCTTGTCAAGGCGGAACAGGAGAAGGATCTCATCCTGAGCAGCATGCTCGACAGATTGATCCATATCGATGAGGGGCTCAGAGTCCAGTGGGCCAACAGGGCCGCATGCGAGGAACTGAACATCAGTCATGGTGATGTGGAGGGATGTTGCTGCTATTCGCTCTGGCCGAATCGTGGCGCTCCTTGTGAAGGGTGTCCCGCGGTGGATTCCTTCAAGACCATGCGAATGGAGGAGAGCGAGGTCGCGTGTTCGGACGGGAGAGTCCTGTTCGTTCGCGCCTACCCCGTGCTGGACGCCGGCGGCGATGCGGTGAGCGTGGTGTGCCTGGCTCGCGAAATCACCGAACGCAAGAGGTTCGAAGAGCAACTCCTGCGGCTGTCGGTCGCTATCGAACATGTCTCGGACGCCATTGTGATCACGAATGTGAGGGGGCAAATAGAGTATATCAATCCCGCTTATGAAAAGATTACGGGCTGCGGCCGGGAGGAAGCGCTCGGCGCCCGGCCGCGCGCCCTTTCCTGGTTCCGGACGCTTTACGGGCACCTTGCATGGGACCGTCCCTGCAACGGAAGAGTCAGCGACAAGCGAAGCGACGGGACTCCCTACGAAATCGAAGTGGCGGTTTCTCCCATTCTGGATGCGTCCGGGGAAGTGGTGAACTATATCGCCGTGGGGAGGGACGTCACCCAGGAAGTGAAACTTCAGGCCCAACTCCGCCAGACTCAGAAGATGGAAGCGATCGGCATGCTTGCCGGGGGAATCGCCCATGACTTCAATAACATATTGAGTCCGGTGATCGGCTATACCGAAATGGCGATGGACGAGTTGCCCGAGGGGACAACGCTGCGGAAGGATCTGACCCAGGTGCTCAAGGCGGCGCAAAGAGCGAGGGAACTCGTGAAGCAGATCCTCCACTTCAGCCGCCAGAGCGAACAGGAGCGAAGGCCTTTGCGCATTGTGTCCATAGTGAGCGAGGCTTTGAAGCTTCTTCGGGCGTCGCTTCCGTCCACTATTGAGATTCGCCGGAATGTGACCTGCTTCGACGGAATGGTCATGGCCGACCCCGTCCAGATGCACCAGGTGCTGATGAATTTGTGCACCAACGCGGCGCATGCCATGCGCGAACGCGGGGGAGTGCTGGAAATCGGTCTGCACGAGGAGGTGATCGATGAGGAAGGAGCGCAAGGACGCGACTTGCCGCCCGGAACCTATCTGAAGCTTTCGGTGAGGGATACGGGGCACGGTATTGAACGCGACCTCATGGAGCGCATCTTCAATCCGTATTTTACGACCAAGAGGCCGGGAGAGGGGACGGGCCTCGGCCTTGCCGTAGTCCTCGGGATCGTACGCAATCACGGCGGAACGATAAGAGTGCACAGCGAGGTCGAAAACGGCGCCGTCTTCGATGTGTTTCTGCCCAAGGTCGTCGGTGATTCTTTGCAGCAGGAAAGCGAAGTCGCCGGCAGTCCTCTCAGGGGCAAGGAGCGCATTCTGTTCGTGGATGACGAACTCATGATCGTCGATTCGGGGGAGAGGGTGCTCAAGAGCCTGGGCTATGAGGTCGTGGCTACGTCGAGCCCGTTCAGCGCGCTGGAAATCTTTCACGGCAGTTCGCAGTCCTTCGATTTGATCATAACGGATCAGACCATGCCCGGTATAACGGGGGTTGACCTTGCCAGGGAGGCGATGCGAATCCGTCCGGACATACCGGTGATTCTTTGCACGGGGTTCAGCCAGACGGTTACGAGGGAGCAGGCGGAGGCCATGGGCATCAGGGAGTTTGTGATGAAGCCGTTCAACAAGAACCAGATATCGGCGATAATCCGCAAGGTCATGGATGAAAACTACAATTCGGTGATCTGATTCTGTCTCGTCTCGATTTTTTTCGGGATTGATGCGAAAAAAGCTCAAGTGAAAGCGCCGTTCCGCCGAAGTACTGAACAGGAGATGTATGGCCTGCATTGAGGGATCGGCGGTTGGATGGAGTAATGAAGGTTTTGCCGGAGCGCCGCCACGCCGGCGTACATTTCCCGCGAAAGCGATCGAGTGATTATCTTGTGCGATGCGGGGGGTGACGGGGGATGCCGGTCAACCCGAGGCGAAACGGACGCAAGCGAACGGATGCACGATTCTACTTTGAAAGGAGGTGAGGGGTATGGCTGTGAACATGGATACGCAGGTGCGCGCCATGACGACTATCCAGAACATGGTCCCGGTGCAGCGCGACGCCGAGAACCCCCAGGTCCGGGCGGAAAACGGCCGCAGGGTCCCGAATATGCTGGGCAGTGCGGTGCCGAACGGAAACGGGCAGGGCAATGGACCGAACCAGGACCGTGTGACTTTCTCAGAAAACGGATTGCAGGGGGCAATGACGCTCCAGAGCAATATGGCGGGCGCGTTGGGGCAGTCGGCGGAGACCGCGCCGCAGCAGCCCGATCAGAATCAGGCGACGGCCGGAACGGCTCAGACGCCGCAGGCGGCTCCACCCGTAGCGCAGGGAGGAGCAATGAGGGTCCAGGCCGCATACCTGGCTGCGGCCGGTCAGGGAGTTGCGGCCGCCAGTCAGGCGCCGGCGGCGAATGGGGTAGCTCCCGCCGAAACCGGACAGGGAAATCCGGCCAATCCGAACCAGATTCAACAGTCAATGAACAATTTGACCGTGAAACCGGATGCGGCTCTGCAAACTGCTTTGAGCCTGTATGCCTGAATTCCGCCCGGCGAATTCCCGGAAAGGCAGAACCGCCCATGCGGTTCTGCCTTCTTTGCTTTTTAGTCCCTTTCCGCCCTCTCCCGCTTCCCTTTTTCCTGGTCCGGACCCGACCCCGTTGGAGCCGGGCGCCTGATCGATCACGCTGTATCGCATGAGGAACGACATATATGAACTGGCTGATGCTGTCCTTGATGGCGGCCATGGCGGTGGCTACTCAGGATGCATGGGTGAAGAAGCGCCTGTCCCATTTGAGTGCGTTCGAGATGAGCCTATATCCGCTTCTCTACAGCCTCCCGCTCTTCCTGGGGGCTATTCCGTTCATCTCCCGGCCCGCGCTCGACGCGACATTTTGGTGGTCGTTCGCGGCGTGCCTTCCGTTCGAGTGCCTGGCTATCGTAATCTATATGAAGTCGATCAAGGTCTCGCCGCTTTCGCTCAGCATTCCGTACCTTGCGTTCACTCCGGCGTTCATCCTGGTAACCGGGTTCGTCATACTCGATGAAATCCCGAACCTGGCGGGCGTCCTGGGGATACTCACCACCGTCTGCGGCAGCTACATATTGAACCTGAATCCCGGAAATCGCGGTATCCTGGGCCCCTTCAGGAATATCGCGGTGGAGAAGGGCTCCTGGCTCATGATCGTGGTGGCGCTCCTCTACAGCTTCACTTCCGTGCTGGCGAAAAACGCCATTATCCACTCCTCTCCGATCTTCTTCGGCATCGTCTACTGCATCACCTTCAACTCGATCATGGTGGTCGGCCTCTACCTGATAGGGAAAGTGACTCCCCGTTCGCTCCTGGAGCATCCCTCGCTGGGTTTTGCGCTGGGTCTCCTCTTCTTTCTCCAGATCATATTCAACAACCTGGCTCTTTCTCTGACCAAGGTGGCCTACATGATTTCCGTGAAACGGTTCAGCATCGTTTTCAGCGTTCTCTACGGGGGAGTGCTGTTCAAAGAGGAGGAACCGGCAAGAAGGCTCGCCGGAGCGAGCATCATGGTGAGCGGCGCGGTGATCATCTCCCTGTGGGGGCGATAGAAGTCGCCCGCCCTACCGTTTTTCCACTTCCGAACAGGTTTCTCGCCCTTGCTTCAAGCAGTTTTTACCGCCAGCACCTCCCTGACCTTTCGCGCCAGGACGTCCAGTGAGAAGGGTTTTTGGAGGAAGCTGGTGCCTTTTTCCAGTATCCCGCGGTGGGCAATGGCGTTGGCCGTATAGCCCGACATGAAAATCGTCCTGATGCCTGGACGCATGTCCCTGATCCTTTGCGCCAGTTCCTTGCCGTTCATTAGGGGCATGACGACATCGGTGAGCAGGAGGTGGATCTCCCCGGCGTATTTCTCGCAAATCGCTATGGCCTGGCCCGGCCCCTGGGCCTCCAGCACGTTGTATCCAAGGTGAACCAGGATGGATCTCGTCAGCTCCAGCATCTGTTTCTCGTCTTCCACTATCAGGATGGTCTCGGAACCTCGCGTGAGCGCGCTCTCCGCGGCCGGAGCGGCTGCGGTCGCATCCCGTCCCACGTAACGCGGAATATAGACCTTGACCGTCGTGCCGTGCCCCTGTTCGCTGTAAACATTGATGAAGCCGTTGTTCTGCTTGACGATCCCGTAGACGGTCGCAAGACCCAGGCCGGTGCCTTTTCCTTCCGGTTTGGTGGTGAAAAACGGTTCGAATATGTGCTCCAGCGTCTCGCCGCTCATGCCGCAACCGGTGTCGCTCACCGCCAGCATCACGAAATCTCCGGGCCTGAAACCCACATTTTTCTCGCAGTAGGCGGCGTCGAGAGTGACATTGACCGTCTCCACCGTGAGTTTTCCTCCATTGGGCATCGCATCACGGGAGTTGACGGCCAGGTTGGCGAGGATCTGGTCCACCTGGGCCGGGTCCATGTACACCGGCCACAGAGCGTCCGACAGATTGAACAGTAAGTCTATGTCTTCGCCAATGACGCGCTTGAGCAGACGTTCCATGCCCCTGGTCTGTTCGTTCAGGTTCATGCCGCGAGGGTCGATGGTCTGCCTGCGGGAGAAGGCCAGAAGCTGCCGGGTGAGATCGACCGAGCGGGTGGCGGCCGCCCGCACCGCCGAGAGGTGCGCGTGAATGGGGTCAATGGGCTTGAGCCCTGCCAGCGCCAGTTCGGTGAATCCCAGGATCACGCCGAGCATGTTGTTGAAGTCGTGCGCCACGCCCCCGGCCAGTCGCCCCACGGCTTCCATCTTCTGGGACTGGCGGAACTGGGCCTCGAGCTTCGTCTTTTCGTCTTCAGTGTGCTTGCGTTCGGAAAGATCGAACAAAACGCCGCTGATGTAGTCGATCCTCCCGTCCTCGTCGCACACTATCTGGCTGCGTTCCTGGACCCACACATACTGCCCGTCCCGGCGCCTCACGCGGTATTCCCGCACGTACTCACGGGTATCGCGCAGAGCATCGAGAAAGATCTTCTTGGCGGGAGTGCGGTCCTCCGGATGGACCAGGTCCGGCCATTTCAACTCCCCGGAGACGAAAAGACCGGCAGGATACCCGGTAAGCGCCTTGATCTTCTCATCGAAGAATTCCACATCTCCATTGGCGTATCCCCTGTAAACCACTCCCGGAATGTTTCTGACCAGCAAGCGATAGCTCTCCTCGCTCGCCATGCGCTTTTCCTCGATGCGTTTCTGCATTGTGATCTCCCAGGCCACATCCGCCAGGTAGGAAACTACTTCCACGTCCTCTTCCGTGTAATCGGAGGGTTTGTTTCCGATTCCGAACACGGCCGCAACCTTATTGGACCTGACGATGGGGACAACGAGTTCGCGAACGACTTCCGGGTGCCCTTCGGGCGTTCCCTTCCGGTGGGGCAGGGCGGCAAGATCGTTGTGTATCACCGGTTTCTTCTCGTGGATGCAATCCACCCATACTCCCGCCCGGGAAACGGAATAATGCATGCCTTTCCACTCGGCCCTGCAAAATTCATTTGTCGTTCGCGTCGACCATGCCTGAAGCGAGAGCGTATCCCCGTCGTCATCGACGAAGTGGCAGAAGCCGATGGGGCTGGCGGTCAGAAAACCGGCTTCATCCAGGGTCTTCTGGAGCAGTTCTTCGAAGGAATGCGACGCCGCAAATTCCAGGATGGTGAGGCGCAGGCGGAGAAGGACCTCCTGTCTCCTGTTGTCCGTGATGTCGCGCGCGGAGGACAGAGCCCCGAGCACGGTCCCGGAAGGGTCCTTGAGGACCCTGCACCACCAGGCGAGCAGCCGTTTCCGGCCGTCCTGCCTCCGCTGAAGGCTTTCGACATAAGCGACGTTCTCGTCGCCGTTGAACAGGTTTCTAACCAGATCGCACGTCTTCTGTTCCCCTTCGAAGTAGTGCGAAGCCGGCTTGCCGATCACGTCGTCTCCGAAGAAATCAAGCCCCGCGCGGTTTGCCCAGGTATAGACCTTGTCGGCATCCACCTCCATGATGATGTCCGGAATTGCGGCGAGCAGGGCCTGCTGACGCGAGGACAGCGCCTGCAAGGCCTTCTCGGACTCCCGTTCCCTGGTCTGGTCCCGGAATACGAGCACGACGCCGGTGATGTCGCCGGCCTCATCCGTGATGGGCGCCGCGCTGTCGGCGATGGGAGATTCCTCTCCATCGCGGGAAATCAGCACGGTGTGGTTGGCCAGTCCGACGAGGACCCCTTCCCGAAGGACCCGGGCCACGGGGTCTTCGACCGTCTGCCGGGTTTCTTCGTTGACTATGTTGAACACCTCGGTGACCGGTTTTCCCCGGGCTTCGGCATGATTCCAGCCGGTGAGGGCTTCGGCCACCGGGTTCAGAAGCCTTACCCGCCCCGCGGCATCGGTGACGACCACCGCATCGCCGATGCTCATCAGCGTGGTCCGGTACCGTTCCTCACTCTCATGTCGGGCCGCCTCCGCACGGAGCAGTTCCCGGTAATGCGCCTTGGCGTACCGCTGCCGGACCATTCCCGCCGCCAGAATCGTGGCCGCCACGAATCCGGAGATCAACAATACGATGAGAACGGAGCGGAAGCGCCAGGCCTCCAGGGCTTCGTCCCTGTCGATTTTGGCCACCATGAACCATGGTGAATCCGGAATGGCGTGCAGGACCGACAGCACTTCAACGCCCCGGTAGTCCATTCCCTCCATCACGCCTTCCTTACCGAGCAAGGCCATGACGGCCGGAACTTCCTTCCGGTCCAACGGGATGCGCAACTCGAGAGCGCTGTCTTTCCTGTGGCGCAGTTCGTTGAGAAAGAGGACGGAATCGCCGTCGCGCCGCGCCAGCAAGGTCTCTGCGCTACGACTGGGGGATGGCCAGGATTGGATCATGGGATAGAGAAATTCGCCCGCCTCGCTCTGCAGAAGAATTGCGCCGATGGGTTCGGAGCCTTCCCCTGTTCCGGAAAAGAACGGGGCTATGGTTCCTACGTGCGGGGGTAAACCGGCTGGACCGGCATGCAGGTCGGTAAGCAGCGGACGCCGTTCACGGAAGGCATCGAACAGGACCTTCGCAGCTTCCTGGTGAATCACGCCTGTTCGTCCCGAAGTGCTCAAGCGCACCTCCCCTCGATCGTCCACCAGTATGACATCGCGATAGTGGTGGTGCTTTTGCAGGGAACGGAAGCGAATGAGGAGCGACTCCATCGTTTCGGCCCGTGGGGTCACGAGAAACTCACGAATTGCCTGGCCGGTGAACGGGCTTTCCTGCAAAATGGCGGCGTCGCTGAGGCGTTCGGCTCGCCACTGAACGATCTGGTCCACCTTCAACCGGGCGATGGCGCAGAGTTCGGCTTCCACCTGCGCCCGTTCCTGCTGCTCCTGAAAGTGGAAAAACCAGGCGCCTCCCATGCACAAACCCAGAAGCGCCGCAATAAATACAATCATCATCCAACGGGGAATTGCACTCATCCCATAGTACCCTATTGGCCCGCGGCCGGCGTTTCCTACCCCTCAAAACTCAAAACGACGCGCAGGCAGGCATGCGGAGTTGAAGGACCGCTTTCTGTTCAAATCTTCTCTTGTACGCTTCGATGATCTCTCGAACGGCATCATCCCGGTCGGGACCGACCGGGTGCACGATCTGTAGAATGTAAGAAACCTCTCGGGTTACACTGCCGTCCGGCCCTCGCCATTGTCCGATCCCGTCCCACCATGTGAATCCGTCGGGAAATCGAATCGCGACAACATCATCCACGAAGGTTCTCCAGTCTGAGGGAGTAACGCTTCCTCCCGGCTTTTCCGTACCGAAATAGAGCAGATCCGAAACGGCGTTGATTTCGCCTTCACGGTATGCTCCAGTTTGCAGGACGGCGCAATTCGCGAGGAACACCGGCAGCAGAAGAACTACGATGCGCCTCCACCCTGCACTGCTGCACGCTGTGTGATATTTGAACGCCGACACGTAACCCTCCCTCTAATGCAGCCACAATCCGTGGTGGGTCTCTATTCTCCCATCCTGGGGAACGCAACCGGCGTATTCCTCGGTTCGGTCCGTCCTTCGGCCGCCTGCTTTTCGTGACGTAAAGTCGAAGCTTTCCTAATGATATAATCCGCACAATACCCTAATTGCGGGTTTGATGCCAGAATTCTCTTTTCCGTTTTCCGCCCCGGCCGGCAGTATTGCCGGCCAACCCGGTGCAAACGGTTGCCGCCGTCCTTTGCATTCCGCCGCACGAGCACTCTTCGCAATTCGGCGCATACGGTGAAGCGATTCCCAAATTGCGGGTTTCGTTCTATTTATTATCCTTCCTGCATACCCTACCTTATTCTTCGTAAGCAGCCTCTCCACAGATACAAAACCGTTGTCGCCCTCATACGGAGCGCGGGATGAAAAGGATAACCGCTGGAGCGGCAGTTGTCTTGCTCCCGGTGTTTTGATGCCGGCATGACGATCAGAGCTTGCGGGACCCTGCTTTTTGCATTATATGCGTATGCGCATGCAGCAATGTCGGGAGGTATCGAATACGAGCGCAAGCATGAGCGCCTCTCTGCCGGTTGAGGGCCGCACGGGCGACGCTTGCCGATGTCGAAGAGATAAGGATCTGATTTCATGAATTCTGCAAAAGGTTGAGGCGATGGTCGATCGAATGGATGAACTGGAAGCGTTGGGGCGGGAAGTTGTCGTCAAAGCGGGCGCCGTTCTCAAGAAGCATTTTGGCAATGGCTCGTCACTGAAGGTCAGTTCCAAGTCCGCCCTGGACTATGTGACGAATGTGGACCTGGAGAGCGAGGAATTGATAAAGAGCGAAATCCGCAAACGCTTCCCTCACCACCACATCATGGCCGAGGAGTCGTTCAAGGGGGAGATGCAGCCCGGCACCACCTGGATTGTCGATCCGCTGGACGGAACCACGAACTTCATTCACGGATTTCCTTTTGTATGCGTCTCCATAGGCGTCTTCGTGGAAGACCGCATAGAGCTTGGTTTTATCTATGACCCCATTCACGAGGAGCTCTTCATGGCGAGAAGGGGAATGGGCGCGTACCTGAACGGCGGGCGCATCAGGGTGCGCAACGGAGTGTCCCTCTCCGATTCCCTGATCGCGACGGGTTTCCCTTTCCGATCCAGGGATGTCATTAATGCGTACGTAGACAGTTTCAAGCACGTCCTGCACCAGGTGAGCGGAATACGGCGCGCCGGGTCCGCGGCGCTGGACCTCTCCT
>CAYOVG010000155.1:0-15563 GCA_964407285.1 uncultured Syntrophobacteraceae bacterium
CGGTCGTGACTACGTCCACCTCGCGGTATGCGCGGGCCGGCCCTTTTTTCCTCACGATATCCACCATCTCTTCGGCGGTCACCACAACCGCCTGTCCTCTACGTATTTTCTCATTGATTTCGTGATAACTCTTCTGTGCCAACTCCGAAACTCCTCTTCATTCAGGTGTCAAGAACGGAAACCGGATTGCTATTTTAATCGATTTCGCGTAAATAGAGAACCTCCATGAACCCGGGACCGGGAAATAACCACGAAATACACAGAAGGAACGAAAAGAACGAAAGGGGAAGAGCCTCTTCCCGCGGACCGGCTGATAAAGGAAAAACATACGAACGTATTGAAGCAAAAGCGCAAAGGAATCGTGGAATGAGAATAGCCTCCAGCCTTCCGACACCCGACAGACTGCCGTTTCTCCCGCGCCTTGCCGCCTGGATGATCCGGGCGCTCCACGGCACCTGCCGCGTCACGGTCATCGGGCGCGAACACGAAGACGCGGCATGGGCCGGCGGCGGTCCCGCGGTCCATGTGACGTGGCATTTCGCATTTCCCGCGATCATTTACTACTTCAGGAACCGCCGGGGCATGCTCATGGTGAGCCAAAGCCGTGACGGGGAGTGGATTTCCCGGATTCTGCACCACCTGGGTTATGTGACCACACGGGGGTCCTCCGGCAAGGGAGGGTCGGCAGCCCTCAAGGAGATGATATCCTACGTCAGGAGCGGGCATGGAGCCGGCATCGTGGCAGACGGCTCCCGGGGACCGGCGTGCAAGGCGCAGTTGGGAATACTGCTCCTGGCCCGGTATGCGCGGGTTCCGCTGGTGCCCGTGAGCATGGCGGCCCATCCGTGTAAGCGGTTCCGCAGTTGGGACCGCACAATGCTGGCAAGGCCGTTCGGACGGATCGTATTCGCCTTCGGGCCGGCCATCCGGGTGGAGCGCGACGCATCTCGCGAACGGATGGAGGAACTGCGCCGGGAACTGGAAGACAGTCTCAACCGCCTGAGCGCGCAGGCGCAACAGGCGGTGACGGCTCCGTAGCCGCGCGGCGCTTGTTGCGGGTTTCATTCTGTGATACACTATGTATTCTTGGGTCTTTGAACGATAGGATGCCGATCGGTTAGGGATTTGGAGTAGGACAAATGGTCGCCGGCCCACTCGAGGGGTCGGAGGAAAGTCCGGGCTCCGCAGGGCAGGGTGCTGGGTAACTCCCAGTCTCGGTGACGAGCAGGAAAGCGCCACAGAAAACAAACCGCCCCGCTTCGGCGAGGTAAGGGTGAAACGGCGAGGTAAGAGCTCACCGGTACCGGTGGCGACACCGGTAGCCAGGCAAGCCCCACCCGGAGCAAGACCGAATAGGAGAGCGTTTGAGGGCTGCCCGTCCAAGCTCTCGGGTAGGTTGCTTGAGGCCGCGGGTAACCGTGGTCCTAGAGGAATGACCATTACCTTCCCTTCGGGGGAGGAACAGAACCCGGCTTATGGACTGCTCCAAATCCCTTTTTTCCGACTTTTGTGTTCTTAGAGCTTTTTGACCTTGTTGCATTTCCATGGATTCGACACCTGATCGATTTTTCGGGGCGCGCAGATATGTCTAAGACTTACGCCGTCATCCCCGCCGCGGGCCGCGGCCTGCGGATGGGAAAGGACAGGCCCAAGCAGTTCCTGGAAGTTTCCGGCAAACCGCTCCTGGCGCATACGTTGGACACGCTGTCGCGGGCAGCGTTTCTCTCCGGGATACTCCTGGTGGTCCCGGCGGATTTCATGGAAGCCGCCGGGGAAATGGTCGAAAGGGACGTTCGCGCCCAAATGCCCATACGAGTCATCGAAGGCGGCGCGGAACGCCGGGACAGCGTCTACAACGCGCTCATGGTCCTGCCGCCCGACTGCGAGTGGGTGCTCGTCCACGACGGGGTCCGCCCGTTCGCCTCGCAGGCGATGATCGAAGCCGCCTGGATGGGAGCGCGGGAGACGGGCGCATCGATAGCCGCCCTGCCCTCCACCGACACCGTCAAGCAGGTGGAACGGGACCGCGTGGTGGATACCCTTCCGAGGGAGAAGATCTGGCTGGTGCAGACGCCCCAGGTGTTTCGCAAGGACGTTATCCTGCGCGCCTACCGGGAAGCGCGCATGGACGGGAGGCTCGTCACCGACGACTCCTCCCTGGTGGAGCGCCTGGGAATCGAGGTAGCCGTGGTGAAGGGCGAACCTACGAACATCAAGGTGACCACTCCGGCCGACCTCGTATGGGCGGAGTGGTATTTACGGAAGCGGGAGTTGGAGCGGTAGAGGAGGCGACAATTGAGGGTAGGATTCGGTTACGATGTGCATGCGTTTGCGCCGGACCGTCCTCTGTTCCTTGGAGGACTGGAAATTCCCCACTCACAGGGGCTGTTGGGCCATTCCGACGCGGACGTGCTTCTGCATGCGATCTGTGACGCACTCATCGGCGCGGCGGCCCTGGGGGACATCGGGCGCCACTTCCCCGATTCGGACCCGGCGTACAAGGGCATCTCCAGCGTACTGCTCCTGCAACGCACCACGGCCATGATCCGGGAACGGGGCTACCGCATAGTGAACATCGACACCACGGTAGTGCTCCAAAAGCCGCGCCTGGCCCCTTTCGTAGCGGAGATGGTCCGGAGCATAGCGGACGCCATGGACCTCCCGGTCGATCGCGTGAACGTCAAGGCCAAGACTACGGAGAAGCTCGGCTTCACGGGACGGGAAGAAGGCATCGCGGCTTACGCGGTCGTGCTCCTTGAGGAGAACCCGGCATAGCGACGACACGGCGGTGTCCGGTATAGCCGACATATCAAGCGCCCTGCGGATGAGCATGGCAACACGGCGTAAAGACATACCCCTCCACGGCCGGATGCGGCCCATGTCCCGCCCACACCCCCGCGGCGCATTTTTGTCCCATCGTTTCCCTTTAGTTTTTTGTCCTTTCATGATATCTTAACGATCTTCATGAATGCGGGCGCTACTGCCCGCGACGAACAAGACGAGATGAAGCCCGTTATCATGGCGAAGGGAGGCGTTAAACGTTATGGGACTGCAGCTCTACAATACTCTTAGCGGCCGGAAGGAAGAATTCGTACCCCTCGAGGCCGGAAGGGCGAGACTCTACGTATGCGGAGTAACCGTTTACGATCACTGTCACATCGGCCATGCCCGCTCCATCATCGTCTTCGACGTCATCTATCGCTACCTTCTTCACAAGGGTTATGAAGTCACCTACGTGCGCAACTTCACGGATATCGACGACAAGATCATCAGGCGCGCGAACGAGGAGGGAGTCGATTACCGCGCCATCGCCGACCGCTACATCGAAGCCTTTCACGAGGATATGGACTCCTTGGGAACGTTGCGCCCCACGGTCGAACCCCTCGCCACGGACCACATAGGGGAGATGATCGACATCGTGCGCACGCTGGTGGACAAAGGCGTCGCATACCACGCCGGCGCCGACGTCTACTTCCAGGTGGAGAGTTTCCCCGGATACGGGCGGCTCTCGGGCCGCACCCTGGAGGAGATGGTGGCGGGCGCCAGGGTGGAGGTGGACGCGAACAAGCGCAACCCGCTCGATTTCGTGCTCTGGAAGGGCAGCAAGCCGGGGGAACCCTGGTGGGAGAGCCCCTGGGGACCGGGGCGGCCGGGGTGGCATATCGAATGTTCCGCCATGGGGAGCAAGTACCTGGGAAAGACCTTCGACATCCACGGCGGCGGAAAGGACCTGGTCTTCCCGCACCACGAAAACGAGATCGCTCAAAGCGAAGCCTGCTTCGACGTTCCTTTCGTGCGCTACTGGCTCCACAACGGCTTCGTCAACATCAACAACCAGAAGATGTCCAAGTCGCTCGGAAATTTTTTCACCATCCGGGAAATCCTGGCGAAATTCCACTCGGAAACCCTGCGGATGTTCGTCCTGAGCAAGCACTACCGCAGTCCCGTCGATTTTACCGACGAAGCGCTGGCCGAAGCCGACAGGGGACTCGACAGGTTGTACGGCATGATCGGGGCGGTGAGGGACCGCACGCCGCAGTCGATGGACTTGAACGTCCCCGACAAGAACGTAAAAAGCCAGGACGGCGAGCTGTTCGAAAAGATCGCATCCTTCCCCGCGGCCTTCGAAGAAGCCATGGACAACGACTTCAATACCGCCCAGGCCATCGGCTACCTCTTCGATCTGCAACGCGCGCTGCAGCGCTTCCTGGATCGATTCGGCCGCAAGCAACTCAAGGGACCGGCGGCGGTGCTGGCGATCAAGGGAGCGACCGTCCTCCAGCAGCACGCCCGGATACTGGGTCTGCTGACGCGCGACCCCGACGTATTCTCCGACGAGCAGCGCAAGCTGAAGATCAAGGACCTGGGCATCACGGAACAGGAGATAGACGAATTCATCCGGTTGCGGCACCAGGCGCGGCTCGACAAGAACTTCGCCGAAAGCGACCGCATCCGGGATGAACTGGCCCGGAAGAAGATCCAGCTCGAAGATTACCCGGAAGGCACCCGCTGGCGCGTCGAAATCTGAGAATCCCCGCCCCGGCTTACACGCCGGGGAGATAACCCGGCGCCTGCGCGCGCCGACAAGATTTTCACAGGTGGGCAACGCTTCGCTCTTGCCCACCTATGCTTTTGCTTGACGCGGAATCCCGGACCGTGCGTCTTTTCCGGCCGCCACCGGAGATTTTCCTTGACACGGCATGGCGGCCCGTGCGATTTTCCGCAACCCGCAACCCGCAACCCGCAACCCGCAACCCGCAACCCGCAACCCGCAACCCGCTCACAGTCCGTCAGGCGGAGTGATATCCATAACGACGCCGATGACCCTGGCGACTCTCCCCCGGTCCATCACGGCCTGGGCCACGGTGCGGACGCGCTTCCGACGGCCACTGAAATCGGTGAAGGGAAGTTCGTAGTCGTAGGGTTCGCCCGTTTCGCAGCAGCGCAGGAAAGCGGTCGAGACCAGGGCGCGGTCCTCCGGCGCATAGCAATCCAAGCTCCGCTCCAGGTATTCGTCCTCCCCCGGCTCCACGCCGTGCAGCCGGTAGGTTTCGTCGGTCCAGAACAGTTGCCGCCGCTCCACATCCCACTCCCACGACCCTATGCGCGACGGATGGCGGGCGGCTTCGAGTAAATCAGCGCTGCACTTCAGCGCCTCTTCCGCCCGAGTGCGATCGACGACCTTGAAAACGGATTCCATCAGGAGGGTGAGCTGAAGCACGTCGGTCTCGTTGTAGTCGTCTTTCTTGTTCGCAACACCCACCACAGCGGTAATACGGCTTCCGCTGAAAACCGGAACGGTCAGGTATTTCAAGAGCTTCGCGTGCCCGGCCGGATATCCTTTTTTGAGCGGATGCGAGGCCTGGAAGTCGTTGAGCATGATAGGCCTGCCTTGCCGCACCGCCTCGCCCCAGACCCCCGTCTTGTCCAATTCATAGCAAGTTTGAGGTTCGGTGATCGTGCATTCCTCCATCACCTCCCTGGACCACGTATTCAAAACGAACTGCTCTCGATCCTCGTAGTAATGATAGATGTAGCCGATCCTGCTCCCGGTAAGCTTGATCGCCTCTTCCAGAGCGTAATCCAGAAGCTCCTGAACGTTTTCCGCCCGGTGCTGCAGGATGGAGACGAGGCTGCGCAGACGGGCCTCATTGAGCCGGATTTCCTCCTGCGCATTCTTGAGAGGACCGATATCCGTGAAGGTGAGCACCACGCCCGAAGCCGTTCCCCCGCCGATCTGGTAGGGCAACGCCCGCATCAGGAAACACGCCCCCTCCGAGGTGGAAACCTCCCTCTCCCGGCAACCTCCCTCCTCCACCACCCGGTGCAGGACGGCATGCAGGTCCACGCCCTCCAGGAGATGCGTCAGGTGGAACACGGGACGTCCAATGTCACTCAATAAGATTCGAAAGACACGGTTGATCTCCGGGGTGAACTTGCGTATTTCCAGGTTTTCGTCCAGGAACAGGGTGCCGATCCGAGTGGCGGCCATCAAATTTTCCAGATCGTTGGTCATCTCGATCTGCTCTACGATCTTGATCTGGTACTCGGCATTTACGGTGTGCAGTTCCTCATTGACCGACTGAAGCTCTTCATTGGTGCTCTGGAGTTCCTCGTTGCTCGCCAGCAGTTCCTCGTTCGTGGCTTGCAGCTCCTCATTGGAGGTCTCCAGTTCCTCGATGGTCGCCTGGAGGTTCTCCTTGGTGAACTGGAGTTCCTGTTCCAGGTCCTGGATGCGCTGTTCAGCTTCACGGCTGAGATCGTATTCCAGCGACTGCGCCTGGACCGTCTCCCGCTCCTCTGTTTGCGATTCCTGCAGAAAGACCCCGGCCAGTCTTTCCTGCCCTTTCCTGGTGGGCAGCAATTTGATGCGCATCCGCACGCTCCGGGTTTCATTCCCATACGGCAGACGGACCTTGTTGTACTTGATATCCGAGCCGGTGTGAAAGACCTTCTGCAAACCGGTGGACAGGGGAATGGCCAGTTCCTTTATCGCCATCCTGGTGATGTCGTTCGACAGTCTGCCGGAGGGAAGCTTCAGGTACCCTTCGGGATTTCCCACGAGATGCAGGAGTTCCAGCCTTTCGTTGACCACCGCCACCAGCAGGACGAAATCCTCCGCCAGGCAGAGCAACATGCGATCCAGCAACTGTTCTTCCTCCACCTGCCTGGAGATATGCGCTCCCCGGCCGAAGCGCACCGGCTCGCGTTGCGCGAGGGGGTCGAGCGGGACTCGAAATCCGCAGCCGTCGACGGGGCGCCGTCTCTGGCCGCGCGAGCGGTAGATCTTGAATCTATGGTGCAGGGTTTCGAAATGATCCCCCATTTCGCCGGGTGTCTCGCTCGTACCCAGCAGGAGGACGCCCTGCGGCCTGAGGGCGAAATTGAAGAGTTCCATGACTCTTTGCTGAAGCACCGGCTGGAGGTAGATGAGGAGGTTCCGGCAACTCAGGAGGCTGACGTTATTGAACGGAGGGTCCTTGATCAGGTTGTGCTGGGCGAAGACCACCATCTCACGGACAGAGTGCTGGATTTGATACTGGTCCCCTTTGCGCTGGAAATATCTGCCCAGGATGCCGGAAGGCAGGTCCGCGGCGATGCTCTCCGGATAAACGCCGTTGCCCGCCTGGAGAACGGCGTCGCGGTCGATATCCGTGGCGAAGATTTTTATGTTCCGCTTCCGGCCCGAACGCTCCATGCACTCGAGGGCCAGAATAGCCAGCGAGTACGCCTCTTCGCCGGTGGAGCATCCGGCTACCCAGAAACGTAACTCGTCGTTGCCCGCGCTCTCGATGAGCCCCGGCAGCACGTTCTTGCCGAGTTCATCGAAGACTTCGCGGTCCCGGAAAAAGCTGGTGACCCCGATGAGGAGTTCGCGGAAAAGCATCGATACCTCCGCAGGCCAGGCTTCCATGAGCCGCACATACTCCCGCAGGTCCGGGGTCTGGTTGACGGCCATGCGCCGCTCGATGCGGCGCAGAACCGTGCTGGGCTTATAGAACGTGAAGTCGACCTTCACCTGTTCCCGCAGAAGGGAAAAGACCCGGGTCAGCCCGTCCTCGTCCGACAGGAGGACCTGGGGACGTTGCGCCTGATCGACATAGGGTCTTTGGACGAAAGAAAGAAGCTTCGGCGGCATCTCCTCGGGGGCAAGGACCAGGTCGGTCAGTCCCGTGGCGATAGCGGCGCGGGGCATTCCGTCAAACCTGGCGGACTCCTCGCTCTGGACCATAATCAGTCCGCCCGCTTCCTTGATGTGGCGAATGCCCCTCACTCCGTCGCTTCCCGTGCCGGAGAGGATAATGCCGATCGCCTTTTCCCCCTGATCATCGGCAAGGGAGCGGAAGAAGGCGTCGATAGGGAGGTTTACTCCCCTTCCGGGGCTCAACTCGCTCAGAATCAACCTGCCGTTGAGTATGGTCAGTTGCTTCCGGGGCGGGATGAGATAAACCGTGTTGGGCTCGACTCGCAATCCTTCCTCGGCGCGTCGTACCGGCATCCTCGTGCGCTTGGATAGAAGCTCCACCATCAAGCTCTTGTAATCCGGCGAGAGGTGCTGGATGACGATGAAGGCGAGGCCGCTGTCGGGAGGCAGGTGGACAAAGAACGCATCCAGCGCCTCGAGCCCTCCCGCCGAAGCGCCGATGCCGACATAGTACGAGGGAGCGTTTTCCGATTCCCCATTGCCTCCGGCGCCGGTTCCACCGTTTCTTCCACTCTCGGGAGTGTGATGATCTTCTAAATCCATAGCACCTCTCAAAGCTCGTCAACCCGGCGGCGGCCGCTCGAGTGTCCATGATGCCCGTTGCCGGCAGCCCGTCAGGCCCCCGTTTCCGTCGGGAACAAATTTCCGTCAGGAGCCAATATACTCGTAGGTGCGCAACTGCACACTCTTTGGAACCAGCTTCAACCCCTTGGGAATCCATTTGTGCGATTCCCGGAATCGGGGACTGCGATGCCAGTTCTTGAAACTCTCCTCATCGTTCCAGTAAGTGATCAGCATGATCTCGTCGGGATTGTCGGAAGGACTTACCACCTCCATGCGAATGAAACCGTCAGCCTGATCCACCAGGCGCGGACGATTCCGGAAGGCGTCTTTCACGCCCGCGGTCATCTCGCTGTTTCGTATCGTAAACCTGCTCGTAACGATGAACATGGCCTCACGCCTCCTTGCCTTGCCGTAGATATCGAGCCAACGGATGGTTGTTCTCCTCGTATAGACAGTCTATCACAAAAACTTCGGGTACTGTATAAAATCCCGTGCATGTTTCACAGACCACAGGTACCCCGGATTGCCGTTTCCTCCAACCGGCGCAAACCAGGAAAGCTGCCCACGGGCAGAAGGCGCAAGCGACGGCCCCCACCGTCGGGAAGAATCGGGTTCTCAATCGAAGCTTGTTTCAAAAGCAAAGTGATCTCTTTGCATGGAAAATCCTCGAGGATGCTTGAGGCGCAAGGCATTATCCGCCTTCAAGGAACTGGATGCGAAAGGGTGAGCTGCCGTATGGGGGGGGAACGTGGGACGTAAATTGCGTTGACTCAAGGTTGAAAGCATAGTTTACAAGCCAAATTCCGGCACAAGTGCAGGCGGAAGTGTAGATGTAAGTATTCGCTTATGGAGGGCCGGTTTTCATGGTGGAAAATGTCATGAGTTTTTCCCGTAGATGTTTATCGGCTCTCAGTTTCATGGAAAGGGTATTGTATGGCTCGAAGGCTAAAGACTTTGGATGATGTGCGGCGCTACCTGGCGGATACGATAAATCGACTGGAAGCCGGGCAACTGGATGCCAACGTTGCCGGGCGGATAGGCTATCTCTGCAATGTGCTCAAGAGCGTAATTGAAGGCAGCGACATTGAACGGCGCGTTGCTGAACTCGAAAAGCAAAGGAGGTTGCAACCATGAGTAGGCTCACTACCAGAATCGAAAAGCTTGAGGCCGCGAACCCATTGCATGTGCCGATTAAATTTCTCGCGGCATGGATGGAGCCCGACGAAAACGAAGAACAAGCAAAAGCACGGTTCTATCAGGTAAACACGGATCGATCCCCGGTGAACACGCACCTCACCCTTGTGAGGTGGCTCAGGGACGGCGAGGAACTACTTTCGATATGAACATCATGGCCGAGGCGGGATGCCGTCCCGGTATCAAGAGGGAAAACCATGCAGCAACAAATGATCCAGCGCAACATGTTGATGGCTCCGCAGCAACCGCCGGCCGCAGCACAGGAGCAACGCCGGAGAGAAGCCGATGCAGCCACTTGGAAGGCACTGCTTGATATGTCGCTGGCTTCCGGCGACAACGCCGCCTTCGAGCGACTGGTAGCGGCTGGGCTCGAAAACCCATTCACCGCTCAAGTCTCGGAAATGCTTGCGGGTATGGGACTCACCAGACCGGGGGAAATGGCGGGTATTGTTGACGTCAAACCGGAACGGCTTGACGCATTCAGACGGATGGCCGGCGACAACCCGGACATTGCAAAAGCTATTGAGGCGGCGGTTCCGGGGGAGCGGTACCAGGCAAAATTGAACGTGGGGCCGAAAGGGCCGCAAGTGACAGAATGGCTATTGGTGCCTTGAGTTACCGGGAACACTCCCGAGGCCGGATGGGCTCATGGCCTGCCCGGCTTTTGTCGTTGTACTGGGGCGTGGAACCGTAAAATGCATTGACTTGATGTTGAAAATATAGTTTACAAACCTTAACAGGAATGGTCAGAAGGAACGTATCTCATCCGATTTCTGTACTCAAATAGAAAGAGAAAACTAAATGGCACCAATGCTCCAGGCGAAGGCGCACCACCTAATAGACACCCTGAATCATAGGCTGGGTACTCAGCTTAACGATATTGAACGCTATCGCTTTAAAGCTGAAGCTCACGAACTTATGGATGTCGATCCCGCCGATGCTCACATTGCGCTTGGAATCATTGCAAGTTTCGAGCAGAATGTTGAAGAGATGCATAGGTGTCATAAGCTTGGCATTACCTATTCTGGTGAAGCCAGTTATGCTATCTTTAACTACGCAAATTCATTAATAAAACTCAAACTTCACGAAGAAGCATTATATCAAGCCAAGACAGCATTTGAGAAATCTGTGAAAGGTGAAGAAGTCCATAGAGATGCATTGGAATTTATCATAGGTCTTTGCCACATTCTAGATTTGGAAGATGAGTTCATTGACTATGCTGCGGAATGGGAGTTACTAACCGGAAAACCGCATATCCTTATGGATTCTGAAGAAGAAGATAATGAAGATGCTTATGATGAGGCTCTGACCGATTTTGAAAACCAAGTACAAAACAATAGGTCATCCTTTATAGAAGTGGACGCCAGTATTTTTGACTAACAATGCATCCAAGGCATGAAAAGCCATGGCTGAAATAAAGTGGAAGTTTATCTTTCTAAAAGTATTAAAGACATTTATGATAAACTGCAATCTGATGCCATTTCGCTTCTTAATAAAGATCCTATTGGGAATCGAAATCATCCAAAAGTAAAATGGTATGAAAAAACCAAAAAGGCGATGAAGGATGCCATTGCCAATCCGAACGATAAATCGTATTTGCTTGGGAATACACTCGGAACAGGTCATAGGGCATGGAGACGCCTGAAGCGTGATATTCCTTCCCGGTATCGATTCTTTTTTAGATTTTTCAGCGAAACAAAGGAAATCTTCTTCATATGGATGAATGATGAAAGGCATCTCCGCAGGGAGGGAGATAGATCCGATGTGTATATGGACTTTACCAGACGGGTAGAATCCGGTGAAGTTCCAGAAAGCCGAGATGGATTTTTAAGGGATGCTGTTGAATTTGATCTAGATGATCATGGTCCAGATCCTCCAACAATCAGAACTTGAATCTTCCTTCTAACCATCGATCCTGCCAAAGGTAAACCGGTGGAATCCAGTTATCGCCAGACTGACAGCAACATAAGATCCAGAAAAGACACACAGGATGGCCTGTAGGCCACTTCCCGGCATGGGTAAAGTGATCCCCATCGGCCAGCGGCGAATCGGCCATATTGGCGGCTGCGGTATGTGGTGCGGTTTATCCCGCCTCCCCTTCACTGGTTACACAAAACATCAAGTAGAATCCATGTAGCATGGCATTCTTTAATGATTTATGGCGCTCCAATGGTACTACAGAATCGTATTACTATCAGCATAACCCTCGCCCGACTTTATACCCTGGGCCTGTGCCGATGCCGGCGCGGGTCCGGGGACATGAACTTCCTTCTCTTTTTTCTCCAAGTAAAAAAGAAAATCAGATCGGCTCCGGAGATGTGATGGAGACTTTGGAGACTTGGAGACGTTGGAGACTTCGTTTCCGCAAAAGTTTTGAAAAAAACACTGCGGTAGCCGGGGCGAGACTCCGTTCCTTGAAAACTGAATATCGGGCAAAAGGATGGCCTGGGCTGCATGGGTATGTGGGGCGGGGAGGCTCCTCCCGCCCTTCCTACCTTCTCTACTTCCAGCGTACGGAAGAAAAACTGTAATCTGCGTACGTAATGCGTACGTAAAACAAAAAGGGGAAACGAGCAATCCTCGCAACCCCTTAATTTTCCTGGAGCGGGAGACGGGCTTCGAACCCGCGACCCTCAGCTTGGAAGGCTGACGCTCTGGCCAGCTGAGCTACTCCCGCTTACGTGCTCTCTTCTTTAACACGGGATCCGCCTTTTTTCAATTGAAAAATGCAGCATGCCGCATTAAAGCCTTGCGCCGGCCGGCCGTGACCGGGAGGAAGGGAAGCCTCCGGCCCAAGTCCCGGATGATAGTTCATTTCCCCGAAACGTACTCGACCACCACTTCATCGAAGCCGTCTTTTTCCCTCAGATGCACGTTGACCTGCTCATGCTGAGCCGTGCTCACGCGCACACCCACGAATTGACCGCAGATGGGCAACTCCCGGTGCCCCCGGTCCACCAGGACGGCCACCTGCACCCGCCTGGGGCGGCCGTAGTCGATGAGAGCATCCAGGGCCGCCCTGATCGTCCGCCCCGTAAACAAAACGTCGTCGATCAGAACCACCTCCTTGTCCTCGATGGAAAAGGGCAGATCGGTGGCGCGAACAACCGGATGGCTATGCAATCGGGTCCAGTCGTCGCGATACAGGGTTATGTCGAGTGTCCCGACCGGAACGGTCAGTTCGAAGCGCCTCTTGATAATCTCTCGCAGCCGCCACGCCAGGTAGACCCCACCCGTATGAATCCCGACGAGCACGAGATTATTCCGGTCCACGGCATCCTCGACGAGCTCCGCGGCAACTTTATCCAGACACTGCCCAATTTCCTGGGCCCCCATGACAATACGTCTCCCGGACTCTTCCATTCTAGTATCCCATCCGCCAGAAAAATTCCGTATAACAACTCCATAAAACGGCAAATTGAAAGGACGCCCCCAAGCGTCCGATATTTGTCAATAATGGATTTTGTCTTCTTTAGCAGCTTTATTCAAGAGAGTCAATTCCTTATGCGCATTTCTGCAAGGCGGGGCAAGCTGAAGAAGAATCGGTCAATATATTCCATCCGACTCGCATCGTTCGTTGCTTTTGTTACTTTTCATTCCTCGCGAGGCGCACCCCGGCTCTCGACCCAGACGGTTCCCGACCTGAAGAACTCTTCCATCCGTATGAATACATCGGGACCGGCGCCGCAACACCGCACATCGAGCACATCATCCATTTCCATGAGTTGCTTGACGATATCGCCTATCCTCCTTCCATTGCCGATGAGCAGGATGATGCGGTTCAAACCCGCGTCTTCCGCCGGAATGCTCAAAATACCGTCCACGCTGCCGGTCCTGGCCGAGAAAAGGCTAAAAATACCCGATACTGCTTCCGGGTGATTCCTTACGATAAGCTCCACCTGGGTACAGCGGCTCCAGGAGCAAGCACTCTCGTCATTTCCAGGTTCAATAGCTGACAATTGATCCACCTCCAAATATCTCCCTGCCGACGGCATCGCTTTTCGAGCGCAAGGCGCCGCGGCATGGCCATTCTTTCGACGCCGGCGAGCGCCTCGCACAGGCATTGTGCACAGGCGCCGTCCACCGTTCGTCAAGAGCACGCGCAACAGGCGCTGCACGGCTTATGCTTATCGGGAACTCGCACAGCAGCGGATTCCCGCGTGTCGGGCGCGGGCCGCGCCGCCCCGGAGCAGCCGCTGCCGTCCAATTCTTTGACATCCGGACAATCTCTCAGAGAACCACCAGCCCCGCGGTATTGGAGGTCCCGGCCTCATGAGCGAACAGAATCCCGTATGTCCCGTTCGGTTAATGCATGCAAGAGCCGCACCGATGGATACCGAACCCTGGACACCCCGAACCGGGCTCCCATGAGCGCAGCCCCGGACGACCTGCGCTTTCCTGGATTTCCGGGACGGCAAAGCGGATGGTCCGGTCCGTCCATGCCTGGGAAAATAAAAATAGCACCAATAAGATAAGCAACGTGAACCGGCTATTCCCGTCCCGAGCCCAATCCGGCGGCAATATCGGTTTCTCATAAGGCGAAATAGGGGGGAATCATGGAGGAAGAACGTGAAAAACCACAGGGGGAGCATCTCCGGTGTTCACATCGAATTACCGGTGCGCCATCTTATTCCGGCCATTTTGCTCCGGGTGTCAGGCAGAGCACGATGACGCGAAAGGAGCGCGCCACCAGGATATCTAACGGTTCTCCGCTTCGCCACGTCCACTCATGACGATACCGGACCCGACTCCAACTCCTTCAGCAGTTTTCTGGCATGCGTGTTTTCGGGATTGAGACCGACGGCCTTGTGCACCATCCTTCGGGCTTCATCCAACTGGCCGATTCTTTTGTACAAAAGCCCGATATTGTAATGAATGACATCCGAATCCGGCACTATCGCCAGGCACTTCCGATACACCAGCACGCTCTCTTCATACCTGTTCGCCTTGCGCAGGGCCACGGCGTAATTGTTGAACACGTGAACCGTCTCCGGTATGGGATCGACCGTCTTGTCGAGGCATGATCCGGCTTTGGCCACATCTCCCCAATCGAGATAGACCTGCGCGATGTTCACCAGGTTCATATCGGTGAGATTCATATTCAGCATCCTCTCGACGATTCTCTCGGCATCTCCCGATCTTCCCGCGCTGAAGTACGCCCGCGCCAGGTCGATTCTCCGGTCCAGGTTCAAGGGGTTTTTCTCCACGGCCTGCTCTAGGAACAGCAACCCCTGCTCCTGGTTGCCCACGGCCATGTAGAGCTTCCCGAGCAGGTTGTTGTGCTCGCTCGTCCTCACCTCCTCGTCGGTATCCATCATCATACCGATGGCTTTGTCGAACTCCTCGAGGTGATAGAGACACTCGCAGACCATCATCGCCACCCGCGAATTGGAGCGCGTCTTCAGAATCTCGTTGCCCACTTCAAATGTTTCCCGGTACTTGCCGTCGAGTTTCAGAAGCCTCATTTCGAAGATCTTCTCCTCGATCTCCCCCGAGGAAGCAGCCCGCTCCAGTATTTCCCCCATGTACTCGATCAACTTCACTTCACTGAAAGGCTTCACCAGAAACCCGTCAGCGCCTTCCTCGACGGCGTACAACACCTTGTCGGCGGTCATCTCGTCGGAGATCATCAGAACCGGAATGCGGAAAAACCTGGCATCGCCTTTCAGCCATTTGACCAGTTCGATACCGGTCATGTTGGGCATATTCCAATCAGTCATGACAATATCGAAGGGGCGGCTGCAAATGTATTCCATGGCCAGTTTACCGTTATCGGCAGTGACCAGGTTGATGTAGCCGTTCCTTCTGAGCATGCCTCGAATCAACTCTCGCATCGTGGACTGATCATCCACCACGAGCACATTCGTGTTATGCTCTTTCCGCTTGCGCGCGCTGAAGGCTAAACGTGAGGCCATTCGAGTCCCTTCGTCCTCTGCCGGGCGGCGCGGCGCTACACTACGACGGTGCGGTTTCGCCCACCGCGTTTCGCTTCATACAAAGCCTTATCCGCCGCATTGCCGAGGCTCACCGCATCCTGGTAGTGCGGAAAGCCGGCCAGGCCGCAACTGAACGTCACACTGAAGCACCCCTCGTCGGAGTG
>CAYOVG010000156.1:0-15511 GCA_964407285.1 uncultured Syntrophobacteraceae bacterium
CTCATCACCGACGAGAGCGCGCCGTACTACTGCCCCGACCGGCTCGTGGAGTATCTTCTGTCTCTTACGTGAAACCATTGTCTCTTACGTGAAATCATGAAACGGAACCGGTCGGATACTTGCGAAAAGACGCGAAGTCCGGCCGCTGAAGAAGCGCGGCCGCCGATTCCGGGCATTGAGGATGGTTGACTTGAAGACTCGACGCGATGACTCCGATTCGTCCTGCGCCTTCGGCCTCACGCCGGGCTCCCTGGTCTATGTCGGTGAACACGGCGAAAAGCAGACTCGCGTCATGCTCACGCGGTACGACGCGGAGCGCTACGAAGAGCGCGAACTGGAACGAATCGAAGAGGCTTTCGAACCGTTGGAAGGCGCGGGGGTGCGCTGGATTCACATCTCGGGATTCCAGGATGTGAAAGTCGTGGAGGCGGTGGGGAGCCGCTTCGGGTTGAATCCCCTGCTTCTCGAAGATGTGCTCGATTCGCGTCAGCGCTCTAAAATCGAGGATCACACGGAGTTTCTGTTCATCGTTTTGAAGATCGCCTATCCCGGGGAGACCACGGTCTTCGAGCAACTGAGCGTCATCATGGGAGAAGGTTTCGTGCTCTCGCTCCAGGAAGGGGACAGCGACGTCTTCGCTCCCGTCAGGCAGCGCATGAAGGACGGCAAGGGGTGTCTGCGGATAAGCGGGGCCGACTATCTCACCTATGCGCTGCTCGATGCCGTGACCGATTTCAATTTTCTGACCCTCGAAAACCTCGGCAAGCGCATCCGTTCTCTCGAAGAGGAGATCCTGCGATGCGAAGACGGCGGGATACTCGATGACGTCTGCCATATGAAGTGGGAGACATTGACGCTGCGCACCCAGCTCTGGTCCTTCCGCGAACTGATCCGCCACCTCAGGTCGTCCCCGAATCCCTTGATCCGCAAAACCACCCGTCCCTACCTGGAGGACTTGTTCGACCACACCATCCAGGCCGTGGACACCGTCAAGACCTATCAGGCCATCGCCACCAGCTTCCTGGACGTGCACCTCTCCATCCTCAACCAGAGCACCAACAAGGTCATCCAGTTTCTGACCGTTATCGCGACGATCTTTATTCCTCTCACCTTCTTCGCCGGCGTCTACGGAATGAACTTCAGGTACATGCCCGAATACCAATGGGAATGGGGATATCCGGTATTTTGGGTTTCGATGCTTCTTCTCGTCGTGGTCATGTTGCTCTATTTCCGGCACAAGAAATGGCTCTGACGGGAAAGAGGATACGGTTCTCCAGGCAATACTCCGAAACGGATGCAGGCCGGCGGATAAGCAGTCGCTATCCGCCGGCCTGCGTTTTCTTGCCTTCTCGCCGGCCGGCGCCAAGCCGATAGCCGCCGCCGGGGCCGATGCGGGCGGCGTCGGTCCGCCTAAACCTTTTCGAGCAGCAGGCCGGATACCGTCAGTCCCGGTCCGAACGCCATGGCCAGCACCCTAGTGCCGGGAGGAATTTCGGCAGACCGGACGATCTCATGGAACATGGTGGGCAGGGTCGCCGACGATATGTTGCCGTTTTCGTAGAGGATCTTCCTGGACAGGTCCATGTACCCATCGTCCAGGTTGAGCCGGTCGGCGATATGGTTGATGATCGCGGGTCCGCCCGGATGGATGGCGTAGACCAGGTTGCGCCTTTCGGCCTCGAAGTCCAGTCCGGCGTCTCTGAAGAGCGTCTCGACGAACGGGGCCACCGCATCCTTGATGTAGAGGGGCACCTTGATCGACAGGGTCATCTGGAAGCTCGACGCTCCGAGGTTCCAGGTCATGCCGTCCACGGAGTCGGGGATGATGTGTTCCCTCATGCCCAGGATCTTGAGTCCGCGCCTGCGCTGCCCGGCGAACACGCTCTCGGGATATGCCGAGTAGCGCACGAAGCCGTCTCCGAACAGCGTCATGGTCAGGATATTGCCGGCGCTTTCCTTGGTGAGATCCATGTGGGCGGAGAAGAGTTCCGTATGCACCAGATCGACCCTCGACTTCAGGGACGTGGCGCCGAGCATCGAGGATGCGAGGAAGCCGTGCGCCATGCGTATGGCGGGCAACGATCCGTAGCATCCCATGTGATAGCTGTGGGTCACCGTGGTGTTCCACCAGCGCTTCTCGGAAACCAGTTTCTCCACGGGACTTGGCGAGATGTACCCCGAACAGGTGACGTGGATCATGTGGTCCGGCCCCTCCTCGTCTTTGCGGTACATACCGGCCAGGCACCCGTCCACCACCTCCTCGTAGAGGGCCATGCGCCGGTCTAAAGGAGGGGTCAGTTGGTTGAGGTCGTTCGGTTGAGTGTGGTTGAGCAACCGGGAGGTACCGGCCAGACTCGTGATTGTTTCCAGTGAAAACGGCGCGCGAAGCGACGCGGGGGAGTAGTTCGACGGTGCGAGAGTCATCCGGCGCTGTTTGATGTATGAGGGCGAGACGCTGTATCGCAGGACCCTTGCCTTGACTTCCTCGAACACGGCCCTTGCCTCTGTGTCGGAGTAGGCGCCCTGTTCGATGCATTTTGCAGCCGCTATACCCCAGGCCAGCATAAGCGCGGAATCTTCCTGGGGCGTGGGGGGGGAAGCGTGAAACGGCGCGAAGTCTGCTAATACAATCGATTCGGTCGAGTAACGGGATCTCATGTACATGGAATCTCCTTTTGATTCTTGAAGCTGTCTTTCATTATTTGGTTTCGAGGTCTTTCTGATCGGTGTACGGCACACTTCCGCAACACGGCTACGCATATCCCTTTGAGGAGACGAACCACCCCCTCGGCGATGCGGTATCGTTCGATACCGCTCACCATATGGTCGTAATGAAACGAACGCCGGACACATCCCAATGAATTGCTTGGGATTGTCGGGAATGTGAGCTTTTCAGGGTAATATTCCAGAGGACATGATGATCTCTACTCCTTGCATATCAGAGGCGGGAAACGATAGATCCCGCATGAGACAGTTATCCTCATGCATGGGATCAGGGGGCTTGAATGTATTTTTTTGCCTTGCCCTTTATCAGATTCCGGCTGAAGAGAGGCGCAAGCATTGCCCGTACCCGAGGGGCGGGAGAATGTTCTTCGGTTGACGTCAGATTTCTGTTCGCCGGAGGTTTTGAACGGCGATCAGGACCGCCCGGTCCTATTTCGACAAAATGGGAGCGGTTCCGGCTTGTTATCCGGACGCCCCCAGCGTACATGAGTACAAAGTAATATTATGAAATACAAAGTCAATACGTGATGTGTGGTGGACAGGTACTGGAAATGCCTTTGAAATGCCTGGAGCCCCGCCGTGAGTTTCCCGACAGAAGAGACCCTGCCGATAGAAGCCGATGGAAACAGCGCCTTGCAGGTGGAATGCCTTCGGATTTTTCATTTCCAGACCTATCAAACAACGCGGTTGAAGGATCGTGGAGAATGCCGGGGGCGTGAGTGCCACGGTTCGTTGCGACATACCCGTCGCGTGGGTCCCGGCCGTGCCCGATTCCGAGATGGTCGTCTCATTCTTCCCATTTTGTCCCGTTTCCCGGAAATCCGCCCTCTTCTTCTTAATTATATTCTGTCTTCATGATTGTTACTCGTCGTATAACGGCGATATGCGCTTCCGGCCCGGGGTTCGCGAGCGCGGGATACGAGGCCCGGACGGCGTCGGAGAGCATCCATGCCGTGGGACTTTCGGAACCGGGGAGCAGGTTGAAGAAACCATTCCATCCGCTCCCGGCGGGCTTCGGAATACCCGGCGCCAATGGTATGAATCTTGCCCGTTTAATACGGGAAAAGGACATGAATATTATGATGAGCAATTGTCGTCATGGCGGCCTGCGGAAATGACGAACCGCGGTATGCAACCGCATCATCGGACCATAAGTTCGTCCGCCTTGCCTGAAGCCGCCATTGATAAAGCGGAAAAGGAAGCAATGAAACGATTCGGCGATTTTACAGGAACAATTCGGGGGAGACTATTCCTTCTCCTTGCCGTTGTCTTCGTACCGGTCCTGATGGTTCAAGCCGCATATCACTACAGCCGGTTTGAAAGACAGCGTTCGGACGAGTACAAGATGAATCTCGAGGTGGCGCGAGCAGCGGCCGGAGCCTTCGAGCATATTATCAGGGACATCGTCCACCAGGAGCAATCCATAGGGATCAGCCTCACCCCTGCGCAACCTCTTTCCGTCGAGGAAATGAACCGCATTCTCATCAAGAATTGCGAGGAATATCCGTACCTGCGCAATCTGTCCTGGGTAAGCCCTCAAGGACGCATCACGGCATCCAGCCTGAGCGAGAGGGTTGGCGCGCATGTGCCGGACATGAGCCACATCAATGCGATCGAAGCCGGACGGGAATGGATAGTGAGCGACCTCTTCCAGGCGGGAGCGGCCCGTGAGCCGGTCTTTACGGTCGAACGCGGGATTCGCAACGAACGGGGCGAACTCCTGGGGCTGGTAACGGCGGTCGTGTTTCCCGAGAAACTGGGCGAGAGGATCATGGTCCAACAGACGGGAGGATGCGGAATTACGCTGTTCGACAGCAGCGGCAGAGCCGCCGTCCGGCATCCGCCCATGGATTGGAGTTGGGAGGAACGCAACAAGCTCGGAAGTTTGCCGGAATTCAGGAAAGTGTTGGACGGCGGCGAGGTTGCCGGGGTCTTTCCCTGCCCCTTCAACGGAGTGGTCAAAATCATCGGCTTCGCCCCCATTCCTTCCATCGGCTGGGTCGTATCGGCCGGTCGTCCCCTCGATGCGGTGATTGATCGGGTCAAATCGCAGTTCATGGAGCAGTTGGCCTTTTCTTTCATTCTTACGATCGCCGTTTTTCTTGTGGCACTGACGATTTCGCGTAACATAGAAAACTCGGTTCGACGGCTTCGGGAGCAGGTCCGTGCGTGGCCCGAGGGAGATTCGGAGGACCCGGCGCATGTGGAGGACATCACGGAGATCAGGGACCTGGCCGCCGCTTTCGGCGCGATGGCCAGGGATGTCAGGAACCGCGAGAATGCGCTCCGGGCAAGTGAGGAGAGGCTGAGGACGCTCTTTCACGAAACCCTCAACCCAATTTTCATGCTCGATGAAGAAGGAAAATACATCGATGCGAACGAGACGGCGCTGGAGTTCCTGGAATGCCGCAAGGAAGATCTTCCGGGAAAGACGGTCCGGGACTTCCTGCCGCCCGATACCGCGGAAGAACAGGAGCAAGCGCATTCTCCCACGATGGGACGCCGAATGGTGGAAACCGATTACCTCGTAAACGGCAGAATCAAGACGCTTCTCCTCAACGTGGTTCCCGTTACGGTTTCGGGTTCGAGAGTGGTTTATGAGATCGGACAGGATATCACCGACCGAAAGCGCGCTGAAAACGCCTTGCGCAAGAGCGAGATGAAGTTTCGAAGCCTGGCCGAAAACACCTGGGACTACATCACGCGCTACGACAGGGACCTGCGGCATACGTACGTGAACGCGGCCTGTGCGCGGGCGACCGGTATTCCCGCCGGGGAGTTCATCGGCAAGACCCACCGGGAACTGGGTTTCGGGGAGGAGCAGTGCGGCATATGGGAGGAGAAGATCCGCACCGTATTCGACACCGGGATGCCGCAGCAGTGGGAGTTCGAATTCGATGGCGCGCAAGGGCGCATTCATCTCGACTGGAGATTGGTGCCGGAGTTAACCGGGGATGGAAAGGTCAGCAGCGTTCTGGGAGTGAGCCGCGACGTGACCGGGCGGGCAATGGCTGCGGATGCGCTACGGCGCAAGAGCGATTTCGTGGAGAGCCTCATCGAGACCGCCCGGACCGTCATTTTGGTTCTCGATCCCGATGGAACGATCGTGCGCTTCAATCGCTACATGGTGGAGATTTCCGGCTTCACTCTCAAGGAAGTCAAAGGCCTTTGCTGGTTCGAAACCTTCATTCCCGAGCGCTGCCGGGACGATATGCGCGAGCAGTTCAAGAAAGCTTTGGAGGGCAGTCCCACCCGCGGAAGAATCACTCCCATGCTGACGCGCGACCGGAAAGAACTCCAGGTCGAGTGGTACGATGAGATCCTTAGGGATGCCCGAGGCCGCGCGATCGGGCTCCTGGCGGTCGGAAACGATGTGACGGAAAAGAAGAGCCTGGAGGACCAGCTCCGCAGAGCGCAGAAACTGGAGGCCATCGGGACTCTGGCGGGCGGCATAGCCCATGACTTCAACAATATACTGGCCGCCATCATCGGCTACACGGAAATGGTCCGGGATGAGATAGGATCGTGGAACCCGGTGCGCGACGACCTGGAGGAGGTGCTCAATGCGTCCTACCGGGCGAGGGACCTCGTCAAGCAGATCCTCACCTTCGGGTACAGCAAGGCGGAAGGCGAAGGGGTCCCCGTCAAGATCGCTCCCGTGATCGAGGAAGCGCTGAAGATGCTCAGGTCGTCCCTGCCCACGACCATCGAAATTCGGCAGCACATCGACAAAAGGAATTTGACGGCTTTGGCTCATCCCACGCAAATCCACCAGGTGCTGGTCAACCTCTGCACGAATGCCGCACATGCGATGAAAGAGAAAGGGGGTATCCTCACGGTTTCGCTCGATGCCGTGGATATTGAACCGGATGACGCATCGCCCGGCCACGGCCTCGCCCCCGGCGGATACCTGCGGCTCCGGATAAGCGACACGGGACATGGCATGGATGCGGCGACGATGGAGAGAATCTTCGACCCGTACTTCACGACGAAGGATGTGGGCGAGGGAAGCGGGCTCGGGCTGGCCGTGGCGCATGGAATAATCAAACGCCGCAAGGGCGCCGTCACGGTAAGCAGCAAGCCCGGACAGGGAGCAACGTTCGATGTGTACATCCCGAGACTACGGGACGAGGCTCCGCAACGGCCGGAGTCGTCACGCGCCGCGTCCGTTCCCATGGGCGGTAACGAGCGAATTCTCCTCGTGGACGACGAGGCGGCCATATTGAAGACGGGAACCGCCATGTTGAAAAGCCTGGGCTACCAGGTGAGCGCTCTCATGAGCGGCCCCGAGGCCCTGGAAGCCTTCAGGTCCGATCCCGGCCGGTTCGACCTGGTTATCACCGACTACACCATGCCTTCCATGACGGGGGCGGACCTGGCCCGAAGCATTTTGGGCATCAGGCCCGATGTGCCCATCATTCTGTGCACCGGGTTCAGCGAACAGATCGACGAGCAAAAAGCCTCGAGCATGGGAATAAGGGAGTACATGCTCAAACCCGTAAGCAAGCGGGAGATGGCCGAAACCATCCGCAGGGCGCTGGATGGACAGGGCAAGTGAAAGCGAGCCCCGATGCGGTAGGGCATCCGCTTTTCCCTCTCGCCCCCGGTTCAGGGGCGAGGGGGAAATACCCCGTTAAACCTTTTCGAGCAGCAGGCCGGATATCGTCAGTCCCGGTCCGAACGCCATGGCCAGCACCCGAGCGCCGGGAGGGATTTCGGCAGACCGGACGATCTCATGGAACATGGTGGGCAGGGTCGCCGACGAGATGTTGCCGTTCTCGTAGAGGATCTTCCTGGACAGGTCCATGTACCCATCGTCCAGGTTGAGCCGGTCGGCGATATGGTTGATGATCGCGGGTCCGCCCGGATGGATGGCGTAGACCAGGTTGCGCCTTTCGGCCTCGAAGTCCAGTCCGGCGTCTCTGAAGAGCGTCTCGACGAACGGGGCCACCGCATCCTTGATGTAGAGGGGCACCTTGATCGACAGGGTCATCTGGAAGCTCGACGCTCCGAGGTTCCAGGTCATGCCGTCCACGGAGTCGGGGATGATGTGTTCCCTCATGCCCAGGATCTTGAGTCCGCGCCTGCGCTGCCCGGCGAACACGCTCTCGGGATATGCCGAGTAGCGCACGAAGCCGTCTCCGAACAGCGTCATGGTCAGGATATTGCCGGCGCTTTCCTTGGTGAGATCCATGTGGGCGGAGAAGAGTTCCGTATGCACCAGATCGACCCTCGACTTCAGGGACGTGGCGCCGAGCATCGAGGATGCGAGGAAGCCGTGCGCCATGCGTATGGCGGGCAACGATCCGTAGCATCCCATGTGATAGCTGTGGGTCACCGTGGTGTTCCACCAGCGCTTCTCGGAAACCAGTTTCTCCACGGGACTTGGCGAGATGTACCCCGAACAGGTGACGTGGATCATGTGGTCCGGCCCCTCCTCGTCTTTGCGGTACATACCGGCCAGGCACCCGTCCACCACCTCCTCGTAGAGGGCCATGCGCCGGTCTAAAGGAGGGGTCAGTTGGTTGAGGTCGTTCGGTTGAGTGTGGTTGAGCAACCGGGAGGTACCGGCCAGACTCGTGATTGTTTCCAGTGAAAACGGCGCGCGAAGCGACGCGGGGGAGTAGTTCGACGGTGCGAGAGTCATCCGGCGCTGTTTGATGTATGAGGGCGAGACGCTGTATCGCAGGACCCTTGCCTTGACTTCCTCGAACACGGCCCTTGCCTCTGTGTCGGAGTAGGCGCCCTGTTCGATGCATTTTGCAGCCGCTATACCCCAGGCCAGCATAAGCGCGGAATCTTCCTGGGGCGTGGGGGGGGAAGCGTGAAACGGCGCGAAGTCTGCTAATACAATCGATTCGGTCGAGTAACGGGATCTCATGTACATGGAATCTCCTTATGTAGAGCCGATATTCCGAGTTCGTTTTCCTCCGGCCCGTTCCCGCACTGAGATGGCGTTGCCGTCGCCTGTCAGGCAAAGTTCGACCATGCGTCGCAAAAACATGGGACTTTTATCAGTACCCCTAGAACGGCATAGCACTATCACAAGGGCTGCTTACAACTCAGTAGCGTTCTCGTTTTGGAGGTCATCTACAATTCCCTGGAAAGCCATTTGTTTGTAGTAATGTAGATTGAGTTACAATCTTCCAAGAGCGCCTGTTTTCGTGCTCAGCCCATGTATGGGCTTCAAGGTAGGAGCATGCTGCTGATTTGTCAATAAAAAAGCTACTTTTTCTTGATAAATCAAATACAAAGCCGTTTTACCGCCATCTTGAATAAATAAGTATTGCGAGATGCAATAGCAAATCGACTGATATGTAGACAAATTGATGTAATGCTGTATAGCTATAGTATATTGCAATGTGCGATGTTGAGCTTTAATTTGTAATAAATATATATTACAATGTAGATAAAGCATTGAAATACAAGAAATTAGACGTTCCCTCCGATCACAGTGCTGTTGAATTACCGTCACTCCCCCACGCACGGTTCCAGGGGCCCTTGGAAAACCAGGATTCCCATCCGCGCGCATTCACGTTGACCAGCGTTCTTGCCAGGGTGAAAGCGCCCACTCTCTTTATCGTCGGTGGAAACGACCATCCCGTGCTCGATGTGAATCGAGGGGCGATGGAGAAAATGGGCGCGGAGACAAAAATGGAGATCGTTCCGCATGCGGGGCATCTGTTTGAGGAGGCCGGCGCTCTGGAACAGGTTGTGAGACTCGCCTGCGAGTGGTTCGGGCGCCATCTCGCATCCGGGAGTGAAAGCCATTAATGTATTTAGTGTTTGTTTGATGATCTTTGTGCCGACAGCCGGCCTGTTTCCGCCGTGCGCTCAGGCAAGTGGTCCATCGCCGGCCGGATTGAGACCCGGTGGTCACCGGGGCCATACCCCTTGATTACGCCGTTGCCGAGCATCCGGCGCACGTGCCGGCTCCATGGCGGCACAGGGCGGCAATGGGCCGGTCCATCTATTCGGTCATTACGGGTTTCTCGCTCTCTTCTTCCTTCAAGTCCCGCCATTCCCCATCCCTGCACACCATGCAATCCCCTTCGCAACAGAACATCGAACCGGGAGGGTATGACCAGTCTTCAAAATTACAGCTACCTTCGTCATAAAATTCCATGATTCGCTCCTTGTGCCGCGTGTTTGCCGGTTATAGCCGTGAGCCGTGAAAGTCGGCGATTTCCCGCGAACTCGATCACTGATGTCGGTTCCCCATCATTTTAACCCGGCAGCTTCTCTCTTGCAGCCCCCCGGGGACCTCTTCGGCTGATGAATGTATGCAATATCGGTTCACTATTTGGGACGAATCAACCAGTATACAGTACCAGGGGACCTGAAATGCATGAAATTACCTATTTTTTCCATAGGGTTTTCCTCATATGATTAACTGTGTCATTGTCTCTCGGCAGGCGACACAGGCGTTATCGGAAAACCTGCATGCATACCGTAAATGGTAGTGCATGACCAAAAGAAAGAGCAGATAGACATGAGTGATGTAATACATGACCCCGTGAATCTCAACACCGCGGATCTCGATGAATTGATGACCGTCTCCGGAGTTACAAGAGAGCGGGCGCTGACGATAATCGACCATCGCAATGCGAACGGTCCGTTCAAGAGTTGGGATGAAGTCCGGCATCTCCCCGGCTTCTCTTCCGATCTCGTTGACCTTATGCGGGAAAGCGTCGCATTCATCGGTTAGACCGGCGCTGTTGTTCCAAATGGCTTCATAGAGAGAACCACCTGCCCGACTTGATCCGGGAGATCAGTCGGTCAGGCTATGTATTTTGACAATCCTGAATACGCACTCCGGTGACGCCTGGATTTTCGTAAGTCACACCTTCAATGGTATCCGTGTGTTCCGATCCTGACAGGTCGTTTGAAAACCGCATTTTCGCCTTACCGTACTCGATCGAGCGCGCGCTTGAACGAAAACGTTATGGGGAGGTTGCGCCGTGGCAGGACTTATCGTTCTTTTTCGGTTCACAGAGCAAGGTGCAAGGAATATCGAAAAAGTAAACACCAGATTCTTGCCATGTGTTTCTCGCGAAGGTTGGCCCCAGCGCGGGAGGTCTTTCGAGGGGAGCAAATTTCCTCATATTCTTTGATTAGGATCCGGGTTTCCCGGATAGAATTCTCTTGGGCTGTCGATCAGCAGATCACGATAGTTATTCCGCAATCCGGAAGAACGTTATAATAGAGTAATTATAAATCATTGAATATGATGAGGGCTTCTCTCAAACCCCGATGGAGAGATGCGAGCTTCTATGTCGGAATGGGTCGTCATACCATTATGTATGGAACATAACTAAATTAAAATAGTCTATAGGGAGAATATCATGAGCCATATTGAAGCAATTCCTCGCATCAGGAAATATGCCATGGAAATAGGGACGGAGTCCGTAACGCTCAAAGGTGACCTGAATACCCCGGAGATGGCAAAGGGCATAGTGGTATTCGTCCACGGCAGTGGAAGCAGCCGATTGAGTCCTAGAAATCAGTTCATTGCGGGATCGCTCTGGAAGGAGGGATTTGCCACCCTACTGTTCGATTTACTCACCTCGGAGGAGAGGATCGATATACGGACAAATCAGCTTCACCTGGATATAAACCTGCTCACCGGGCGGGTCCTGGGGGCAATCCAATGGATAGCGGGCAATCCGTATACCAGGGACCTTCGGATTGGTGTCTTCGGGTCCGGGACCGGCGCCGCTGCCGCCCTCATTGCCGCGGTTAATGCGCCCGGCGCCATAGGCGCCGTCGTTTCGCGCGGCGGCAGGCCGGATTGTGCAATGAGCGTTCTCGCCAGGGTGAGAGTGCCCACCCTCTTTATTGTCGGTGGACATGATTATCCCGTGATCGATTTGAACCGAAGGGCGATGGAGAAGATGATGAGCGCCGAGAACAAGGTGGAGATCGTTCCGAATGCGGGGCATCTCTTTGAGGAACCCGGCGCCATGGAACGGGTCGTGGGGCTCGCCTGCGAGTGGTTCGGGCGCTATCTCGCATCCGGGAGTGAAAGCCTCTGATTCTCTATCATCTGGAAAATCACCTGGTCTACGGCGAAGCCGTAATGTGCACGCCGGAGCCGAACTGTCCACATAAAGCCAAAGGCGGAAAGTCGGATCGTCTCTGCCGGGTGCTGATCCGGTTCCTCTTTTTTTTGCTTAGACTGGTAGAGAAATTAGCTGCTTGCCAAAACGTAGCGGGAATATAGCTTTATTTGAGTGATTGCGGTTACAGGAAAAACGGCGAGAGAATTTCCGTGCTGAACATCCACGGTCGAAGACGTCTTCACCAGGCGGCAAGCGGAAGCAACATCCGGACCGGAATCCGTTGAGCGCCACAGCGCTCGGAACCGTCGGGGAATTCGGATAGCACCACCTTTGATGAGGATGGCGGACATGGAGCAGAAGTTTAGAGTGCTTCTCATAGAAGATGATGAAGACGATTACGTGCTGGTCAAGACGTTGCTCTCGGAAGTCCCGATGGAACGGTTTCAGGTGGATTGGGTGAGGACTTACGAGGAAGGGATCGAGTCCGTATGCCGTCGCGAACACGATGTCTACCTTGTCGACTATCGCCTTGGTGAGCAGGACGGGCTGGATTTGCTCAGGGAAGCGGTTGCAAAGGGCTGCGAGAACCCGGTTATCCTGCTGACGGGCCAGGGGGGCTACGAAGTGGATCTGGAGGCTATGAGAGCAGGGGCGGCGGACTACCTCATCAAGAGCCAGGTCACTTCGGAGCTTCTCGAACGGTCCATCAGATACTCTATCGAGCGAAAGCACACGGAACTCGAACTCAGAAGATATAGGGACCGCCTCGAGGACCTGGTACGGGAGCGCACCGCTCAGTTGGATGAGAAGACCGAAGCTCTCGAGACTGCAAACGAGGAACTGCACCGGAAAGAACAGGAGTGCCGCGCGCTCGTTGAGAACTCCCCTGACGCCATTGTGCGGTTCGACAGGGACCTTCGGCGTACCTACGTCAATTCGGCCATGGAGACTCTGACGGGTCTGCCGGTGTCGGCCTTTCTCGGCAAGACCATCGATGAGCCGAAACGGGAAGACCGCCTGGAGTTTATGAGGCTCCTCGAGCGTGCGTGCAGGAAAGTTTTCGCCTCCGGCGAAGAGGAAAAGATCGAGTCTCCCTATCCGACACCTGCGGGACTCAAGCACTTCCACGTACGCGTTGTTCCCGAATGCTCGAATGACGGCCGGGTAGGGACGGTTCTCACCATCTACCGGGATATCACCGAACTCAAGGTCGCCCAGGAGGAACTCATGAGGCGTGAGGAGCTTCTCCGGGCGGTCATCGAGAACATGCCGGTCGGGGTCTGGGTATCCGACGAGAAAGGAACCATCACGACAGCCAACTCCATGGGCGAGCAGATCTGGGGTGCAAGAAGATTTGTCCCTGTGGGAGAATTCGAGAAGTTCAAGGGGTGGCGGGTGGACTCCGGGAAACGAATAGAGTCCCATGAATGGGCGCTCGCACGCGCCGTTCGGAGCGGAGAGACCACGATCGGCGAGGAGATACTCATCGAGACCTTCGGGGGTGAAAGGAAAACCATCCTCAACTCCGCTGTGCCCGTCTTCAGCAAGGAGGGCAAACTGATCGCCGGGATCGCCATCAACCAGGACATCACCGGGCGGAAGCGAATGGAGCAGGAACTGCGCAGAGCCAAAGACGAACTGGAACTCCGGGTGAAAGAGCGCACGGCGGAACTGGAGAGAGCTGTTGAAGCGCTACGGTTGGACGAGGCGCGAATGGAGGCTCTTCTGGAACTCAGCCATATGAGCGAAGTCTCCGTGGAGCAGATGGCGCACTATGTGATGGAGCAGCAGGTAAGGCTCACCCACAGCAGCATCGGCTGGTTGGGCTTCACCAATGAGGATGAGTCGGTTTTGATGTTGCACACCCTTTCGCAATCCGTTCGGGAGCGGTGCGCCGTCTCGGAGGTGCCCATTCACTTCCTGGTTGAAGGTGCGGGGGTCTGGGCGGACGCCATTCGGGAACGAAGGGCGGTCATCATAAATGACTACTCCCGTCCTCACCCCCACAAGAGAGGCTATCCAGAGGGGCATGCGCCGCTCTCTCGCGTCATGATCATTCCCGTTTTCGACGGTAACCGCATTGCCGCCGTTGCTGCAGTGGGCAACAAAGAGCAGGAGTACAACGCCTCGGATGTGAGACAGTCAACCCTCCTCATGGATGGGCTGTGGAAGCTCGCTCAGCGTCGAAGGGCCGAGGAGGCCTTGAGGGAGTCGGAGAGGCTTTCGGCAATGGGGAGGGCGCTCTCGAGCCTGGCCCATGATATGAAGACTCCGCTAATTGCGATTGGAGGCTTCACACGCCTTGTGCAAAGGCGCCTGGAGGCGGACCGTCCGCTTTTCGATAAGCTCGAGATCGTGGTCAAAGAGACTCAACGGCTCGAGAAGATGGTCAAGGACATGCTCGACTTTTCACGGCCCATGAAGCTGGAGCGGAGTGCGGAGGATGTGGGGAGCCTCGTGGCGGAATGCCTGGCGGTGGCGAAACCCGTTGCTCAAGAGTGTCAGGTGTATATCGAAAACCTGACGCCCGCGGAAATTCTCCCTGTTCCGCTCGATGTGGTCAGGATCAAGCAGGCGATCATCAATCTCGTTGTAAATGCCGTCCAGGCATCCCCCAAGGGGGAAACCGTCGTGGTCACCGGCTATCGGAACCAAAGAAAGCTCTTTATCGATGTGATCGATCACGGCCCCGGCGTTCCCCCTGAGAAGAGGGGAGAGATCTTTGCCCCGTTCTTTACGACGAAAAAGGAGGGAACGGGCCTGGGTCTCAGCATCGTAAAGAAAATCGTGGAGGCCCACGGGGGGCATATTGCAGTGCTGAGCAATCCCGATGACAAGGGGGCAACTTTCAGAGTGGAGTTGCCCTGTGGAGAGGACAATGCGTGATACTCGCCCTTCTTCCGCTAGGTTTTCAGAAGCTTCGTCGGCAATTGCCCTGTTTTCTTCGGAATGCAAAAGGCCGGATGGGGCCCGTCAGGTCCCGTCCGGCTACATGCTGCGGTGAGAGATGAAGTGTATTTCGGGGTTTTTGGGTGGGCTGTATCTGAGCATGCATTATACCGGATTTGAGAGTCATTGAAATAAGGAAAGGTCTGTATCGGGTTTGAAGTATAGCTGTATTTGGAGCCATATAGATAATTCAGACAAATATACCGGGCGCTTAGAGTTGACATGAGATCTGCCGATCAATATCCTTACCGTAAGACTTGGTGTTGCCGACTTCCTTGGCGCTCATGTTCTTTGCATGCGGCCTCCTGTTCGCGCGGGAGGCCTTTCCTTTTGAAGGCCCCTTCGGTTCTTCCCTCAATCCCTTCTCCTGAACGCCATGTAATGCAACAGATCGGCTCCTTCTCCATCTGAAATCCGTCCCCATGAGCGTGGCTTCGGCAAGATCGGCGGCAACGCGAATGGCCCCTTGGGTCTTGCCGTTGGAATGGTTGTCCTCCGTAAAGCCGCCATGGCGGGATTATGGCTGAATACGGACTCCGAAGGCGGGTTTTCGTCCGGCCGGATGTCCGGAAGACGATCTCGCATGGCTGTTCTCCGTGGCCGCACAGGGTTGGCATTCGGGTTGCCAAGTACATAAGACGGTAAATTCGGGGCCATCTAACCTCTGCGAATCCGCATAGGCTCTGCATTGCATCTGGCCGCGTAATTGCGATCTTGGGTACTAAGACCAGTCACCGAAACAGACCCACTTCTCAAGAGGCGAATCCCAAGAACCG
>CAYOVG010000157.1:0-15452 GCA_964407285.1 uncultured Syntrophobacteraceae bacterium
TGGGGAGCCTGGAGAAGAGAGGGGGCTGCTCCTCGGCGGGAGTCGTCGGCCGGTGCAAAGGGGGTGGAGGGGCGTCGGACCGTGGCGGCTGATCGGGAAAGTTCCTGGTTTGAAGGAGAGGGGCTGCGTCGGGGGCCGGGGCGGGCGCCGAAGCCTCGAAGGCTTCGGCTTCACTCCGACGCGCGGACGGAGCGTCGAGGGGTTCGACAGCCGGGACCCCGGGCGCGGGGGATTCGGGCCTCGCGGGCGTTCGCGTCGCGGGTTCGGACCGTTCGCGGCCGACGACCAAAGGGGAGCCCTGTTCTCTTGCCTGCGGTTCGTCCGGCGCGGGGACGGGACCGTGGTCGGCCGGCAGGTCGATCTCCCAATGTCTTTTCTGTATCCTGTCCAGGGCGGCCCTGATGGAGCCGGTTACGGCGTCGAACACCCGGCCGGGGCTTCGAAAACGCACTTCCCGCTTTGCGGGGTGAGTGTTGACATCCACCAGTTCCGGGGAAATCTCGACGAAAAGAGCCGCCGCGGGGTATTTCCCCTTGGGGAGCAGCGTGTCGTAGGCGGCAAGGACCGACCGGGTCAGGCCGCGGTCCTGGATGGATCTCCCGTTCACGTAGGTGAAGAGGGCATGGGAGTTGGAACGATGCAGCTCCGGAGGGCTTATGAGTCCCCGGATGGCGAGGGGCGCGGGTTCCGCTTCGAAGTAGTGGAGGATCTGCGCCGTTTCCCTGCCCAGGACCTGGGCCGCCCGCTCGACGGCGGAATTCGTGGAGGGGAAATCGTGCTGCACCCGTCCTTCGTGGCTCAGTTGCATGTGGATTTCGGGGTGCGCCATGGCGAGCCGGATGAACTGGTCGCCGATATGGCTCATCTCCGTTTCGACGGACCGTAGAAACTTACGGCGGGCGGGCACGTTGAAGAAAATGTCCCGAACCGTAATGGCGGTTCCCGCCTGGCAGCCCACCTCGCGCACATCCCTGAGGACTCCCCCTTCGACCCGGATATGGGTCCCCGATACCGCATCGGGTTCCCGCGTGATGAGTTCGAACCGGCTGACGGCCGCGATACTGGGGAGCGCCTCCCCGCGAAATCCCAGCGACCGGATGGCTTCCAGGTCCTCGACGGCCTTTATCTTGCTGGTGGCGTGGCGCTCCAGGGCGAGGAGAGCGTCCTCCTGCCCCATTCCCTCGCCGGAATCGACGACGCGAATTTCCTTGCGGCCGCCCTGGGCCAGGAACACGCGAATGGTCCGGCTGCCTGCGTCGATGCTGTTTTCGACGAGTTCTTTCACGACGGCCGCGGGGCGTTCCACGACTTCGCCGGCCGCAATTTGATTGCAAACGGAATCGGATAGAACTATAATCTTTGCCATGTCGGCTCTGCTTGTGCTATTTGATTTAATCGAGTATTGGTTGACAACATGATGCAGTCCTCCAGTCGCTCAGGTGTACTCCGGGGTGATTCGTGAATCGGTTTGCAAAGGACGCCTGGTATCCATGGAGATTTTCAAAGCTTACAAATCGCTCATACGCCTCCTCAGTAACGTGCTCGACTGCTACACCACAGCTTTCTTCATCACAGACCCGAAGAGCCGACAGCTCAAATTGACGGCTTCCCAAACCCTTAGCAGGTATCTTATCGAAAACGCATCCCTCCCCCTGGAGCAAAGTGGTATTTTATCACAGGTCCAGAAGATCGGGCAAACGATCCATCTCGATAAGACGACCGTTCAGGAGATTTCGACGGCCCTTCCTTTTTATCGCGCCGGCGAGTCGCTTATCAAGGGGGTTTTTATCATTTCCGTGGGAGACGGGGCGGGGGTCCTGTACGTGGACACCAAGCAGACCTGGGGGTTCAACGACAAGCAGCAGAAGTGCATTCGCGAATGCGCCGACTTGCTCCACGAACTCATGGGGGAGCAGGAAAACCTCGGCCGGCAGAGGAGCTACGCCCGCATCCTGGATCTGTGGCGCGACCTCGATCAGGCCGCCTTCAAGGGACCCGCCCTCGACGACTATGCCCGGATGGTCGTGCATGAGTGTTCCGGGTTCCTGGAAGCCGATTACGCGTTCATGGCCGTCAACAATCCCGGTGAAGCCAGTTGCCGGTTGATTGCGCACACGTCCAACGTTCCCCGGAGTATCTGCAATCAGAAGTTTTCGACATCGAGGGGGCTTGTCGGCTGGGTTTTCCACAATGAACGGCCGATTTCCATCGCCAGGCTCAATCCCGATGCGCCCGACCATTTTCTCCTGTTTCCCGGAGAGAGCCTGCCGCACAATGGGTCTTTCTGGGCGATGCCCGCTCAGTTGTCTCCGGGGCACTCCCTCGTGCTCGCCTTCCTGACCCGCAGTCCGATCCAGTGGGATTCGGACGACCAGTTCGCCATTACACGGATATTCCACTTTTTCCAGCTTGTTTTCGAACAGCTCTACTGGAGGGACAGGTACGAACAGGTCCGGGCGCTGGATTTCGCCACGAAGCTCTACAACGCGCCGGCTTTCGAGGAGTGGGTGGAGACGACTCTGGCGTCGTCCATGCGCGGCAACATTCCCTTTACTCTCGTCCTGGTCCAGTTCGAACCCTGGCAGATCCTCTACTCGAAGCTTCCGCCCAGGGAAGTGCGGCAGCGGCAGAAGACCCTCGCCGCCGAACTCGTCGAGATCATCCCGCCCCAGGTCGTGGCGGCGCAGATCGCCGAAAACAGGTTCGGTCTGCTCTTTCAGGAAACCACGCCGCGGGAGGTGGAGCACTACGTGTCGCTCCTCACCGACATGAACCAGTACGCATCCATACGGACGCTCAGGAAGACCAGGGTCAAAATCGACGCCGGATGGGCGAGCTTCCCCGGCGACGGGACGAGAAGCGAGGAACTCTGGCCCCTGGCCTACCGGCGGCTTTTTGAATCCTCTCACAATTTGACGGGAACGGAGAGAAAATATATTGACCGGGAAGGGCATTGTGGCTAGACTCGTGCCCTGTTAGACGCAGAGCGATCATGGGCGAAAGTGATGGGCGTTTTTGTTGAAACGGACTAAGGGCTTCGTTACACCGGCTGCCATACCTTTATTTATTCGAGTGCTGACAGCTTTTTGCTGAAAGAATACATATAATAAGGAAGGGTCGCACATGCTGCTAGGACGGCTTCTGAGTTACTTTTCTAAAGATCTGGCGATGGATCTCGGTACGGCCAATACTCTGATCTACTTGCGGGGAAAGGGAGTGGTTCTCAACGAACCTTCCGTTGTGGCCATAAACCAGGAGACTCACCAGGTAATTGCAGTCGGACAGGAAGCCCGGAACATCATAGGAAGACATGGACAGCGCATCGTGACGATCCGCCCGCTCAAGGACGGGGTTATCGCCGATTTCGAAGTGACGGCGGTGATGATCAAGTACTTTTTGAGCAAGGTGCTCAAGCACCGGCAACTGATCCGCCCGCGGCTCGTGGTGGCGGTCCCCACGGGCATAACGTCCGTCGAGAAGCGCGCGGTGATCGAAGCGTCGGAACATGCGGGCGCCCGGCAGGTCCATCTCATCGAGGAACCCATGGCGGCGGCCATCGGCACCCGGTTGCCCATCGACGAACCCGTGGGCAACATGATCGTCGATATCGGCGGCGGCACGACGGAAGTGGCCGTCATAGCGATGTTCGCCGTGGCCTACAGCGAATCGGTCAGAGTGGCCGGCGATGAAGCCAATGAGGCGATCCTTCGCTACATACAGCGGGAACGCCAGATGATCATAAGCGAGGTTTTGGCGGAAAACATCAAGATGCGGATCGGTTCGGCGATAGGGCAGGGAGACCCGGAGAAGATCGACATCACGGGCAAGGAGATTCTTACCGGCATTCCCAAGACCTTCACGGTCACCGACGAGGAAATACGCGAGGCGATCCGCGAACCGATAATGGCCATAGTGGAGGCCGTGAAGCGCGCTCTCGAGAAGACCCCTCCCGATCTTGCATCGGACATACACGAACGGGGTTTCTGGCTCGCGGGGGGCGGCGCGCTCCTGAGAGGCCTGGACCAGTTGCTGACTCAAATCACGGGCCTGAAGGTCAATATCGCCGAAGACCCTCTTTCCGCCGTGGTGCGCGGGGCGGGCATGGTAATCGAGAACACGGATTTTTACAGCCAGGTGTTCATCAATTGATTTTTTTCGCGAAAAGCGCCGAAATGCCCGAAAAGGAATCCTTATATTTGAAGTGTCGGCGCGCATTTGGCAATTCTACTCGGCAGGCGTGAAGCGCCGGCCGAAGACCGTTGAGTTTGGCGACGATTCTGGTTTGCGATGGCTGACATTATCGATCTGACATCAAGACTGCAGGGCAGGAACAATTTGCTCGCCGCGCGGCCGATCGAGTTCCGGCGCGGGGAGTGGCAGGGGAGCTACGCCGCGCTTTGCCCGCGCAAGGAATCGGAGCGCTACGAGGAGAAACGGTTGGATGCGCTCCCGGACCCCGACGCCCTGAACGCCCTCCAGCCCCCCAATCACGTCAGCCTCGACGAGGGCTACCACTACACGGTGACGGGCCTGTTCCGGTACCGCAAGGATGAAGAGAAGATGCGGCGCGTCTACCGCCTCGCCGGACTCATGGAATGCGTCACCAACATCTCCTCCCTCGTGCTCAGGTCGGACCTCCTCAGGCGTTTCTACCAGCTCATCATCGAGGAACGCGACAGCCTCGATGTCGTATGGAGAGGAAACGCGCAGCACTTCCTCCTTCCGCTCGACCCCGACCTCTACAATCCCAATGTCTTTCAATACCACGCGTCGACCGCCGACACCCTCATGAACCTCTACGACGTCATAGAGGTGGAGACGAGAATCCAGTTCGACATCCTCTGCCTCCATTACGTGATCTATCTTCCCATGCGGGTTGCGACGTCGTAACTCCCTGAAACCGCGGTCGATCACTTGTGATCGAGCGTCGTGATGTGGCTCCAGTCCGCGCCCGGAGGATTTTGCAGGAGTGAGAGGCAGCGCTCCTGGTAGAGCCGCGACGGCGCATCGCCCGGCCACCACTTCTCCACTCCCTGGAACATCCGCAACGCCTTCTCCCAGTTCCCTTTGCGGAATTCCTCCATGGCTTCCCGGTATGCCTCGAGAGGTTCCGCGTATTGGACCGCGGCTTCCCCGACATCCATGATCTGGTGGATCGGCACGGGCAGTTGCTTGCCTTTGACCCGGACGACATCGAGTTCCCGTCCCACCAGTTCCTCCTTCACGTATTCCCACGTGGAACCGCTGACGACGATGGAAACCCCGTACATCTTGGTCAGCCCTTCGAGTCGCGACGCGAGGTTGACGTTGTCCCCCAGGACCGTGTAATCGAAGCGCCGTTCCGATCCCATGTTGCCCACCATCATCATGCCGGTGTTGATGCCGATCCCGATGTTGAGGACGGGTTTCCCCCGCTCCCGCCATTCCCCGTGGAGCGTCTCGAGGGTTTTCACCATGTCCAGGGCCGTGAGGCAGCTTCTGAGAGCGTGGTCCTCCTGCGGAAGCGGCGCCCCGAAAATGGCCATGATGGCGTCGCCGATGTACTTGTCGAGGGTGCCGTTGTGGTTGAATACCAGTTCGGTCATGCGGGTGAGGTACTCGTTCAACTGGGGCACCAGTTCCTCCGCGGGGAGTTTTTCGGAAAGCGTCGTAAAGCCTCGGATGTCGGAGAAAAGAACGCTGAGTTCCCTCTTCTCGCCGCCCAGGCGGAGCCGGTCGGGATTGGCGAGCATCTCCTCGACGACGGACCGGGGAACGTAGAGGCTGAAAGTCGAACGCACCTGCTGCTTCTCGCGTTCCTCTTTCATGTAGCGGTAAATGGTGGTTCCAAGGTAGCATACCCCCAGGTTCAGCATGGGGTAGACGTGGTTGGTCCAGGATTTCAGGTTCAGGAAATTGTAGTGAATGTACCCCACGTAACCGGCTAGCAGGCTGGCGACGCCGATGGCGAGAACCACGCCGTGCAGATGGAAGTACATGACCAGAAAGAGCGCCGCCAGCAGGATGATCGCCCCGAGATCGTCTATCCGGTCGAACCGGCGTGGGTTCTGGAAAAAGTTCCGCTGAAGGATATTTTCCATCACTTCGCAGTGCAGTTCGACGCCGGGAAATACGGCCGAGAAGGGGGTGGTGCGCATATCGAAAAGACCCATGGTCGTATTTCCTATCACCACGATACGGTCTTTGAGGCAGTCCTTGGGAGCTTCTCCGCGCAGCAGTCGAGTGGCGGACCAATGGGGGAAGGTGTACCCGGGGCCGTAGAAATTCACCTGCAGCTCTCCTCTCCTGCTGGTCGGAATCCTGGTTTGGCCGAGGCGGACCTCCTCGACGCCGTAGGAGGAGAGCGCGATCATCAGCGGCTGGTCGGGATCGGCCGCGGCCAGGCATTGCAGGGCCAGGGACGGGAATATGCGCTGTTTGTATCGTATCGCCAGGGGCATCCAGCGCACCGCGCCGTCGGTGTCGAGCAAGGCGTTGAAACTCCCCGCGTAGGGAGTGGCCTCCCGTACGACGGGAATGTTGTACTCGATGCCGATAGCTTCGATCAAGGCCCCTTCCGGCGGAGTGTCGGTCGAGCGCACGATCCGGTACTGGGCCTTGTCGAGCATCTCGTCGGGGGCGTCTTCCGGGGTGAAGCCGGATTCCGAGAAGTAGAAGAAATGGCCGAGAACCAGGGGGCATTTGAGGTTCTTGATGGTTTCCGAGAGAATGAAATCGTCGTCTTCCTGGTGCGCGACGGCTTCGAGTTCGGGAACGATGCTTTTCAGTACGGCGGCCGACGGAGAGATGTTGGATTGGAAGCGGCCCGCGATGTCCAGGATGGCTTTCTGGCGGATCTTGAGGTCGGGTTCGAAGAATCCCATATCGAGTCCGATGACTTTGGCCCCGTAACTCTCGACCGCTTTGATCAAAAGGGCCATCTGCCGCCTGGGCCACGGCCACCGTCCTTCCCTGTTGACGCTTTCCTCGTCGATGGCTACGTATCCGACCTTTCCTGAAGGCTGCAGCGGCCCTCGTTGCTGGAAGTGCAGGTCCCTGGCCTTCAGTTCGATAAGCTCGAGAAACGGCGCCTGCAGGAAGTAGAGAAAACCCGTGATGACGGTCACGGTCAGGACGAAGAGCAGTTCCCACTTGCGAGACTTGGATCCCAGCTTCTTAAACTTCACTTCTCGGCGCTCCTGTCGTTGCTCCCGTAAGAGGGCCCATCGCCCCATCCGTTGCCGATGCACCCGGTGTACGTCCGAAAACAGCCCCGAATGAGATTTCATTCGGGGCTGTTCGATGGAAAGGGGGCTGAAGTCCTACCTGACACCGTGAGCCGCTGGCGGTCCCGGAGGTCTGGTCGGCAAGGTAGTGGTGGTTGTCGTTGTTGTCGTTGTAATCCTGGGCATTGTGGTTGTCGTGGTAGTGGTCGTGGTCGTCGTGGTAGTAGTGGTCGTGGTCGTTGTTGTCGAGGAAGCCATGTCTCCCAAAATGGAATACGGCTGGGAGCCTGTCCCGCCCGTGGCGCCGCCCTGGAACGTAGGCGACTGCGAAGGGCCGCCGGGTATTCCATCCAACCCTGAACCGGGACCCGTTCCCGGTCCGGGGGCGCCGCCCGGTCCCGCTACACCGCCCGGTCCCATTCCACCGCCCGGCCCCGCTCCGGAACCCGGTCCCACCACTCCGGGACCCGGTCCCCCTCCGGGCGCGGCTCCCTGTCCTGGCGCGGACCCTCCTCCGCCACCGCTTCCGGAGGACTGTCCCCTCCCGCCGCCGCCGATATCTCCAGCGCCGGGCAAGCCTTGACGGCCGCCGATGGTTTCAACTCCTCGGACGACTTCCTGTCGCTCGACCGGCGTCATGAACCGGGGCTGGCTCGGAGGCAGATTGGGGCGAACCACGTTGGTCATATTGGCCGTCAGGAGGACCGGCGGAAGATCGGGCCTGTCCCTGCTCATCACCGAAACGATGTTCTCGAAGCAGGTGACCCGGGTGATCATGCCCCTGGGTCCGCCGGGACCGCCGGGGCCGCGAGGCCCGCGAGGTCCGCCCGGACCCGGCGGAGGAGGCGGAGGCGCCTGGGCCATCTCGTAGTAACCGGCCGGAGAAGTCTGTCCGTTGAGATATCCTCCCGACAGTCCGCCGCTTCCGTCCGCCGCGCCGCCGGCGTCGCCGGGCTCCAGCATCACCACGAAGTCGGTGTCGCGAGTACCCACGATGGCGGTGTGGGTCTGGACGTTGAACTGCTTCTGTTTGAAGTCCTGGAGGGTCTCCACGAGGAACCTGGCCTTTCCGGCCAGGAGAGAGAAAATCCCTTGCCTCTCCTTTTCCTCCGGCTTGAACAGAAACTGGGTGATCTCCAGGGACGTGCCGGCCGCCAGCTTTGTCCTGCTGTTGTCCACGAACCGGATCTCGGCCGAACTGTTCGCCCCCGTATGCCACCTGTCGTTGAGATAGACGGGATCGCCGGCTTTTGCTCCCAGCTTTTGCCCCTCTCTCTCCACCTGGACCGTTCCGGTCAATGAATCGAGCTTCCCCACGGGTTCGGCTGCCGAAACCGCATCACCGGCGTGGAAGCAAGCCCAGGCGAAAAGGCAGAAGAACACCAGGGATCGACATGAAAGCTTCTTTACCATGTTAGAGTCAGCATGCATGATGCCACAGTCCTTCTGTAATGGTAGGGATCGTATGATGAAGTTGCATCGACAAACGAGGATATGTTCGAATCGTTCCATACTTCCTGCGCCAGGAAGCTCAACACCAGGTTGCGGGTAAGCGGCCTGTAGATCACGAGCGAGAGGTTTTGCTGTGAATCGGACCGTTCGGTGGTCGCGCTTATGAGGGGATCGAAGCGAAAATTCCGCCACAACTGCCGGAACGAAAGATCGGCATACCATTTCGTATGCCATACCGGCAGGAGCGTTCCGACCATCAACTCGTGCCACGAACTGTCCGCGCGGCCGTCGGGCACGAGGTCCTCGAAGCTGAACTGATAGCCTGCTCTCACATGCGCCTTGCCTTCCATGAAGAGAAACATCTCCATGAAACCCAGGGAGTAGAACCTGCTGTTGGGGGAATCGTCGAGATTGAGGCGCCATTCGACGACGCCGTACGCCTCGCTGCGAAACCGGTCGTTGTGCTGCACGGCAAACCTCGGATAGAGGGAATGGACATCCACGCGCGATTCATTGTCGACCCAGTAGTGGCTGAAGATGTAATCGAGATTGGCGTAGTAGGGCGGCTGGAGCCACTGCGCGTACAGGGATGGACGAGCCCCGATGATGTTGAGGTCGGAGTGGTCCGCGTACAGCAACTGGTAGTGATTGTAACCGACGCCCAGTCTCCAGGGATCGTTGCGCAAGACATCGTAGCGGCCGATGAGAGACGTCAGGAAAGCAAAATCGCTCTGATTGCGCACTCCGGTGGGAATCGTCTCCAGTCCTATCTTTTCCAGGGGGCTGAGATAGAGGTTGTCGTCGTACTGAACGCCGAAGATCGCCGTGAACGTCCACGGCTTGTTGGCATGGATCGCCGCATCGACGGCGGCGAGCAGTTCCTTGATTTCCTTCTCCCGTTCGGGAGAGAGCTTCATTTCTGAAAGCTTGTCCAGCAAGTCCTTGGATTTATGGAATTCCTTCAGGTGGTAGAGCGCGACGGCCTCCCGTGCCATGGCCTCGGGGGCGAGCGAGGGCTTCTCGATGCGCGCCCGGCCGAGAAGCCTTGCCGCTTTTTCGTATTCCTTGTTGCGCAGGTGGATCGCTCCCATCTCGAAGTCGGCCTGGCCCGGGTCCACGTCCCGCGCCTCCTCGAACATGGCCAGCGCCTTGTCTATGTCGCGCCCCGGCGATATGCCCCTCGTCTTCGCCCATCTGGAGGAACGCCCACGCAAGGTCGAAGTACGCTCTTCTGTACCTGGCCGGGTCCGCCGTGAGCAGTGTTTCGAAGATGATTCTTGCGGCTTCCGGTTTATTCAACCTCAGGTATATGATGCCCAGGGTGTACTGCGGGTCCAGGTTCCCGGGTTCGGCTGCGATGGCTTGTTGAATTTCCTCGAGCGCCGCCTGGTAGTCGCCGTGGTTCATGGCGTCGAGGGCGGCTCTGTAGGCGTTTGACGTCTGCGTGGGGGCGGCGGGCGCGGACTCGGATTTCAGGGGCGTGAGGGGCAGAAGCAGAAGGCAACAAGCCGCAAACAGATACCTTAGCGCAAGGGGGCGAGTTCCCATCAATTCTCTCCAGGGTGGGAGGGTTAACCGGCAAAATATCTCTTGCTGCTGTATCCAAATAAAATAATAGATTTAATTAACGGGCGAAATAATAGAACGAGCCGTATTCCATGTCAAACGAAACAGGTGGATCGGACGGGAATTTTCTTACCCTTGCCGCGCGGGTTCATCCGGCCCGCCGGATTCCGTCTCGCGCTTGCGCCAGTAGTCTTTCAGGGTCTTGACTATGTTGGCGTCGAAGTGGCTGTCGACGCCCTTGTCCAGTATCGCGAACGCCTCTTCCGCCACCATCGCGTCACGGTAGTGGCGTTTCGCCGTAAGCGCCTCGAAAACGTCGGCGACCGCGAGAATGCGCGACATGAACGGTATCCGGTTGCCCTTCAGCCCCATGCCGTAACCCGTGCCGTCAAGGCGTTCGTGATGGCATGATGCGATGAGCGGCACGTTTTTGTACCTGCGGACAAAACTCATCCTGCTGAGTATGCTCCTGGTGAATTCGACATGCTTCTTGATGTGTTTGAATTCGTCGTCGGTGAGCTTTCCGGGCTTTTTCAAAACGGCGTCGCATATTCCTATCTTCCCGTAATCGTGCAGCAACCCCGCGACGTACAGGACGTCCAGCTCCGCTTCTCCGAAACCCAGCTCCCTGCCTATCCCCACCGCGTATTCGGCGACCTTCTGAGAGTGCCCGGCGGTCAGGGGGTCCTTGGCGTCTATGGATGCGGCCAGCACCTCGAGGGTGCTGCGAAACTGCCTGTTCTGATCGCGAAAGAGAGTTGCGTTTTCGAGCGCTATGGCGATCTGGGGCGTCAGCGCCCGCAGGATGTCGAGGTCGGCTTCGGTGAAAACCCCGTCCTTCTTGTTGATGACCTGTATGACCCCGAGTATCTCCTCGGACTGGTTCTTGACGGGCGTGCACAGCACGCAACGCGTGCGGTATCCCGTCTTCAGATCGCTTCGCCTGTCGAACCGGGAGTCGCTGTAAGCGTCTTCGATACTGATTTCCCGGCCCGTTATCGCGACATAACCCGCTATTCCGACATTAAGATTCAGGGAAATCCCTTCCTCCATGGATTCCGCGAACAGGCTGTTCAACCGCCTTTTGTTCCCGTCCATCAGGAAACAGGCCACCCGCTCGCAGCCCACCGTATCCTTGAGTTCATAGACTATCGGCTCGACGCCGCGCCTCGAGATGTCGCCGCTCGCGAACATGGCGCTCAACCCGGAAGCCGCTTCCAGGATCAGGGATTCATCCCGTTTGCCGAATATCCCGGTCCGTTTGTTGAGAAGCTCGATAACCCCCGCCACCTCGCCATCGGTCCCGAAGAAGGGTGCGGCAAGTATGCTGTGAGTCCGAAACCCGCTCTCCATATCGATGTCACGGTTGAACCTGTGGTCTTCATACGCGTCGGGCACGTTGAACGGCCTCGCCAGCAAAGCGCTCAACCCCGCTATGCCCATCTTGAGATCTATGGTGATCTTCTGGTCCGTCAGGCCCTGGGCGAACTTGGTCCACAGCTCCATCCGCTCCTGGTCGAGGAGAAAAAGGGTGCTCCTGTCGGCGTGAAGGGTCTTGGAGGTTTCGTGCATGATCAGCGGAATGAGGCGGTCGATGTCTCTTTCGGACCCTATGAGCCTTCCGATTTCGAGGAACCTTCGAAGGCGTTCGTTCTCTGCCCTGAGCCGGGCTAACTCCCGGTTCAGGTCATGAGCCCCACTGGATGGATTGATCTCTTCCATGAGAAAGCTCCTTGACCCGGAGTTGACGGAGCCCTGTCGGTAGCAACCGGAACGGTCGCATTCATGGCTTCATGCGAATATGTAGATAGATCCCGCCCACCACTTTGTCACAATAGCTTGCGTATAGCAAGCAGAATTCGCGGCGGACGACCCGCCGGTCTTGCCGGACCGGGGGCCCGCCGGCTCTTGGGGGGCGGCCGGAGGATGCTTCGGCTTCCGGCCGGGCCGGGGCTGCCGGAGCACGGTCGCCCGCGGGCGGATTCCTCAACGCTCCCGCGGTTCTTTCACCGCTTCCAGCATTTTGCCCAGTTCGGTTCGAAGCGACGGGTCGAGTTCCAATGCTCTCTCGAAGTTTTCTCGCGCATCGGCGAAATGCCCCGCATACATCCGGCAACGCCCCAGGTAGTAGTGGGCTCGCGGCAGTTCCGGGTGGTCTCCGTGCTTCGAAATCCATGCGGTCAGCAGCTTCGACGCTTCTTCCCACTGACTCCGGTGGAACACGCAGCGGGCCGCGAGGAGAGAACTTTCCGCCTTCATCGCCGCGGGACTGGCGGAACTTTCGGAAACGGCGACGGACAAAGCGCGGGCGGGACCGTACCGGCCGGCGTCGCACCACGTTCTCGCCATCGACATGAGCGCTTCGGGCGATTCCAGTTCCGTCAGCCGGGCCGCGGCGTTCCCCCCCCACTGGCTGTCCGGATGGGTGACGAGCGCCTGCCGGAGGTAGCCCTTGGCTGCGTCCGCGTTGCCGAGCGACTTATAGGCGAGGCCGATCTGGTACAGGATATCGGCGTGGAGGCGGGAGTCGGGGTAGCGTTCGAGAAAAGGGGCGAGGGTGTCGATGACCTCCTGCCACCTGTCGTCGGCGGCATACGTGAGCGCAATGTAGAACGCCGAGTAGTCCACCACGGGAGAGCGCGGGAATTTTTCGACGCCTTTCCTGAAAAGGCGCCGGGCCTCCTCCATCGCCTTGTCCCTCCGGTCCTTGATCGCCGCGCTCTCCCTGCCGCTCGGGTTGAGGCTGCTCGCCCGTTCGTAGATTCCGACCGCCTTCCGGTAGAGAAGCAAAGGGTCGTGGTCCACCCTGAGCATCATCGCCGCGACGAAAGCTCCTCCCATCAATACCCACGGCAGGACCGGCGCGGATGGGGATGGATGGACCGCCTGCCGGCCGCCGGAGGCTGTCCCGGCGTCGGACGAAGCCTCTCCGGCATGGCCGCCGTCCCGCGCTCTTGCGCTCCTTTTCCCGAAACGCGCGAAAACCGTCCCGGCCAGGGCCGTCCCGACGGCGAGCAGGGTGAGCCGGTTTCCCAGGGAGTAAACACCCGCGCCGGTCGAGAACTCGATGACCACTTCCGGCGTGTGGGGCACGAGCAGCATGAACGCGGGGGATGCAAGATAGATTTCGCCCTTTCCGCTCACGATCCGCCAGTCGGGGTGGTAGGCGATTTTAAGCCACAGCGGCTGCATGACGGAAGATGTCTTCACGGTGATCCGGTTGTCTCCGAGCGAGGCCGACGCCCGGACCGAATCGCTCCCGGCAATCGGATACCGAGGTATGTCCTCCATCGGCCCCTCCCACAACGGCAGGTCCTTCCAGTATTCTCCTCCATCCGATTTCGGGGTCGCCACGAGGGGAACATCCAGGGACGACTTCCGGAACCAGTCGTATTGGACCTGCTTCCAATTGTGCGCCGGTATGCGATAGGGCTTGTAGCGCAACGGGACCACGTACGAGCCGTCGCAGTCGGCCACGCGGTAGATCCGGTAGGGCGGAAACGAAGCCCGCGGTATGAAATCGGGGCACTCGTCCAGCGCCCGCTTGACCTGTTCCGTGACCGCGACGAACTGGGACGCATTGAAGAGGCGCAGGTGGGCGGCCCCGCGGGTGGGATTCAGGTACGTGTAGTTGTACTGCGGGAACGGGCAGGCCGGAGCCCATGAGAGTTCCGACTCCATGTAAAACACGAAGGGGGCGTTGACCGCCGACTGGACGTAGAGCCCCTCCGCGGTGGAACGGCCCGAGAAGAAGGGAAGCATTTCGAACGCTCGCATCGTTCCCGTGTCGTTGTGCTCCGTGGCGTGTTCGTACACCACCCGCGGCGAATTCGCGTCTCCGCGCAGATACTCGTTCACATCCCGAAAGGCGGGCCACGCCGGTTTGCTTTCGAATCCGGAATAGTTCCACTCAACCCAGGTGGGCAGGAATTCAACCCGGTGGATCGCCGCGGCGACCAGGGCGAACACCGCGATGCAGGACACCGCGAGCGGGTAGGGGATTCGTTCCAGGACCTTTCCCCAGCCTATCGCCCCCAGGAGAACCAGGAACATTTGAGCGAAGGGAATGAAGCGTATGTCGATGAGCCCCACGAGCGGGGTGACGGCGTAGCACAGGAAGGCCAGGGCGGTGTGCCACCACAGGTAATGTTCGGGACCCGCGCCGATACCGTATCCGGCAAGCCCCCGCCTCCCTCCGCGAAACCGGTCCCACAGCCGGACCATCCACCCCGCTGCAATTCCCGCAACGGCCGGAAGCAGGATCGGAGGCATCAGTTCTCGCCGGTCCTGTATGTCCCAGGCGCTGCTGAACGAAGTGTTCCAGGGGGTCTGCGCCAGGAGGGGCAGGAGCCAGAAGCCCGCAAACGCGAACGCCAGGGCGTGGAGGCAAATGACGTGGAGTACGCGGTCCCGGCGAAGCAGAAAGAAGGAACTGCCGAATCCCGACTGAAGCAGGGGGTAGCCGTGGCAAAGGGCGATCAGGCTTTCGATGAAGGCGTTTCGGACGAGGTTCCTGTTTCTCGGGATGTCGCGATAGAGTTTCCCCACCAGGTAGATGCAAAGAATCATGGACATGCCGTAGGCGAATTCCCCGGCAAGCGTGCTCGCGATATTGCCGCCCCACATGGCGTTTTCTTCCGTCAAGAGGAACAGGACCGAAAAACCGGCTCCCAGGAAGCAGACGGTTGAGTCGTATCCCATGTTGCGCAGGCATTTGTACGCGGCGACCGGCATGGGAAGCACGGCCGCGAGCGTCACGAGTTTGAACGCCACCTGCATGGGCGTGAGGAGAGACACGAGGGCCATCAGCGCGAACGGAAGCGGAAAGTAGTGCAAGAACATGGGGAAGCCCGCGTAGTTCCCATGCACCCATGTGAGGAACGATTCCCCCGAGAAAAGCCGGTCGCGCATGAGCACGGCCGTGGGGTAGTGGGAAGCCGTATCGCCTCCGGTGATGACGGTGGAACGGAAGAGGAGGGCGGGCGGGAAAAACAGGATGAGGAAACATTCCAGCGCCAGGATCAGGATGACGATCTTCACGCGTTTCGATGGAGAGTTGAATCTAACCATAAAATCCAGCTTCGGTGTGAGGTTGTTTCGGACCGGGCGAACACCGTGCGGCCGCCGGCTTTAGGATATAGCATGTATCATGCCGGTTTGCCAGTGGGGGGGGGCGGGTTGCGGGTTGCGGGTTGCGGGTTGCGGGTTACGGGTTACGGGTTGCGGGTT
>CAYOVG010000158.1:0-5039 GCA_964407285.1 uncultured Syntrophobacteraceae bacterium
AACCCGCAACCCGTAACCCGTAACCCGCAACCCGTAACCCGTAACCCGTAACCCGCAACCCGAAGGCGCCGGAGGAACATGACTACCACTACTGCCGACGGATCGAACAACGCAAATGCCAATCCACCGTTTAAGCTGGTAAAGTATCTCTCTCTCTCCAGCCTGGTGGTCATACTGATCTGCACGCTCTTCCTGTCCGCGTTCATTTCGAAGCGGGCCAGGGTGATCCTGATGAAGAAGAGCGAGCAGTACGCCCTGCTGGTGGCCGAAAACCTGAATCACCAGGTTTTCTACCAGTTTACCCTCCCGACGCTCATCACCGAGGGAGAAATCCGGCTGAGCCGGGAGACCCAGTACGAACGCCTGGACAGGGTGGTGCAGAGCACCATCCACGGCTTCGCCGTCGAAAGCGTCAACATCTACGATCCCAAGCAGGTCCTCACCTACAGCACGGAGAAGGAGAGGGTGGGGTCCGTGGGAAAGCTTGGTGCGGTCTTCCAGAGGGCGCTCGAGGGGGAGTCGATCTCTTTCCTGGCCAACGGCGAAAACCGCAGGAAGCTCAAGACGTATCTGCCCATGTGGGTGGAGATGCCCATGAGCTGGAAGCGGGGCAAGGTGCTGGGCGTCTTCGAAATCACCCTCGACGTGAGCAAGGACTACGAGACGGTCCAGCATTTTCAGTGGATCGTCATTTTGGGTTTCTCCATCTTTGTTGGTATAATATACATGACCTTGCTCTTCATCGCCCGCAGGGCGGAGCGGATCATCGCCAACAGGGCGGAGGAACGCAGGAAGCTCGAGGAACGGCTCCACCACGCCGAGCGGATGGCGACGCTCGGCGAGATGATCGCCGGGGTGTCCCACGAGATCAGAAATCCCCTGGGCATCATCCGCACCACGGCGGAACTCCTCCACAGCCGCATGGAAAGCGAGCGGCACAAGCGTCTTTCCGGGATCATCATGGAGGAGTCCACGCGGTTGAACGGCATTCTCACGGAGTTCCTGGACTTTGCGCGTCCGAAGACGCCGCGCGTTTCCCCGTGCCGCATCGAGGACGTGCTCGATAGAAATATTAAAGTGATAACACCGACCTGCACGAAAGGGGGAATCCGGATCGAATGCGACTACCAGCAGGAGGAGTATACCCTCAATGCCGACCCGGACCTGCTCTACCGGGCATTCGTCAACATCTTCGCCAACGCCATTCAGGCCATGCCCGAGGGAGGGCTGCTGAAGGTCGGCACGCAGCTCATCGGCAGCAAGACCAGTCCCCCGCAGGTGGAGGTGCGCATCCGGGATACCGGTCCGGGGATACCGCGGGAGATCAGGCACAAGATATTCAACCCCTTCTACACCACGCGGGAGAAAGGAACCGGCCTGGGGCTCGCGATAGTGCGAAGCGTCGTGGACAGCCACCGGGGTGAAATCGAAGTGGACAGCGAGGACGGACAGGGGACCACCATGATCATACGGCTTCCCCTGAAACGGACCGATATCGGTCGAAGTATTGATGAAATTGACAGGAAGGAAATAGCGGCGGCGTAAAAGCATTATGGAAACGATTCTTATCGTCGATGACGAAAAGAACTATCTGCTGGTCCTGGAAGATTTGCTCAGCGAGGAAGGCTACCAGGTCCTGACGGCGGATTCGGCCGGGGACGCGCTGGCGGTGGTGGAAAGCCACGAACTGGACGTGGTGCTCACCGACATGAAGATGCCGGGCATGGACGGAATGGCCCTGCTCGACCGCATCCACACCATGCGGCCCAATCTGCCCATTGTCATGATGACGGCGTACGGAACCGTCGAGAAGGCGGTCGAGGCGATGCGAAAGGGCGCTTTCGACTACATCCTGAAGCCCTTCGAAAACGAAGAGCTGAAGGTGACCATACAAAAGGCCGTGCGGCACTATCAGCTCGTCCGGCAAAACCGCTACCTTACGGAAGAATTGCAGGGGCGCTACCGGTTCAGCAACATCATAGGCAAGAGCGCGCCCATGCAGCGCATATTCGAACTGATCGAGAAGGTGGCCCCCACCAGGGCGACCGTGCTCATCACGGGGGAATCGGGGACGGGCAAGGAACTCATCGCGCGGGCCATCCACTTCAACAGCACCCGCGGGGACGCTCCCTTCATCACCGTCAATTGCGGGGCGCTGCCCGAGACGCTCCTGGAGAGCGAGCTCTTCGGCCATGAGAAGGGGTCGTTCAGCGGCGCGGTGAACCAGCGGAAGGGCAGGTTCGAACTGGCGCACGAAGGGACCCTCTTCCTGGACGAAATATCGGAAATGTCCACGCCGCTCCAGGTGAAGCTGCTGCGGGTGCTGCAGGAGATGGAATTCGAGCGTGTGGGGGGGACCCAGACGCTGAAGGTGGACGTGCGCATCGTGGCCGCATCCAACCGGGACCTGAAGGTGGAAACGGCCGCCGGCCGGTTCCGCTCCGACCTCTTCTACCGGCTCAACGTGGTGCGCATACACCTTCCCCCGCTGCGCGAGAGGAAGGACGACATCATCCTCCTCGTGAACCACTTCGTGGTGAAGCACTCGCAGAGCGCCGAACCGTCCCGCATCATGGTGGAACCCGAGGCGCTTCGGAGCCTGATCGACTACCCGTGGCCGGGAAACGTCCGGGAACTGGAAAACGTCATCGAGCGGGCCATCATTCTGAGCAACGGGAACCGGATCACGGTGAAGGACCTGCCCCACGAGATAAGGAACGGGCAACTGGAGAGTCCGCAGGCGGTGGCGGACGGGGCCGGCGCGCCGGAGCCGCCCGTCTCCACGGGCGGCGTGAGCGGCCTGCCGGAGCTGGACCCCGGGGAGAGGCTCGTCCGCTCGGGCCTCAAGCCGCGCCAGGCGCGGGCGCTCGATTTCATCAAGGCGCACGATTTCATCACCAACAAGTACTATTCCCAGTTGAACGACATATCGGAACGCCAGGCCCTGCGGGAACTGAACGAGATGGTCGATTTCGGAATGCTGGCCCGGGTCGGCAAGGGAAGGGCCTGCCGGTATGTCCTTGTGAAGGAATATGGAACGTAACAACCGTCTCTAACGTGAAACCCACGACCGGAGCAGAATTCAGACCACTTCGCGGGTGGTGGTGCGTTCATCTTGCGCATTGGCGCCCTTTTTACACGGTGTGGTGTCGCTACAACGCCAGCAGGCTGCATTCGCAAAGAACCGAACCTGGAATTACCAAACAGGGCTCTAAGAGCAGAGTTCAGACCATTTCGCGGATGGTGGAGAGAAAGCCATGGAGACGGAAGTCGGTGGTCGGAGATCGGAAGTCGGAATGGATTTGTCCGACCTCCGACTTCCGTCAGCGAAGCGTTGCCGGCCGGTGGAGCATCTACACCGCTCCATGATTCCGAAGCGAATAATGAAAGGTGGAAACCAATGGAAAATCATACGAATATGTCCACTCACCCATTCACCCACTCACCCACTCACCCACTCACCCACTCACCCATTCACCCATTCACCATCCCTTCCCTTCCCCTTCTAACACGAGGATAACCCCATGAACCAGAACCATATCGATTATCTGATGAAACACTGTCCCGGCAAGATCGTGAGCGCCGAAAAGGCGATGTCCAGGGTAAAGAAGGGAAGCCGGGTATTCATAGGTTCGGGCTGCGGCGAGCCGCGCCACCTGATCCGGGCCATGATCGCGGAACGGACCCTGCAGGACATGCTGGTCTACCAGATGCTCTCGGAGACGTTCTCCGAGTTCATCAACGACCCGGATTTTCTCAGGCGCTTCTCCCTCAAGCTCTTCTTCATAAGCTTCGCCATGCGCGAGGCGGCCTTTGAAGGAAAGCTGGACTACGTGCCCGCGTACCTCTCGCAGATTCCGAAGCTGTTCGCCGGCAAGCGCATCGGTCTCGACGTCGCGCTCATCCAGGTCAGCCCTCCCGACCGGTACGGCTACTGCAGCCTCGGTATCTCCGTGGACATCACCCGCTCGGGCGTCGACAACTCGAAGATGGTGATCGCACAGGTCAATCCGCAAATGCCCAGAACGCTCGGGGACACGTTCGTCCACCTGGACCAGATCGACTACCTCGTCCTGCACGACGAACCGCTCGTCGAGAACTACCCGTTCGTGGAGGAAGACGAAGTCACCCGCCGGATCGGCCACTTCGTGTCACAGCTCGTGGACGACGGAGCGACGCTCCAGGTCGGGTTCGGCCACCTGCCCTCGGCCATTCTCAAGCACCTGGAAGGCAAGAACGACCTCGGCATCCACACCCAGATGATCACGGACGGCTTCCTTCCCCTCTTCGAGAACAGAGTGGTGACCAACAAGAAGAAGTCCCTGCTTCCCGGAAGGACCGTTGCATCCCTTTGCATGGGAACGAAGAAAATCTACGATTTCGTGGATAATAATCCCATGTTCTACTTCCGGGATTCCGAATTCGTGAACGATCCGACCGTCATCGCGCGCAACGACCGCCTGATTTCCATCAGTTCCGCCCTGGAGGTGGACCTGACCGGGCAGATATGCATGGACTCGATGGGGTACCTCTTCTACAGCGGGATCGGCGACCAGGTCGATTTCATTCGCGGGAGCGCCATGTCCAACGGCGGGTTTTCCATCGTCGCCCTGCCCTCCACGGCGCAAAACGGCAAGGTCTCCAGGATCGTCTCGCACCTGAGCGAGGGGGCGGGGGTGGCGACCACACGGGGCGATGTGAACTATGTCGTCACGGAGTACGGAATCGCGGAACTCCAGGGCAAGAGCATCTACCAGAGGGTCATCGAACTGGCGCAGATAGCGCATCCGAAGTTCCGGGAGGAACTGATCGAATCCGCCAAGGAGCACCGTTATATCTTTGCCGACCAGTTGCCGCCCCACGAGGACGATCTCATTTTCCTCGAATCCTACAAGAGCTCCATGGCGCTGAGGAACGGGAAAACCATCGAGTTCAGGCCGCTCCTGCCCTCCGATGAATTCGCCTACAGGAACTTCTTCTATTCGCTCCAGGACGAAACCATCTATTCCAGGTTCTTCCACTACAAGCGGCTGTTCTCT
>CAYOVG010000158.1:5049-15400 GCA_964407285.1 uncultured Syntrophobacteraceae bacterium
ATCGTCCTTCGGGGAAAATCCAGAGACAGGTGGCCAACGTGGACTATACGAGGAATATGACCCTCATCGGCTTGGCCTCCAAGGGCGGATACAAGGAGATGATGGCCATAGGCTCCTACGCCGAACTCGAGGACAACAGGGCGGAAGTGGCCTTCGTCGTGCGGGAGGATTACCAGGGCTTCGGTATAGGCTCCTATCTCTTGAAGGCCCTCGAGAAAATAGCCAGGGAAAACGGATACAAAGGCTTTGTCGCCAGCGTGCTCAAAGAGAACAGGGGCATGATTCGAGTATTCGAAAAGAGATATCCGGGTGCAAACACATCCAGAAACGAAGGCGAAGTGGAAATTATAATGGATTTTGATGGAAGATAAGTAAAAAACCTTAGCGCTTAACTCGAAGCCGTGCTATAAATAGCCCGTTTTATTTTTCCTGTTCGATTCCGATTGAGAAAAACCGGCATATAAATCGATTAATATCGGGAAACAGTGGAACGGTTATCGCCGCTTCTCCATATATATGCGGCGAACGCGATGTGTTCAGGGACCCGGACGGAGGGGCAAAGGGTTGGAAACGCAACGGCTGAGAATTCTCCTGGTAGAGGACGACAGGGATGACTATGTCGAGGTGCGGACCCTTCTCGCCCGGATACCGTCGGGCAAGTTCGCCCTGGAATGGATAGCGGACTATAACGCCGCCCTGGAAGCGGTTCTGCAATGCCGCCACGACGTAATTCTGCTCGACTACCGGCTGGGAGCCGGGAACGGGCTGGAACTCCTGCGGGAGGCGGTCGCGAAGGGGTGCCGCACCCCCATGATCGTCCTCACCGGCCATGAGGATTATAGCGTCGATGTAGACGCAATGAATGCGGGAGCGGCGGATTATCTCATCAAGGACCGGATCGATGCTCCTTTGCTGGAACGCGCCATCCGCTATGCGGTTCAAGCCGCGCGGGCGCGGGACACCCACCTCGAACACCTCGCCCGCGTAAGGAAGCTCCTCGCGGTATCGACGGAAATGTTGGCGGAAACGACCGTGGACGGACTGCTGCGGCGCGTCGTCCGTTCCGCCGTTGAGATCACGGGGGCGCAATCCGGGTTTTCCGGATGCGGACTCAGGAGAGGAAAATTTCGGTACATGGCCGTGTCCGCCCCCGATGGAACGAGGACGCGCCCGGGTTCCCCGGTGGGGTTTCCCGGCCCTTTCATGAGGCGCGTCTGCTTGGAACTCATGGGCGACAAGGAATCCATCCGGCTCAGCCGCCTCGACCTGCAAGACCATCCCGTCTCCCGGCTGGTCCCCGAATCGCATGTCGGGCTCGGCGGCCTGCTGTGCGCCCGGCTGTCCGGAGGAATCTCCGGGCATGCGAGTGGTTTGATCCTGGTATCCGGCAAAGAGGCCGATGGATTCACAATGGAGGACGAGGTACTGCTTACGGAACTCGCCGCTATCGCCTCGCTCGGGTTGCAGCACGTCTTGTCGATGAGAAGGGCCGAACGCAGGGCTCAGGAAGCCGAGAGGGCCAAGAGGATTCTCGAGGCGCTCATGGAGCACGTGCCGAAAGGGATGGCCATCGTCGGCGCGGCCAATTCGGGCGTGTACGCCGTGAGCAAATACGGCCGGGAAATAACGCGGGGCATGGTCGATCTGTACGTCTGGGGCCGGGAGGGAAAGGCGGGCTTCCAGTGTTTGCGGCCGGATGGGGCCGCGTCGATCGCGGAGGAGGACCTGCCCCTTACGCGCGCCATCGCTCGCGGCGAGGTGGTGACGGACGAGGAACTCGTGCTCACGACGCCTTCGGGACGGAACCTTCCCATCCTCTGCAATGCGGGACCGATACGGAACAGGGACGGCGGCATAACCGGGGGCATCATCGCATGGTGCGACATGACCGCGCTCAAGGAGTCGCAAAAGGCCCTCAAGGAATCGGAGGAGAAGTACCGCACGATATTCGAAATGTCCCCGGTGGGGATCTTTCATTTCGACCGCAACGGGACCATCACCGCCTTCAACGACGCTCTCACCAAAAGCCTGCACACCCCGGCGGAAGAACTCATCGGCTTCAACGCGCTGGAATGGAAGGGAAACGAACACATGGGGCACGGCATCCAGGAGTGCCTCCGGGGGAACGTTACGCATTTCGAAGGGGGATACCACTGCAACGCGGCGGGCGGGAAGAGCAGGACCGTTCTCGTCAAAGTCCGCTACAACCCGATTGTGGGCGAAGGGGGTAAGATCCTGGGAGGCATCGGCACCGTCGAGGATGTCACCGAGCAGACCCGGACGCAGAATGCGCTGAGGGAATCCGAACGGCGGCTCCGGGTCCTTTCCTCGAAACTTCTCGTGGCCCAGGAGGAGGAGCGAAAGAGGATCGCCCGGGAGATACACGACAGCATAGGCTCGTCCCTTACGGCCATCAAGTACGGCGTGGAATGCGCGTTCAGCAGGCTGGACAAGGACATGGAGCAATCGTCCGACCTGCCGGCCTGCAGAGAGACCTTCTCGACCGCGTGCGACCGGATCGTGAGCATGGTGCAGGGTACGGTCGAGGAGTGCCGCAGGCTCATAACCGACCTTCGCCCCTCCATTCTGGACGACCTGGGGGTCCTGGCGACCATCAACTGGTTTTGCAGGCAATTCGAATCCATCTACGCGGATATCGGGATGGAAGTGGTTGTCGACGTGGATGAGGCCGTCATACCCGACCGGGCCAGGATCGTCATCTACCGGATCATGCAGGAAGCTTTCAACAACATCGCCAAGTACAGCAGGACCGACCGGGTGCTCATCTCTCTTCGAAAGATCGGCAACTCCGTGAAGCTGGAAATCACCGATTACGGCGTGGGGTTCGATGTGGCCGCCCTGACGTCCAGGCGCGGTGAAAGCGGCGGCCTCGGCCTCACCAGCATGCAGGAGCGCACGGAGTTCTCGGGAGGGACTTTCGCGGTTATCTCCAACAAGGGAAAGGGAACCACCATAACGGCCTCGTGGCCCTGCAACCGGCGACGGAAGCCGGGGGTCGGAGCCCGTAAGCCGCGGGCAGGCGAGTAGCCGATCCTTCTTCTACTCGAGATCGGGCGGCAGCCCGGCCATATCCCGCTTCGATTCCTTTCCAAACGATTGAAAAGCCGGTCCGAAGCAAGCCCCCCGCCCCCGCCGCGACGGAGAGCGTCGGAAGGCTGCCGGGATATCCTCCTCCCTCCTCACATGTGGTAGGGGCTGCGACGCTTTCTTTTGTACCGCCCCATTATCCAGCCGATGAACCACCCGCACAGAAGAGCCATGGCTCCCACCGCAACCCATGTCGTCTTCTGTGAAAGCCTCAGGGCCTGGTTCTCCCCGGTGAGCGCTCTGGCCTTCTCTTCAGCCGCTGTGAGGGCCACCCTGGCCGAATCGTATTCGTCCTTGATTTTAAGATAATTCTGGGAACCGTTTTTCAACGTCGCATACTCGGCTTCCAGCCTGGTCAGCTTGTCCGTCAGAAGCTTCTCCTTTTGGGAAAGCTCCGCTTTCTCCTTTTCAATGGCGGCGAACTGCTCCTTCAGAGCCTCATTTTCTCTCTCCAGTTCGTTCGATTCGACCAGGTGCTTGCTCTCAATCCATCCTTCCTTCACCTTGCCTTCGGGATTGCTGAACCGAACGCGCGTCCACTCATCCTTCTTCAAGATCTCCACGGCGGAGTCGGGAGGGAGTTGGGCGATGATCCTGTTCCGGGTGCTGGGACCCGAGCGCAGGGGGGCTTCCTGTGAGTCTTTCACGTAAACGACAGCGGCCCAAACGGGCTGACAGAAGATTACCGCGGCAAGAGAGATGATCGCAACCGAATACAAACAAATCCTTTTCATTGAACGCTTATCCCTTAGGTCTGTGAAACTGCGCAATTGATTTTCCGATTAAGCCGACTGGCTCATTGTAGGGAAAAAACGAGGGCCTGTCAAACAGTGCGAGCTCAATGCTTCGGGTTCTTCCTTCGACCGTCGCCCCCTCGGGAGTGAAAAACAGCAGCAGGCAACGAAAGCAGGCATGGTTCACAGCCGTGTGCTCATGCTCTACAGTCGTGTGTTTGGAGCAACACTCGAGAGGATTTACCGTCGTTCGGACTTACAGGCATTATCGCGAATAATCCCCGGCCTTCTATGCGGCTACGGCTTCCAGCCGCATGGCGGCGGAAATTCGTGACCTCTCTTTGACAATTTCGACGGGATTAACAGGAATGATCTTGCCGTAAATCGATTCCCGATCTTATTGATCCTGTTAATCCTGATCATCCTGTCAATCCTGTCAAAAAAAGGAATGGGCCGGTGAACCTACGGACCTACGTCGAGCCAACCAGGTCATTTCCGATAGTGTCTGACGTACTACTCCCTTTCCTCGGATCCGTAGGAGCCCGGTGACGTGCTCCTTGTTCGACGGGCAAACTGACGATAAAGGTCGAACCCTCCCCCGGCTTGCTCCTCGCCGTGATGGTCCCTCCGTGCAGGTCCGCCACCTTGCGGCATACGGTAAGCCCCATGCCGGTCCCCTCGAAGCGGCTCGATCTGCCGTGCAGGCGCTGGAAGGGCTTGAAGATCCGGTCCACATAGCGCTCCTCGAAACCGATCCCGTTGTCTTCCACCTCGATGCGGCACATTCCGTCCACCACCCGTCCCGTGATTCGTATCCGGGGCTCTTTGTGATCGTCGATATACTTGATCGCATTGGAGATGAGGTTTTGGAAAAGCAGGCGCATCTTCGCCGCATCGCCTTCAATGGTGGGAAGTTCACCGATCTCGACAGTTCCCCCCGACTCGGAAAGAGCAATCCCCAAATCGCCGACCGCATCCCTGGCCGTCCCTTCCAGATCGACGGGCCGCGAAGTCGTTATCTCCCGCGTCATGCAGGCATAGCTCGAAAGGGAGCCCACCAGGGACGACATGCGGCGCGCCGATTTGATTATCCGGCCGAGATCGTCCCGTCCCCGCTCGCCGAGGGAGTCCTCGAAACTGAGCAGGCGGTCGCCGAAGACCATCATTTTTCGAAGCGGCTCCTGCAGATCGTGGGAGGCGACCCAGGCGAACTCCTGCAGCTCCTCGTTGAGTCTTTCCAGCCTGGCGGCATATTCGGTCAAAGCGCTGTTCGAAATCCGGAGTTCGGCGGTCCGCTCCCGTACGCGAAACTCCAGTTCGTCGTTGGACTTCCTGAGCGCTTCCTCCATTCGCTTACGTTCCGTAATGTCCTGCACGGCGCCCACAAGCCGAACGGCGCCGCCTCGCTCGAAGAAGGCCTGCCCCGTGCCGGCCGCCCAGCGCTCCGTACCCTCATCCAGGCTGAGAACGCGGTATTCGGCATGGAACTTGCCGTCTCCGTTCGGGTCCAGCGCGCGATCCACCGCCGCTTGTGTCGGCGCGCGGTCGTCCGGGTGCAGTGCGGACATCGAAAGTTCATAGGTGATCGGCGTATCCGGTCCAACACCCCAGATCTCCCGCATTCGTTCATCCCACTCAACGGAGCCCGAAGCTATGTCATAGTCGTAAGTGCCCAGCCCCGCCGTTTCCTTGGCCAGCCGCAGACGTTCCTCGCTCAACCGAAGCGCCTGCTCGGCCTGCTTGAGTGCGGTGACGTCGATGAAGGCGTTGACGGCCCCGACAACCCGGCCGTCGGCGTCGCGCAGGGGGTCGATGTTGACCAGCACATGCACGCGCCGGCCGTCGGGGTGCTCGATAACCACTTCCCGGTTGCGGAAACCGACGCCGTCTCGAACGGCAAGGGCCATCGGGGTCCGGTCGTGCGGCAGCGCCTGTCCGTCGGGAAGCCGGAGGCGGAAAGAACCGCAGAACAGCCGGTCTTCATCGCCGAGTCGAGGTCTTCGCCCCCACAGAGTCACCGCGCCTTCGTTGAAGAAGGTGATCCGGCCCTGCGCATCGCAGGTGTAAACCCCCGACGGCAGCACATCCACCAGGGTCCGGTAGCGCTCCTCGCTTTCCCGCAACGCTTCCTCTGTCTTCTTTCGCTCCGTGAGGTCCACGGCGAAAGCCACCACCTGCCCGGATTCTCCCGGAACGAGGCATGCCCCGACCAGGACCGGGACCCGCGTCCCGTCTGTGCGAAGATACTCCTTCTCGAGAGGAGGACAGACCCCATCGCGCCTCAGATATTCAAGCCCTGCCTCGTCCATGTGTTTCCACTCGGGCGGCGTCGCCGCATCCCAGCGCGCCGTCCCGGCCTTCAGCTCCTCTCGCGTGAAGCCGAGAAGCTTCAGGTAAACGTCATTGGCGTCAATGATTCGTCCATCCATGCCGCAGTAGGCGATTGGGACGACGTTCGTCTCGAAAATGCTTCGGAATTTGGCCTCGCTCTGCTTCAACTCCCGGAAGAGCAGATTGCACGGGGAGACGAGGCCGGTTTCGATGATGGCTTTGTAGAGCAGATAAAAAGAGACGATCTTCAGAAGGTGTCCGATCATATTGGCGCGGCCGTAAACGCTCAGGTACGTGGTGAAGGCAAGCTCCCCGGCGATGGCCGCCGCGATGGAGCCGACGAGAAGGAACAGAACGTTCCGGTTAAACGCCTTCGAGTTTCGGATCAAAAGCCCGCCGGCGGCAAGCAGGATCGCGCAGATCGCGTATTCGCTGTAGATCTTGAAGGCGGTGAGGCCCATCCCTTCCACGAAGCAGTCGGGGAAAACCTTCCAGTAAAGGATGGAGGCCAGGAGAAGTCCCGTCGAAATCCCATGGGCAGCCAGGGCAAGGCGTGGAGCGAGCTTCCGGTGCAGAAAGACCGTGGCGAATAGAAGCGAGAAAGCCTCCACGTACCTGCCGGCGATCCAGAACTGCGTGGGAAGGTTCGCCCCATGGCCTTCGAAAATCCCCATCCCCTTGTAGGCCAGCGTGTGCAGGAGGTCGATGCCTCCAACGAAAAGGTAGGCAATGCCGATAAAGAGCAGGTAATGGTTTTGAAGCAGCCTCCGGGTATTCCAGGCTATCATGAAAATGCCGCAGGCGATGACGATGCTGAAAAGTTCCGCGAGACTGTGAAAGAGCAAATAGCCATGGAGGCTGGTCAGGTACACCCCGACAAGCGCCGTAAGAATAAAACCGGCACTTTTGAAAAGCTGCATGATCGATTCCTCAAATTAAACACCGTGGGGGGCTGTCAAACAGTTAGGCTCGCAGCCGTCATGATCCCCCATTACGTTCGACGATCTGCCGGCATACGGCAAATACGGCAAGCCCCATGCCGGTTCCCTTGCAGTTGCTCGATAGGCCGTGAAGCCTTCGGAAGGGGACGAAGGTCCTATCGAGATGTTTCCCCTCTGTCTTTTGATCCTGCTTGCCTCGCGGGAAGGTCGATGATAAACACTGAACCTTCGCCCTCGGTGCTGTTAGCCCTGATACTCCCTCCGTGCCTCTCGACAATCCGCTTGCAGATGGCGAGGCCCATCCCCGCTCCCTCATATTGGCTGCTTCTGCCATGCAATCTCTGGAAGGGGGCGAAAATCCTGTCCATGTACTGCTCTTCAAAGCCGATACCATTGTCCTCGACGGTAATCTCGCAACACCCCAAGTCTTTCGCGAAACAGTGGACCTTCACCACCGGTCTTTCCCCGTCTTTGTGAAACTTGAGACCGTTGCCGATGAGATTCTGGAAGAGCTGGCGCATCTGGGTCGGGTCCGCATGGAGGGTGGGAAGCTCACCGACGAGCACCTCTCCGCCCGTCTTCTCGATCCTCACCTCCAGGTCGGACAGGACCTCCTTGACGACCACCCCCAAATCCACGGGTCGGAACGGTTCCGCTTTTGTAGTTACCCGAGAGTAGTCGAGAAGGGATGTGAGAAGCGACTGCATGCGCTCGGCGGCATTGAGCATTCTCGCCAGGTACTGCTTCCCCTCATCCCCGAGGGAGGAGCCGCACCTGTCACTGAGGCGGGAGCCGAAGGCTCGGACCTTCCTGAGCGGCTCCTGCATGTCGTGCGACGCGATGGAGGCAAACTCCTGGAGGGCCAGGTTGCTCTCCTGGAGCTTCTGCATGTAGGTTTGAAGCTCGGCGGTGCGCTCCCGGACCCGAAGCTCCAACCCATCCCTCGAATGCCGAAGCTCTTCGATCAGCTTCATCCGCTGCATGGCGGAAGCGACCTGGTCCGTCACCGTCTTCATGAGCGCCAGGTCCCCGGGTGAAAAATGGGGTCTTGTCCTGGTTCCAAAAGAGAGGGTGCCGATGAGCTTGCCTTGGACCATCAGGGGATGGCAGGCATAGGCCTGAATGCCGTAGGACTTCACGAGTTCGGTTCGGATATCGGGAGTATGAAAGATGTCTTCCGCCACTATGCGCTCTCCGGCTTGAGCCACGCACCCGCACACCGCCACCCCATAGTCCAGCCACTCGATCCTGCGCGCTTCCTCATCGGGAATACCGGCACAGGCGTTCAAATGAAGTCTCCCGACGGGCTCGTCGACGAGGAAGTTGAAAAAAACATGGCAGTCGAGCCGATCCATGACGTCTTTACACAGTTTATCGACGATCCCCTGCGGGTCCTGGGTTGCAAGAAGTTGCCCCGCCGTCTCCGAGAGCAGCCGAAAGCCCGATTCGCTTTGCCTCAAAGCCTCCTCGGCCGCCTTGCGCTCACCGACGTCCGTGAACACGACGGCGAATTGCCGGGGCGCGGTCCGGTAGGCTAACACCTCGTACCAGCGGCCCAGGACCGCGCTGTGGTCTTCGAAATGCGCCGGCTCGCCCGTCAACGCCACCCGACCGTATTTCTCGATCCAGTGCGCTTCCGTGCCCGGCAGCACCTCCAGCACGCGCTTGCCGATCAGGTCTGCCCGCTCCAGTCCCGTCAGCCGCTCAAACGCCGGGTTCACTTCAAGAAACCGGTAGTCCACCGGCCGCCCCTGCTCGTCGGTGACGATCTCGTGCAGCGCGAAACCTTCTGTCATGTTCTCGAACAATGCCCGGTAGCGTTCCTCGCTCTTGCGCAGGGACGCGGAGTCGCGGTCGCGTTGGAGAACGACGGCCGCCATCCGGGCGCCGAAATCCGCCAGGCCGAGTTCCCACTCGCTCGGCTGCCGCGCCTGGCCGGAGACCATGAAGAACGCGGCGACGGGCGCGCCGTCGTGCCCGAAGATCGGCGTGGAGTGGGCGGCGCGGATGCCATGAGCGGCGCACAGATCACGCCAGGCTTGCGACCAACGCTCGTCTGCCGCAATGTCGTCGCAAACGATCCGCGAGCCCTCGAACATCGCCCTGGCGCAACTGCCGATCGCCAGTTCCTCGATCCGCGCTCCGGCAATGCCCTGGCCGAAGGAGGAGGGGATGTGCTCGGAATACGCGCGCTCGACCGCTTCGCGCGCCTCGTTTGCCGTCACCACGGCGGCCCGGGCATCCGTGTGCAGGCGCGTGACGGAACCTGTCAGCGCCTCGAGGCACTCGCCGAGCGGCCGGCCGGCGGCGACGAGTTCAAGAATGCGATTCTGCTCCAACAGCAGTTGCTCGCGCCTGTGCTGCTCGGTGACATCTTCGACCAGCATGATGATCCATTGCAGTGCGCCGTCCGAAGTGCGAACCGGGGAAACGCTCTTGCGGACCCATACCACTTGCCGATCTTTGCGAATGTAGCGGTTCTCGACGACGAAGTCGGTGATCTCGCCCGCCGGCATCCGATCTATCCGCGGTATGTTGTCCGCCTGATCGTCGGGATGAACCAGTTGCGAAAGCGCGATGTCGCGAAGCTCGTCGCTGCTGTAGCCCGTGAGGCGGCAGTACGCGGGATTGGCGTCCACGAAACGGCCGGCGGGCGTGGTAATGGCGAACCCGACCGTCGCATTCGCGAAACCGGTGCGGAACTTCTCCTCGCTCTTCCGCGGTTCCTCCTCCGCCCGTCGCTTCCCGGTAACGTCGTGGAAGACGAGCACTACCCCGATCACCTGTCCCGCTGCATCCAGGATCGGCGCGGCGCTGTCTTCGATGGGCACGGTGCGGCCGTCCCTGGTCACCAGGGCGGCATGGTCGGCCAGGGGCGCGGTGCGGCCTTCCCGGAGAACACGCGCAACGGGCTCCTCCAGCGGATGTCCCGTCTGCTCGTTCACCACGCGAAACACCTCCGTGACGCGCCGCCCCGTCGCCTCCTCGGCCTTCCAGCCGGTTAGAGACTCCGCCACGGGATTTAAGAAACCGATACGCCCCTCACCGTCCGTGGCGATTACCGCATCGCCGATGCTGTTGAGGATGACGCGCAACCACTCGCGCTGCTCCCGGACCTGCCGGTCGGCCCGGTGCTTATGGACCGCCAATTCGATCTGCATTGCAAGGTCTCTTTCCTCGAACAGGGCAATCGCATGATTTTTGGCGCAAGACCAAGAAATTACGGGCAAGTCCCTG
>CAYOVG010000159.1:0-15375 GCA_964407285.1 uncultured Syntrophobacteraceae bacterium
ACCCCGAGATGGCGTGGAAGGCTATGGATGACCACCTGGAGTCGGTCGAAGGGGTTCTCCCGGGTGGCTGAGGACTGAGCGCGCCGGGAAGACAATCGGGAAAACAAGAAGAAAGGACGAGGAAGAGAAGAAATGACTGGAATCGAACTGGCCGCCGTGGGGCTGGCCGCCGTTTTGGGCGGCGCGGTGAATGCGATCGCCGGCGGCGGGACGCTTATCACTTTCCCGATGCTGACGGCTGTGGGCATTCCGGCCGTCGCCGCCAATGTGACCAATACGGTCGCGCTCTGCCCGGGATACCTCGGGGGGAGTTTCGCTCAGTTCAAGGACCTGCGCGCCTACGGAAAACAACTGCGGTGGCTTGCGCCGACGGGTCTGGTGGGCGGAATAGCCGGGGGCGTACTGCTTTTGAAAACGGGAGACCAGCTCTTCCGCACCCTGGTCCCCTACCTTATCCTGCTCGCCACCGCGCTTCTGGCGCTCCAGGAACCCATCCGCAAGCGGCTCGCGCGCCGCGCCGAGGCGGGCAATACGCCTCACGACGCCTGGACGGTCCTTCCGGTTGGACTGGCCGCCATTTACGGCGGCTACTTCGGCGCCGGCCTGAGCGTCATCGTGCTCGCCGTCCTGGGCCTCGTGATGCATGACTCCCTGACTCGCCTGAACGCTCTCAAGCAGGTCATCGCTTTGTGCGTCAACGTCTCGGCGGCGGTATTCTTTCTCTTCTCCGGTCATGTCGTGTGGATGGCCTGCCTGGTCATGGCCGTGGGATCTCTTGCGGGCGGAGCGCTGGGAGGCATGGTGGCAGGCCGGATCAGGCCGTCTTCGCTGCGCGCGGTCGTCGTGATCATCGGCCTGGCGGTCGCCGTCATCTACTTCGTCAAATAGGGCGGCAAAAGAAGCCGGATTGTGAAAAGACTTGCCACAATGGTTGCCATCAGCGATAATGACTCCGAAATTTCGGTTCTGCAGGTCCGGCAGCCAAACCGGTTCAGATGCTGTTACGCACAATATGTGACGTGCTGCGCATAAGATGCGAGCGTAAATATACTGTTGTGCCCTGAAGAAGGGGGCGATTTTCCCGCGCCTGTAATGCGGAAGGGTACAGGCGCTGCAAACCGGCGATCGGGAGCGCCGTCATAAGAAGAATGGTCACAATGAATTCCAGGTATCGATTCCTTATTCATATGGCCATCGTGTCCGGCGTCGCCTTTGCGTACGTACTTGCGTTCGCGCCGATGTACTCTCGGGTCGGCGAAATAGTCACGTCCGCGACCCTGGTGCCTCTCGCGGTCACGAGTTGGCTCATGGGATGGATCTACGGCCTCCTTGCCGCCTTGGTCTTTATTCCTCTTAACATCCTTCTATTGAATTCCGTCGGCGAATCGGGGGCCCAGATCATCGCCCGCTTGTGGCCGGGAGTTGTCAGTTCGGCCGTGGTCGCCGTAATCATCGGATGGATAAGTGATGCCCGCGGAGAACTGTCGCGCCAGCGCGAAGCTCTTCTTATCACGGTCCGGGAACACACGCGAATCCAGTCGGAGCTTCTTCATACGAACAAAACGATGGAGCGCGAAGTCAGCGAACGCAAAGAGGTCGAGGAAAGGCTTCGAATCTCGGAGCGCCAACTCAGGTATCTCTCGTCGGAACTCATCAGGGCGCAGGAAAACGAAAGGAAGCGGATTGCCGACGAAATCCATGACGGCGTCGGGCAGTCCCTCCATTTGATCCGGGCCGGCATCGAGGAACTCTTCAACAAGTGCGCGGACGGTCCGCCGAACGCGGATCGAAGAATCCTCGAAAACCTTCTGCACCAGACGGATTTTGCCATCTATGAAGTCCGCAACATCTATATGGGCCTGAGACCGTCGCTTCTCGACGATCTGGGGATCATAGCCGCCTCGCGATGGTTTCTTCGTGAATTTCAGAGCGACAATTCCGGTATCCGGGTACGGGAAAACATCACGCTGCGGGAGGAGGACGTCCCCGAAAGTCTGAAGATCGTGCTGTTCAGGACTTTACAGGGAGCGCTGGACAACGTCGCCCGCCACAGCCGGGCCGATACGGCGTTCGTCAACATCATCACTACGGATGGCGTTGTCGAACTCACGGTCAAGGACAACGGGGTGGGCTTCCAGAGGGAGAATGGGGATATCGAGGACATGGGTATCCCGGACACCGTCAGCAGGGGAATAGGCCTTGCGAGCATGCAGGAGCGGGTGGAGACGTCGGGGGGAGCCTTCAGCGTCAGGTCCGTAGCGGGTGAAGGAACAACGGTCCGCGCCGCATGGAGCAGACCGTAACGGAATATGAACCATGGACTGTGACGGCGTGTGCGGCAACGGCCGTCCTGTCGAAGAATGGTGATATTGCAGGATATCTCACAAGACAAGATATCGGGAAACTGATGATATGACGGAATTTAACTGCCGGAAGCGGGAAACGGCGGACGCACGCGTTGTGCGTGAAAACAAAGAACGAAAGCGCCCGTACCTCGTCTCATTTCGTCCCGAAATACCTATGGAGGAGAATCTGCCCCCATACATACCGGTGGAAGACGCGGGGGTTCGGGATTTGCTGAGAGGCGCCGCGGGGGTGCTGCTTCCCGACTACGTCACGCCGTGGCGCTACGAGAGTATCACCAGCCTCGCGGGGGAGTGGTTTCCGCGCCTTGAAGCGCGCTTTCTTTGCCATGGCAAGACCAGGCAGATTCTTCTGTTCCGGAGGATCGGGGTGCGGCATCCCGAAAGCCTCCTCTTCGACGATCCGGACCGGCTCATGGCCCATTTCGGAGAAAACGGGCCCCCATGGGAATACCCCTTCGTTTTGAAGGGAGACACGGGGGGAGGGGGAACCACGGTCTTCCCGATCCGCAGCGGCGCGGATTTGCCGAAATACCTGGAGATGCTGCCGGACGAGGGCCCCTTGCTGCTCCAACGGTGGGTGGACCATGGAGGCAAGGACCTTCGAGTCGTGGTCTACGGAAACCATGCGGTGAGTTATTTTCGCATCGGGGACGGCAGGTTCTACAATAACGTCTGCAGGGGAGGCAGGCTGGACCACGAGGCTTGGCCGCATCTGCAGGAAAGGGGAGTTGAAGCCGTGCGAAGATTTTGCGCTTCGACCAGAATAGACATCGCGGGCTTCGATCTCATGTTTCCCGATGAGGGCGACCCGGTGTTCGTCGAGATCAACTTCCACTTCGGGCGAAAGGGGCTGGGCGGCGCCGGAGGGCACCGCGCCTATATGCGCAAGGCGATCGACGACTGGCGGGAGCGGTGCCTGCGGGCGTCCGCTTAAACGGGTTGGCGGTTTGAACACCGTAAGGGTTTCGTCCTCGCCCGCCGGAGCCCGACATCCGTCTTTCCTTTTTTATTTTCTCCGTATATATAGAGATTCCAATGGAAATCAGATAGACTCATACTCGTGTGGAGGTCATTCATTATGCCGATTTACGAATACGAATGCTGCCAGTGTTGCAAGAAATTTGAAAAACTGGTGTTTAGAAGCGATGAAGCCGTGACGTGTCCCGACTGTGAAACCGACAACGTCCAGCGGGTCATGTCCGTGTGCGGTTTCAAAAGCGGTGGAGACAAGGGCGCGGCGAGCAGCCGGATGAGCGTCGGGAGCGGGTCCTCGTGTTCCGGATGCAGTTCCGGGAACTGCAGTTCCTGCCACTAGCCGGCCTCCAGGGAGAAAGAGCCTGCTTTGAACATTGAAACGATTTGCATAGGAACTCGCGGGAGCATGCTGGCGCTCCGGCAAAGCGAGAACATAAAGGCGGCCATCGAGGCGGTGCGGCCCGGCCTGCGGGTGGAGCTTCGCATCATCAAGACCACCGGAGACAAAATTACGGACGTTCCTCTCGCCATGGTGGGCGGCAAGGGCCTTTTTGTGAAGGAGATCGAGGAAGCCCTGCTGGCGGGGGAGATCGACCTGGCCGTGCACAGCATGAAGGATATGCCGTCGGAGCTGCCGGAAGGACTGACCATCGGGGCGGTGCCCGTACGCGAGGACCCTCGTGATGTGCTGGTTGTCGGCGGCGCGGGCGCAGGCGGGGGCGCCGGAGCGGAGGCGAGTGGAGCCGGCGGTGCTGCCGGGCTTGCCGGCCTTCCGCCCGGAGCGAGACTCGGCACCAGCAGCCTGAGGCGGGCGGCGCAGGTGATGCGGTTTCGGCCGGATATCCGCATCGAGAACCTCCGCGGAAACCTCGACACCAGGCTCCGGAAGGTGCGGGAAGGCGAATACGACGCCATCATACTCGCGGCGGCCGGTCTGCACCGTATGGGATGGCGGGACCGGATCACGGCATACCTGGACCCCGCGGAATTCATCCCCGCCATAGGGCAGGGAGCGCTGGGGATCGAGGTCCGCCGGTATGACGCAGGGCTGCAGGAGATCCTGTCCCATCTTCACGATGACGACACCGCCGTGGCGGTGCGGGCGGAGCGGGGTTTTCTGGAACAACTGGAAGGCGGGTGCCAGGTCCCCATCGGCGGCCATGCTCGCGTGGTCGGCGATGAAGTGGAGCTTACCGGCATGGTGTTGTCGCTCGACGGCAAGAGGCAGTTCATGCGCACGCAGAGGGCCCGCAAGGACCAGGCGTGGGCGCTCGGAAGAGAGCTTGCGCGCAGGCTGCTCGAAGAGGGGGCGCGGGCCATCCTGGAGGAGATTTACAAATCTCCGTTGCGCGGCGGCGCTCCGGAACGGAATTCGGAGATCTGACGCCGGGAAACGGAAATCGGGGACTGGTATTCGGAAGGCTTACTGCCGCACAACCGACTTCGCTTCCGACGTCCGATATCCGGCCGCCGTTTTGCCGGATTCCCGCTTGCGAGGGAATGGCGTTGCGAGGCTTGAATCAACCTCCTTACCGTTCGGCGCCCTCGCACACGATGGAAACAAATCGGTGGCTTGCGATGCGCCGCAACCCGTAACGCGCAACTCGCAACCCGTAACTCGTAACCCTTTCAGGGGGATAACGTGGCGCAAGGAAAAGTCTATCTCGTGGGAGCGGGACCCGGTGATCCGGGTCTTTTGACTTTAAGGGGGCGTGAAGTCCTGCAGCGGGCCGAGGTGGTCATCTACGACTACCTGGCCAATGAGGAGTTCCTCCGGTACGCACCGCCGGGAGCGGAGGTGATCTACGTGGGGAAAAAGGGCGGGGACCACACGCTCGGCCAGGACGGCATCAACCGGCTCCTGATCGAGAAAGGCGCAGATAAGGTCGTGGTCCGCCTGAAGGGCGGAGATCCCTTCGTGTTCGGCCGGGGCGGCGAGGAAGCTCAGGAACTGAAAGCGGCCGGGATCGCGTTCGAAGTGGTGCCCGGGGTGACCGCCGCGGTCGCCGTTCCGGCGTATGCGGGCATCCCGCTCTCGCACCGGGACTATACCGCGAGCATGGCTTTCATCACCGGCCACGAGCGCGACGACAAGACCGATTCCAAGATCGCCTGGAGGGAACTGGCCACGGGCGTGGGGACGCTGGTTTTCTTCATGGGGGTCAAGAACCTGCCCGACATCTGTGACAATCTCGTCTCCCACGGGCGCCCCGCCGAGACCCCGGTCGCCGTCATCCGGTGGGGAACCACCGCGGACCAGAAGACCCTGGTCGGAACGCTCGGCGACATCGCCGGCAAGGTGGCGAAAGCCGGGCTCAAGCCTCCCGCCATCATAGTGGTCGGGGGAGTGGTCGATCTGCGGGACCAGTTGAACTGGTTCGAGAACCGGCCTCTGTTCGGGCGGCGGATCGTCGTCACGCGGGCGCGGGAGCAGGCGAGCGATTTCAAGGCGCTCCTGGCGGAGTTGGGGGCTTGCTGCATCGAGTTCCCGACGATCGAGATCGAGCCGCCGCCTTCCTGGGAACCTTTGGACGATGCCGTAGCGCGGCTTTCGAGTTACGGGTGGGTCGTGTTCACGAGCGTGAACGGGGTCCGGTTCTTCATGGAAAGGCTTTGGGCGTCGGGGCGCGACGTTCGGGCCCTGCACGGCGTGCGTCTTGCCGCCATCGGCCCGAGGACTGCCGAGGCGCTGGAAAGTTTCGGGCTCCGGATCGACCTGGTGCCGGGGGAATACCGGGCCGAAGCCATCATGGAAGCTCTCCTGGGAATAGGCGAAAAGCTGGCGGGAATGCGGTTCTTGATGCCACGCGCCATGGTCGCGCGCGAGGTCCTGCCGGAGTCGCTTCGGGCGGCCGGGGCCGAAGTGGATGTAGTACCGGCCTACCGGACCGTCATTCCGTCGGAGCGCAGCGCGCAGATGCTCGAACGGTTCCGCAAAGGCGAAATCCACTGCCTGACCTTCACGTCGTCGTCCACCGTGAGTAATTTCTTCGGGTTGTTCAACCGGGATGAGATCATGCCCTGCCTGGAGGGGGTAACCATCGCGTGCATCGGGCCGATAACGGCCGAAACGGCGCGCCGCTACGGCCTTGCCACTCACGTCATGCCGTCGGAATACACCATCCCCGCCCTTGCCGCCGCCATCGCGGAGCATTTCGCCCGGTCGCCGGGGTAGGGAGTTGCCTGTAAAGTCAGGCCGGCTGCGAAGCCAATTCCGCGAGAAGGAGGAATGTCGGCAAATGTCATGGCGCGGGCGATGCGGCGCCCGGCGGTCGGGTCACTACATCCGGCTCGATCAGTTCTTCTTTGAGGGCCGACAACCGACGGTTTCTGTCGCGAAGGTTCTTGATGAAGCTTTGCCGTGCCTCTTCTTCACCCAAACCTCGGTACAGTTCTCGTACTCGGCCCGGGTCTTCGGCCCAGCTACTCGGCTGCCCTGGCGTAATTCTTCCGGTCTCCGGCTTCTATGAAGCGATCGGCCGCCTTGATGTAGAGGTCGATGGCGTCGCGAGGCCGGCTTTCCCCGGTTTCCTTGGCGACACGGATGCTCAAAGCCGACCGTTCCCGTTTTCCCGGCCAACCGGAAGAAGACAGTTTCAGGACTTTCAGAGCGGCAACGATTTGTTCTTCCAAGAGATGGATTTTCGTCAGCAATGCAGCTGTCCCTTGACGCTCATCAGAACTGACCCATATAATATGACATTGCGGATGATGTGGAGGTCCTGCCGCGGACAGGGTAGAGCGGGGTGATGCCGTTCGTTGTGCGGTGACCGGAGCGGCGGGACCTTCGGAATGCGTTGCCGGGCACTGCCCGGCAACGAGAAGAAAGGCGTTCTCCCTGGTGAATACTTCGAGCGCCTATGCGGCTTTCCCGGCGAAGTGGACGAGTTCGACGGATGCGGGGACGCGCCGGTTGTTCGCACGGTCGCCCGGCTACTCGCCCCTGGACTTCTCTCCCTCCTTCCACTCCACGACTTCGGCCTGCAGCACTTCCTTTTTGAGGTCGGCGGCGAGTTCCACGAGCGGGGCAGGGAAGACGAGACCGGAGTTGGGGCCGAACATCCACTCCAGAAGTTTTTTGTGTTCCTCGTTGGAGACGATCATGATATTTTCCTAATTTGTTGGTTTGAAGGGTTGAAAGATTCAAGCCGCCTCAAGCGCTGCAATGCGCGCCTCGAGAGCCGCGATTCTTTGGTCATGCGCCTTGTACCCGACCACGAGTACGACGCCGAGTTTGTCGTAGTGGACGCCTTGGACCAAGCCTTCGTTATTGTAGAAGACCAAATCCGGGTAGTAGGGTTCAACTTCTTCGGCGATGAGACCACACTCCATGTACCCCGGACAGCCGGAAAGCTCGTTCCAGGTGAATGTTACAGGACGCAGGGAAAGTATGTGGTCGGGATTGGGGGTGTAATCGGAAATATTGTCTTTGAAACGTCGGCTGGACCCATCGGTATAGACCCATCCGTTGGAATTTCTTTTCATAACGGCTCCAGCCGCTACATACTCATAAGTCAACCCCAACTGCCCGCCAATGACAAAATTATGGTTTGTTTGCAGGCCATATACAGCGCCATTGGCATAATCGGTTATATGGTAAGAACTTTGATCACCAGGGAAGATACCCCCTGCCAGAAAAAGATTCCCGTCATAGTGGAGAGCCGCTTTTTTATTGCTTCCGCCTAACGCCCAAACAGTTCCCTGATTAGCATCCGGAGCAATGGAGAAATTTATGGTCCCTCCATTCGACCAAATGACTGTGCCTCTACTGGCAAGATAATTAGATACATAATTGTTATTGGGATCTGCCCGAAGATTGGCGTAAAATCCCAAACAGGGATTACCTCCCGGCGATAGGGTTCCTATCTCTGTAGCATAACCGGAATAGTTTGGATATCCATGCATCGCCCTGACGATTCCGTTCACATCGAGCGTTTTGCTTGGATTGGTCACTCCGGCAATGCCCACTTTTCCGCCGTACGACTGCAATGCGAGAGGGCCGCTATTAGACACGTTCATTGTAACGGCGCCTGGAGCATCCGTCGGTGTTATCGTCAATCCATGGTAGAAATAACCAGTTCCTATAGATAGTTCGTTGTTAAAATGTCCATTTCCCATGACCGTTAATCTGGAACCTGGATTGTTTGTTCCAATCCCGACGTTTCCACCCCTCAAAATCCTCATTTTCTCAGAGAACGTGGTCCCATCGGCAGTGCTGACAAAGCCGAACGTGATTCCGCCGGAACCGTTATCATCGGCAAACATGCGCAACTCGCTGGACCCGATTCCGAAACCCAGGCGCGTATTGCCGTTTCGGTAAAGATGAATCTGCTGCGCGTTTGTCAATGTTCCAAAAGATAAAGGAGCTTCAGGATTCGCCGTCCCAATGCCGAGACTGGTTAAACCAGCTAAGGACCCGCCCGTGATCGCAACGGCGCTCGCGTTTTGGGCGCTCATGGTGCCGAGGCCCGTTATATCGGTATTTGCGTGCGCATGGTCCGGCAGGCTCTCCTTGACGATGCCGTAGAGCACCGAGACCAGGTTGGAGGTAAGGGTCGCTTCTTTCGTCGTTATGGAGGTCTTGTTGGTTTCGGCCTCATAGCTCGAGGATTGTACCGTGACGATCTTCGTTCCATCCGTTGCGCAATACGCCTTTACTTTGCGCCCGGACAGGAATTCGGACGTTCTGTCGTCGGCAACGGTAAAACCGCTTGAACTTACGTGTGTCGCCGCAATAGCCATGGAAGTATCCCTTATTCCTAATTTCTTGTGCTTTTCCTTATGAATATGCGCTCAGAACTTCGAGCGTGGCCGTTTCTCCGAGTCCGGACCATTCCGGCATGGTGACCGACGCCTGGACCTTGTAGCTCCCGCTTTGATCGATGTCGCCGCTCTGCGTGACATAGCGAAGATAGCGCGTCTTACCGTTTTTGGTGATAATGGATGCATTCCAGGTCACCAGGGTGTTGTCCGGCTTTTTGACCTTGAGACTGATGCTGGTTGCCGCGGATATGTCCGTCCCGCAGTCGACGTCGATCCTCGTTCCGACATCTCCGATGTAAATGGTCATGGTTGCTCCCTATAATCGTGATGCTCGAGATTGTAATCACTTATGAAGCCGGTGTTCAGGGCTTCGGTTGGAACATTCTCGCGCGGTTACGACTGCCGGCCGCGACGCGTTGCGTTTCGACAGCGCGTCGCGGCGGGCAGCCGCTTCTATTATAATGAGGAAATTGTCTCTTTACCTGATGGGTCACGTAGTTTTGCGGCCGTGGGCGCCTGGAATCTCATGTTCTTAGGGTTGACTGAATCGATACGGTTTCCTGTACGGAAGACGGAAGCTCGACAAGCGTGTCGATGGGCGACGCCAGGTTTTCCTTCTCACGGAGCCGGGAGTCTATCTCTATGGCCGTCTCTAGTGCCGACATAATGTTTTCCTTCGTGCAAGCACCTGATTTGATATCACAAACAATCCCGAGTCCCGACGCCAGGTCCTTTCCGAGGCAAACGGCGGACCTGGCGGTGGTCGGGGTACAGAAGTCATGCGGATGGACCGGCAAGGCCCCATCCGTTCCGTCAGTCCATTCCTGGCAGTCCGTCTGGAGCCAACCGGTCGATACGTGGTCCGTCCACTGGTAGAAGTCGTCTTCTCCCCACTGCTCGTTCGCGGACATGGTTTTATCCAAGCTCTTCGGGTTTGGCGGGTTTTTCGGGAAGTGGTTTCGATGGGTCGCCCTCGTCCGCCCGTACAATCGCCCGGAGCGCCTCACGGTATTCGATCCAGGCTGCGGGGACCGCGATCCCTCGCTCGTAGCAGCGCGTCACGACGATATCGCTATCTTCCAACCGCCCCCTCGCCTGCCCCTGGTAGAACTGCCAGGATGGAACGAAAGGGGGAGGATCGACGAGAACGGGTTTTCCATCGGGACCGGGAACAATCGCCTTGCCGGTTTTGGAGTGCTCCTGCAAGATTGCGAGGTGTTCTTCTGCGGTGATTTCAATGGCATCATTCGGGATTTCCTCGGGGGGGTGGACGTCGCTGTCGAAGAATGTGTATCCGTGTGCGTTTTTGCCAAAATATCTAACCATTTCAAATTCTCCTCGTTAATAGCCGATAGCTACCCAATGCAGCGTGCAATTGCCGCCGGTTGTATAATGGATGGTATACCAAAACCAATTCAGCGTAAGATGGAGAGTGGGCGTGTCTATAAGCGTTGCAAAGGCCGTATGGTCTCCATAAAACGCCTGAAGAATCACGGCGAATACGTTGTTCGGAAACGCAATCGGAAACACTTGTTTAAATATGACATCCGGTGCGCCTACTCCGCCCCCGCCCCATTGAATGAGCAAATCCACGCCGTCCGGGCAGGCGATTTTCTGGTAGCCTGGACCGGCGATAGAGTGGGTGTTGAAGCGGTTGAGGATTGTGTTGATGGTCGAGATGCTGTTCGTATGCGAGGCGATATTGCTTTCCGCCGTGCTCGTGCGCGACGAAAGTGAGGAAATGTTGCTTGTATTCGTCGAGATACTGCTCGTGTGCGAGGAGATCGTGCTCGCGTGCGACGAAAGCGTGCTCGTGTGCGAGGAGACGGTGCTCGAAAGACTCGTAACCTGAGATTGCAGGTTGCTGACGGAGGTCTGATAGGCGTTTTGAACTTCAAACCTGGGTCCGTTGGAGTTGTAAATAACTTCTATAATCGTGTTGGCGGGGATATCTCCTGCATTCAGATTGCTCCCGTCTCGCCGAACCAATACGACGTTACCCATCCCGTTCACATTTAACACGGACACTCCCGTGTTGGCGTTCGCCGCCTTGAACAGCACTCTCATGCCGTTTGCATAGGCGGTCGGGGCCGGAGTGAGCGACACCACGTAATTATTGGCGCTTCCGGTGTCCACGGCGTAGACGTAAGAACTGTTCTGGATGCTGTCGAGCTTCGCAAACACCGCGTCGGCCTTCCTGGCGTCGTTTCGGTGGTCCACGATCATTGAACTGGTGATCGAGGCGCTCCCGCCGGTGCGGTTGATCGTTGCGAGATGGAGGGTCCAGTGAGGGAGACCGCCTGCATCCGTGTAATCCGCCGGCGTGCTTCCGCCTTCGGCCACCTTCACCAGCCACTTGAGCTTGAGCCTGCGGGACGTTTCCATGGCCACGGTGGGATCCTCAATATCGGAATCCTGGGAGCTTCCGATCTCGTCGTACCAGCAATCGACGTAAACCTGGTCGATCCGGTCGGATGAGGGTGTGGTAAGGGCGGATACTCCGGTTTGCGCGGTGTACTCCAGGTTGTCCTTGAGGTAGATCTGCCATCCGGCGACGCAGATATACCCCGCGCCCTCGTTCGTGCCGTCTCCACCGGTGATGGTGAAATTATTGCTCGTGTTGCCGGCCGACTGCGTGACGGCGAAGCCGTTGTAGGTGCCGTCGCCGAAAACCCGGGTGACGGCCCTCCGCATGAGAGTGAGCATTATCTCGGAATTTTCGTTCAGCTCGTCGTCCAGAAGCGGTACGGGCGTGAGCGTTCCGGGAGTTTTCATCTCTTTGAGGACGGCAACGTAGTCCTTGTCCTCGTCGAAGTTAAAGCGGCTGTACTGCCCGCCCCAGTTGGTTCCTGTCTGCATGAATCGTTCTCCTTGAGATGTCTTGTTGAATTGTTCTTCTGGATTGTTGTTTAGTTACCTGCACATAAAAAGCCGTTCATTCATAGGAAAAGTACTCCGAAAGATAGCCGTCGGCGTAAATCGAATAGTCCCAAAGCGGATAGTTCGTATCCTGCATGGGGGTCGTGGAGTCGTTCATGAGCATGTATTGCCCGTCGCCCTGCCAGATGAGACGGGGGCGGGTCCCGGCTTCCCGGAAGGAAAGCGCCGTTTCCCTGATTCCCGCATATTCCCTCAGGGTGAGCCCGCCTTTGCGTTTGTGGAGCAGCACGATTCCGAAGGTGCAGGGCTCCCCGGCGAAGGGTCCTTCCTGGTAGAGCGGGTAATCGGTGTCCTGGATGGGGGTCGAGGGGTCGTTCATCAGCAGGGAGTCCAGGGTCGATCTCCCGAGGTCCACCACGCGGGTGTCGACTCCGGCGATCTTCTTGATGAGGTGCTCCAGCGCCCGGTTGTTGCACTTTGGGGTCTTGACGGTCTCGATGACGCGTTGTCCGTACTCATCGTCCGTTTCCATGGGGATACGCCTGATCCCGAAGAATCCCCCGAGGAAGTCCTGTATTCTTCCGTTTGCGCCCATCAGGGTGAGTTGGCGGGTCATCTCCCGTGCGGAAGCCTTGAGGGCGGCCAGTTCGATGGAAAAAGCCTTGAGAATCGCGTAAAGCGGGTTCTGGAAGACGAAGAGCTTTCCGCCGGCGTCCAGTTCCACGTCCACCAGGCGAAGCGCCGGTTTGTCGCCGAAATCGTGGAGGTAGGCGGAAAAGCCTTCATGTCCGTCGATGGCTTCCGCGACGTTTTGGACGGTCCCCTCGCTCAAGTCCACCTCGAAGTCGGGAGTGAACCCCTCCCCCGTGTACACGGAGAGGCGATTTCCACTCACGCTCATGCGAAGCCGCTCCTTGGCGCTGCTTGCGACAATCGCGAGTCCGGGAACCGGGTCTTTGTTGAAGCTCGGCGGGAGCGCGTCGAGCATGGCCTGCAGGGTTTTGGATACCACTTGCGTCTCCTTGGATGCGTTGCGGGTTGCTTTCGGGTTGCGAGTTGTGAGTTGCGGGTTTGGGCTCTCGCGAGCCATGGGAGTGTTTACCTTGTTGTGCCGCGGGGGAGATAACCCGCCGCTTGTGGGCGCCGATACATTTTCGTTGGAGCGGCTTTCAGCCGCGACTCCGCCGTTCCCGCCCGTCGCTTCCGGGCTGGAGGCCGGTAGCCGCGCAGCCATGGACGAGGGTCAGTTCAGAACGACCGTTCCGAGGGAACATACGCCGTTCCATTGGGGCGGGAAGTTGGCGGCGGGGGCGATCACGTTTACGTCGGCTACTCCGTCGATCCCCATGATCGTTTCGACGATCCTGCTCCGAAGGGCCGGTTCCCCTATGGAAAGCGTCGCAAAGTAGCTTTCCAGCGCGTCCTGGACCTCCTCGCGCACCGTAGCCGTGTCGTAGGAGTTCTCAATGACGAGCGTGGCGGAGATATTGACGGTTTCGGGCACGACGGCGATCGCCGTTACAGTGACTCCGGCGCCCTTCCAGCCGGGAATCTTCTTGCCGCTTGCGTCGCCGGCGCCGAGAAGGATGGTCTGGACGGCGTTCAAAAGCTCGCGGCTCGCTCCCGAAGCTCCATTCCATACGTAGACGAATACAAAACCGGGGTCCCCCATGGTCTGCGAGCCGTAGGGAGCGCCATCCACGCACGGTTCGTAGACGAGATGCCGGCTCACTCGCTCCGTGACCGTTCCGTCCGCATCGGTCACGACCGCCTGTCCGGCCGCAAACTCGATTGCGGACCGCGTGGCTCGGGAAAGGGACAGGACCCACCTGGCGAAGCGCTGTTTGCGCTCCACTTCGGTTTCCGTGTCCGTGCCGTTCATGAACGGATGCGGGTTGGATACGGACTCTATGGATGAGAGAGCGCTCGCCGACTCGGTGATTGCTCCCGCGGTAACGTTCCCGCTTATCCCCGGCGCGTTGGCGACGACGTAGACATCCACTTCGTCCTCGCCGCCGGCAAGCAGATTGTCCTCGATGACCGAATAGACGGTCCGGGTGTTCGGGACTTTCACCTGCGTTCCCGCCGGAATGGAGATATCGCCGGTAAAGTTGCTTTTCCGGGTGAACGTCACCATGCCGGAGGCCGGGGTCGCGGGGAGAAGAGAAAACCCGAAGGTCTTGTAAATCGATGCCGGAACGGCCTCGTAAATTCCCTTGAGCATCTGCTGGTAGCACTCGTCGATTTCCATGGAAACGGCCTCGACGAGCGTCCGGACCTTGCTCCCTTCGTTGAAATCAGTGATCTCATCGCTCAGCGCCATGATGTTTTGCACGATCGACGAGACGATGCCGTTGAAAGTCTTTACCTGAAACATAGTCTGTATCCCCGACAAGAAGGTTGAATCCGATGTTTTCAATCAGGATGCGGGTGCGCGCGGGAAGCGTGACAAACCTCCGACAACCAACCCGAAACGCGCAATCCGCGATTCGGAACCCGAAACCCGTAGCGCGCGACTCGAGCCCCGCCCTATATCCCCATAACGAGGTTCAAATCCGCGGCCGTGTTCCGGTCCGCGCTCCGCACTTCGGCGGCGACCTCTATCCTGTCTCCGTCCGCCCGCACCTCGATGTTGGATATCTGTCGAATGCGCGGTTCTCGGTTCAAGGCCTTGTAGACGGTGGCCTGAGCGAGGAGGGCGAAATAAGGCGAATTTTTGTGGCCGATTATCCCCCATATTCCGCACCCGTAGTCGGGATGCCGTAAGATACTTTGGAGCGGGCACCCCAGTCGGTGAAGGATCGCCTGGCGGAAGTTGGCAATCCCCGACACGCGGGCCAGGTCTCCGGACTCGGTGACCATGTTGCCCTCCCGGTCGAGCCGGTAGTCCGTTCCGAAGATCTCTGCGTCGGATTGGACCTGGTTTCCCGCCACGGCGGACGAGCCCGGGATTCTGAGTACGGTCCCCGGCTGGATGTGGTGGAGGCGGCTCCATGTGTCGAAGATCAGCACCTTCGCGCCGGCCTCGAAGGGGAGGCTCCCCGGCGTGATCGAGACCGTCTTTGCGACATAATCGACGTCGCCCGCGGTGTAGGTCCCCGCATCCTCGCCGCTTGCGATGTAGAGCGTGTATCCGGAATAGATGTCTTTGGCGTCGCTTACGGTGATCTGTGTCGCCCCCTGCCGCGCCGCCTCGCTCAGACTGACGGACTGGTCGAGGACGCCCAGGTCCGCACGGTTCTCAAAGCGGGTGAAGGTGACGGGTCCGGTGAAGAATTGCGAGAATGTCTCGCGGAAATAGACTTTCCCGCCTTCTATCGCCTTGACGCTCAACCTCTGGCGGTTGACGCCCGCGTCCTTTACTTCCACCGATGCGCCGATTTCGAAGCAG
>CAYOVG010000160.1:0-15320 GCA_964407285.1 uncultured Syntrophobacteraceae bacterium
ATGTTATTCTCTCGGTTTCTTTCGACGCCGATTTCGCCGATATTTTCGAAGTCCTGGGTGCGAAAAGAAATGCGAGGGGGAAGAAGTCGGCAACAGCCGTTGAGGACGCGGCCATCACCATCTCCTACGAGGGGCTCGACGGCGAGACCCGCCGCACGCGCATCGAGTGCTCCCCCCGGCCCGACGCCATATCGGAAGACGAGGTGCAATTTCAGGTATCCCTGGAACCCAGGCAGGAAGCCATGTTCTTCTTCACCATATCCTGCGAGACCCGAGGGGCCGCTCCGATGCGCCTTTCCTACCAGAAGGCCTTCGGGCAGGCCGCGGACGAATTGCGGACGTCGAAGTCCCGCACCTGCGAGATTCACACTTCCAACGAGCAGTTCAACGACTGGCTGAGCAGGTCCCTTGCGGACCTCTACATGATGTTGACCGAGACGCCTCAAGGCCCCTATCCGTACGCCGGCGTTCCATGGTTCAGCACGCCGTTCGGCAGGGACGGCATCATCACGGCCCTCCAGATGCTCTGGCTGGACCCGGATGTAGCCCGTGGCGTGCTGGCTTACCTGGCTGCGGCCCAGGCAACGGAAACGATTGCGGAACGCGACGAGGAGCCGGGCAAAATCCTGCACGAGACCCGAATGGGCGAAATGGCCAACCTCGGCGAAATCCCCTTCGGGAGATACTACGGCAGTGTCGATTCCACGCCGCTTTTCCTCGTACTGGCCGGAGCGTTCTACGAGTGGACTGGCGACCTGCGGTTCATAGAATCGATCTGGCCCAACATCGAGCTTGCCCTGGACTGGATCGACCATCACGGAGACATGGATGGCGACGGGTTCGTGGAGTATTCCAGCCGCACCGGTCGTGGCCTGGTGCAGCAGGGCTGGAAGGACTCCAACGATTCGGTCTTCCACCAGGACGGTGTTCTTGCCGAAGGACCGGTCGCTTTGTGCGAGGTCCAGGGCTACGTCTACGATGCGAAACGGAAAGCCGCCAGGATGGCTTCCGCACTCGGGCGAAGCGCATTGGCGGAAGACCTGCTCCGGCAGGCCGACAACCTTAAGCGGCTCTTCGAGAAAGCTTTCTGGCAGGACGATCTTTTCACCTACGCCCTGGCCCTCGACGGGCAGAAGCGCCCGTGCCGGGTGCGGGCGTCCAACGCGGGACACTGCCTGTTCTCGGGCATAGCCGACAGGGACCACGCCCGCAGCACGGCTCAGACGCTCATGTCGGAGAGCATGTTTTCCGGATGGGGGATTCGCACCCTCGCCACCTCCGAATCCCGGTACAATCCGATGTCTTACCATAACGGAAGCATCTGGCCTCACGACAACTCGATCGTCGCGTACGGGCTCAGCCGCTACGGCTTCACCCATTCGGCCATGAAGGTGTTCGAGGGGCTCTTCGACGCCGCCATGTTCCTGGATCTGCACCGCCTGCCGGAACTCTTCTGCGGCTTCGGACGCCGGTCGAGCCAGGGGCCCACAGTGTACCCCCTTGCCTGCGCCCCGCAGTCCTGGGCGGCGGGAAGCGTATTTTTGCTGCTGCAGGCCAGCCTGGGTCTGTCCTTCGACGCCGAACGCGAGCAGTTACGCTTCAACTATCCCCAGTTGCCGGATTTTCTCCAGGAGATTCAGATCAAGAATCTCAAGGCGGGCAAGGCGCGGATCGACCTCCTCATGCGGAGGCACGCCGGCGACGTAGGCATAAACGTCTTGCGAAGGGAAGGTCCGGTGGAAGTCGTGGTGGTGAAGTAGGGGGGAGGCGGGTTGCGGGCTTCGCGTTGCGGGTTGCGGGTTGCGGGGTGCGAGTCGGAAGTTCCAAAGATGTGATTATTTCGCGGGTGGGAGCGTGAAACCACAACCAGAGCAGAGATTAGACCATTTCGCGGGTGGTGGTGTGCAGCCCATGGAGAAGGCACAGAGACGGATGTCGGTGGTCGGAGAGCAGAGATCGGAATGGAGTTATCCGACCTCCGACCCCTGTACACAAGGCCGGAGCATCGCAGGATAAATTCGTCCCACCGTTTGTAAATCTTCGCGCCAACAAAAAAAGGGGAGGCTTTCGCCTCCCCTCTCTTTATTGCCTCACCGGCAGTCAGAAGCTAAAAATCAGCTATTTGGCTGCAAGGCGATTCTTGATCAGGTCGTCGACCACGGCGGGCTCGGCCAGGGTCGTGGTATCGCCCAGGCTGTCGAGTTCGTTGGCGGCGACTTTGCGCAGGATGCGGCGCATGATCTTGCCGGAACGGGTCTTGGGAAGACCGGGAGCCCACTGGATGAAGTCAGGCGTCGCGATGGGGCCGATTTCCTTACGCACCCAGTTCACGAGTTCCTTCTTCAGTTCGTCGGAAGGTTCCTTGTCGGCGGTCAGGGTTACGTAGGCGTAGATGCCCTGGCCCTTGATGTCATGCGGGAAACCGACAACGGCGGCTTCGGCGACTGCCGGATGCGCAACCAGGGCGCTTTCGACTTCCGCCGTACCCATGCGGTGACCGGATACGTTGATAACGTCGTCCACGCGGCCGGTGATCCAGTAGTAGCCGTCTGCGTCGCGACGGGCGCCGTCACCAGTGAAGTACAGGCCTTCATAGTTGGAGAAGTAGGTCTGCTTGAAGCGTTCGTGATCGCCGTAAACCGTGCGGAGCATGCCGGGCCACGAATGCTTCATCACCAGGTAACCTTCGCCGGCGCCCTGGATTTCTTTTCCATCCTGATCGATGATGGCGGGCTGTACGCCGAAGAACGGACGGGTTGCGGAACCGGGTTTCGTAGCCGTGGCGCCGGGCAGCGGCGTAATGAGGATACCGCCGGTTTCGGTCTGCCACCAGGTATCGACGATGGGGCATCTACCTTCGCCGACAACCGTGTTGTACCAATGCCATGCTTCGGGGTTGATGGGCTCGCCCACGGTGCCGAGCAGCTTCAAGCTCTTGCGGGAGGTCTTCTTCACCGGCTCTTCGCCCATGCGCATCAGCGAACGGATCGCGGTGGGGGCGGTGTAGAAGATGTTGACTTTGTGCTTGTCTACGACGGTCCAGAACCGGGACCAGTCGGGATAGTTGGGAATACCCTCGAACATGATGGTGGTGGCGCCGTTGGACAGAGGACCGTATACGATGTAGCTGTGGCCCGTTACCCAGCCGATGTCGGCCGTACACCAGTAGATGTCGCCATCATGATAGTCGAACACGTACTGATGAGTCATGGAGGTGTAAACCAGGTAGCCGCCGGTCGTGTGGAGCACGCCCTTGGGCTTGCCGGTCGATCCGGAGGTATACAGGATGAACAAAGGATCCTCGGAATCCATTTCCTCGGGCGGGCAGTCGGTGGAGGCGTTAGCCATAACGTCATCCCACCATACGTCGCGTCCAGCTTGCATATTGATATCGCCGCCCGTGCGCTTTACCACGATGATTTTCTCAACGGACGTGGCTTTCTTGACTGCTTCGTCGGTGTTGGCCTTCAGCGGAACACGCTTGCCGCCGCGAAGACCCTCATCCGCCGTGATGCAGATCTTGCAGGTGGAGTCTTCGATACGGCCTGCCAGAGAGTCGGGGGAGAACCCGGCGAAAACGATCGAGTGGATCACGCCGAGGCGGGCGCACGCCATCATCGCGATGGCCAGTTCGGGAATCATGGGAAGATAGATTGAAGCGCGATCACCCTTCTTCAGGCCCATGGACTTCAGAACGTTGGCGAACTTGCACACTTCCGCGTGGAGTTGCTTGTAGGTGTAGGTCTTGCTGTCATTCGGGTCGTCACCTTCCCAAATGATCGCGATCTGATCGCCGCGCGTTGCGAGATGACGATCGAGGCAGTTCTGGGTCACGTTGAGTTTGCCGTCCACGAAATATCTCACCCGGACATCGCCGGTGAAGCCGCCATCTACCGCCTTGGTGAAAGGCTTCATCCAGTCGATGCGCTTGGCCTGCTCGGCCCAAAACGCTTCAGGGTCTTCGACGGACTTCTTGTACATCTCCAAATACTTTGCATTGTCGCACCATGCGGATTTTGCCCAGGATTCCGGTACAGGATACAGATCAGCCATTAGTTAGCCTCCAAAAAGGTAATGTTGATTGTTGGCGCCCCGAGGGAGCGCTTCCCCTTGTGACTTGGCGAGAATAAAAGAGTTATTACACGAAGCGATCAATGCGGAGGACATGTCACCGGGTATCTGAGAGAGAGAAAAAAGCCACATGAGCACGAGCCACCGAATGCGAGTCAATAGCAGCCTTTCTGTTTGACATGGATTAACTTATCAGCGAAAACGACACTTGTCAACTGAAAATTGCATGGCTCCGCCAGCGGCGTCGAAAATTTCGCTTTCCACCGCCGGACCGCAGGGCCCCCGCCAACCATAATACAGAGGGAAAAATGCGAAGAAACATGCGAAGAATTCGGATCACGCTCTTCTCGCCGGCTTCAAAGGACTTACCTTCTTATTCGATGAGCCCAAACCTGCGCGAAAGCGCGTTGGAATCGAAAAACAGGTAAAGGCGAGTAGAGACGACAGGCGCTTGTGAAAGATTTAATCCTGTAACCTTGATCAGGAGTGTTCAAAATGGCAATGACGGTACTGATGCTCGTCACAATCTTCGTTTTGTGGGACGCCGCCTGGCGACTCCTCGGCGTCCGGCCGCTGTTCCCATGGCAGTTGAAGGATATGTCCAAACGCGAGTTGAAGGACGCGGTCTTCCTGGATGTGAGAACCGCCGTGGAATACCGGTGGTTTCATATCCCGGGGGCGCGGAACATGCCCGAATTGCTCCATAACCCCGATGCCTTCCATGCGGAACAGAAAGACCGCCCCATCGTGGTGGTGTGCATGACCGGACACCGGTCCCCCCCGGTGGCGTACCGGCTCAAGAAAATGGGCTACACCAATGTTTATAACCTGACCTGGGGAATGTTGGGACGAATGGTGTATAGGGCGGTGAATGGGGGAGGGACGGTGAATGGGTGAATGGGTGAATGGGGGAATTGTTTCGAACGAAACGGGGCTGTCGGATTCCTGTGCGAGCCCTCATGCAGCTTCTCAGGATGTCTTTCCCATGGTTTCGGCATCGGAGGACGGTTCACCCGTTTTCCATGATGCGCAACTTGGGAGATCGGCGCAGCACGTGGAGCAGAAGACTGTCCAGGCGGTCGAAAAGAGTCCGGCAAAGCCCTCCATGATTCATCTTGTCGCCGAAGAGTTCTCGCCTCAACTCATCCACCGACTCGTTCACGCTGCCCAGTTTGCTCAGGTGGCCGGTCTGAGTCGCAAGCTTTTCCTCGATGAGAAGCCGCCTGGCCATTCTACAGAATCTGCCGATATCCTCATCGATCTTTCCGATCTCTTCCACGATTCGCCCCAATGCGTCTTTCGCCGCGTCCCCGCCATGCAGCTTTCCATGGGCTGCATGCAGGGAAAACTCTCCCGCAAAACTCATCCAGCCCGCATCATCGCGGGCAAGGAGTCGCACGATCACCGCCAGAGTGCCGTATTCCAACCCTCTCACCCCTCGACGCCACTGCAGCAGCCATGGGGAACGCCACTTCCACATGAGCTGGCATTCGCCGAAAAGAACGAGGTCCTCCACGCAGGAGCGCATGCGCGCAAGGCTTTCGCGGCAGGAATCGCAGGCCTGCGCCGTCAGGGCCGGAGAGGCGGGCCGGCCGGAGGGGGGCGCCGGGGCGGGACCGGGCGAGGAAGCGCAAGGGAGACCGGACCCCGAAGCTGCCGCCTCTCCATCCAGGTACGACAGGAAATTGAGGAAAAGACGATTGCCTGAAATGCTGCCGGGAGTTTCCAGGTGAGGGTACGAAAGGATCAGCCTTCCCCTTTTCAGCCGGGCCTCGATGATGGCGGGGTGGCCCATCAGCCGCCGCGGGTTCAAATTGATTCCGTAGATGCTCTCCCACACTTCCCACGGAATACCATGAGGTTCGATGTCTTGCGCCGGGAGGTCCGAAACCAGAAAATCGGGGCCCGTCGCTTCGTAGGAGGCCAGGCAGGTAAGCTCCGGCAGCGGTTCCCACTGGAATTGGGAGGGCCACCAGACGGGAACGTCGATTGCGTCGGGAAGCCCCCGCCACGCAGGGTGGCCGGAGCGCCCCTCGACCGCCCGGATTCGAACGCCGCCGCTGGCGCTGGGAAGCCTCTCGGAGAGCGGCATCCTCTTGAGCGGCGCCAGTTCGAGGGATGGAGGACTCGAGAGGGCAAGTCCCGCCCCGCCGCAGAAGCCGAGATAACTCCCGCCTTCCTCCACGAAATTTCTGATCGCCTCTTTTCCGGCGCTTCCCAGCGCACGCACCTTGTGGGAAGCCCATCCCCCCGGAACCAGCAGCACCCGGTACGACTTCAGGCAGCCTCCGGCGATGTCTTGCGCGCTCAGAAGATCGAACGGGACCCCGCATTTCGCCAGGGTCTCCACGCAGAGGAGCCCCCAGAGCAGCGACTGGTCCCAGAAGAGCGCCACCGGCGGACCGGACCACGAACAAAACGTCAACAAATTCTCCTCTTACGGCAACGAAAGACGGATCATCAAAGAAACGAAAAGCTTTGACCACGAAAAACACGAAAGGCGCTAAAAAAGATGTGTCTTCGCCAGGTCGGCATGCGTTCCCACGTAGGAGCATTGGAACACGTTGAGTTCATTTCTGTCCCTTTTCGTGTTCTTTCGTGTTTTTCGTGGTCAAAGCTTTTCATGCCCTTCGTGGTAAGAAATCTTCGTCTTACTCCTCTTCCGCGGTCTCCCGGGCCTGATCGTCGTCCAGGCGGATCATGCCGGATTTCTTGAGTCCGGCCACTCCGCCCTCCAGGTTCGCCGCCCCGCCGATCCCGGCGGACTCGAGCTGGCGCAGGGCCTCGTAGGACCTGACGCCCGAGTTGCACACCAGCACGACTCGTTTGCCCCTGGGCACCTCCTCCATCCGGTACTTGAGCGTTTCCTGGGGGATGTTCAGCCAGCGGTCGCCGAAATGGGCCACGTACGGTCCCGCGTTGGCCGGACCGCGCACGTCCAGGCACACGACGTCGTCGGCCTTTTCTTCCAGGTAGCACCGGTTGAACTCGTCGAGGCTTATGGGTTTGTTGAGCCCGTCGAGGATGTTTTCCGCCGTATTGGCCGTGGCGTTGACTATGTCGAGGGCGGCCGCGTAGGGTGGGGAGTAGGCCAGTTCCAGGTTGGAAATATCATCGAGCCCCGGCTTGAAGGGAAGGACAGCCGCGACGCTGTTGATCCGCCCGAGGAGCGCATCCCCGTTTTTTGCGACCCCCTGGCAGCCGAGAACCCGGCGCGTCTTCCCGTCCACGATCAGTTGCAGATACATGAGGTCCTGGGTGGGGTAGAAGTGCGCCCTGTCCGCCTGGATCACGAGCGCGTTCACCGGGTCGAACCCCTCCCGGCCCGCGGCCTGCAGTCCCAGTCCCGTCGATGCGACGGCCATGTCGAAGACTTTTACCGTAAAGCTTCCGACGACTCCCTTGAAGTCGGCGAACCCGCCGCAGATGTTGGTCCCGATGACCCGGCCCTGCCGGTTGGCGAGAGACCCCTGCGGGAAGAAGACCGGTTTGCCGGTGATCAGGTGAGGGACCTCGATGCAATCGCCGCCTGCGTAGATGTCCGGGTCGGACGTCTGGAGCCTTCGGTTCACCACGATGCCGCCTCGGGGGGAAACGAGTAGTCCCGCGGCCTTGGCGAGTTCGGAATTGGGCCGCACGCCGACTGCCGTGATGACCAGGTCCGCCGGGAGGGTCCGACGGGATGTGGCGACTTCCAAGGCCGACTCGCCATCCTCGACCGGGCGGATCTCCTTGACGGTTTCATTGAGATGGACCGTGACCTCGTGCTCCTCGATGTGCTTGAGCACCATCTTCGCGAGGCTCGGGTCCAGAATGCCCGGCAGCACCTGGTCGGCGATCTCCACCATGGTGGTCTCCACCCCCCACAGGTCGCTCAACGCTTCCGCCATCTCGCAGCCGATGGCCCCGGCCCCGATGATGACCGCCTTGTCCACTTCGCCCTTCGAGATGAATTCCTTGATGGCTATAGCCGACTGGAGGTTGGAAACGCTCAGAACCCGCGGATGGTCGGCCCCCGGAATGGGCAGCCGGTTGGGAATGCTGCCCGTGCCCAGGACCAGCTTGTCGTACGGGATTTCATCCTCCTTGCCGGCGTCGAGGTCCCGCACCAGGACTTTTTTTGCGCTCCGGTCGATGGAGAGCACCCGTGTGCGCGTGCGGACGCGCACTCCCTTTGCGTCCTCGAAAAACTTCGGGGTCCGCACCATATGGAAGCTCGTGGACATGAGTTCGCTGATTTCGCTGACATCCCCGGAGATGTAATAGGGGATACCGCATCCGCCATAAGATATGTATTCATCCTGGTCCACCATCGTGACTTCGGCTTCGGGCATGAGGCGCTTCAGCCTGCAGGCAACCTTCGGTCCCAAAGCCACCGCTCCGACGATGACCACTCGCATTGCATCCATCCGTTACTTCCTTTCGTCCCTATGGTTATCGACAGACGGTTCGTCGGAAGCCCGTTCGAAAAATCGGCCTGACGCCGCTCCGCGGTTGTACGGGTTTTCAACCTCATGCATCCGGCATTCGGTCTCCGAACGCCGATCTCCGTCCTACTGATTCCCGAAGCCCCGAATATCGCCGCAATCCGGGCACGTCCAGGTGATGCCGTTACAGGTCATCCCCCAGAAGTTCTCTTCCATGCAGTCGGAGCATATCATGAAACCGCACGGGCACGTCCAGCAAAAGGGCTGCTCTTCACCGCATACGTGGCAGATGTACTTGTCCGGACGCCTTCTCCTGCGGCTCTTCGGCTTCTCGTCCGCCTGCCGGTTGTTTTCTTTTTCCGTTTCCATAAATCGAACTTCCTCCTTCCTGAATCTCCCCCCGCCTTGCCCGGCCTGATGGGGCCGATGGCGAACGGACGGGTCGGGCCGCACGGTGCGAACATAATGCGAGAGACCGGGCCGGAGCCTGAACATGAACCTGGATTGTCCTGTCGGGATATCCCGATCAGGAGGGAATCTTCTTCCGCGCTCCTATGGACAGGTCATGGAGGGGGATGAGTATATCGGCCATGTCGCGGATCTTTCTGATGCTGTCGAACGCCGCGAGCGCGTCCGTATGGACTCCCGGAGTGATGGCCGGGGCGTTGGGCGGAAAGTTCTGATCGTTGCAGCAGAAACCCGTGATGACGGCGCGGCCGGCGGACGTGTTCACCGAGACGGACTGGCCTCCCGGAGTATGGCCGGGGGTGAGGATCAGGTCGATGCCGTCTCTTATCGTGGTATCGCCGTCCACCAGTTCCACATCGAGTCCGTCGAGCAGGTCGGGATAATACCTGTGATCGAGGGGGTGCGGGTTCTTGAAGAACTCGTACTCCTTCTTTTGGACCACGATTTTGGCCTGTTCGCACTTGTAGTCGTTTTCACAGTGGTCGTTATGCAGATGCGTGTGGATGATGAGGTTGATCTCCTCCGGACGGGTACCCACCGTTGCCAGGGCATCCTCGAATTCCAGTACGTCGAAGCCGTATTCCTCGCCGACCGAATCGGGAACGACAAACTGCTCGAGACCGGTATCCACGAGGATTTTCTCGTCGCCTCCGTCCAGGTAGAAAACATAGATGGGAATCCATATCCTCTTGCCGTAACCCCGAAGGTAGGTCATGACTCCCTGGTCCGTTTCGTTGGCCCCTACAACCAGCGGGTAGATCACATACTCTTTCACGTCCGTCTTCCTCCTGCTTGCTCCAGCGTTTCACATCGAAAAATCCGCCGCGGCACCCCCGGTGCGGCGCTCAACGGCAGGCACACGGCTAACGGCAAAAAAGCATAATAGATAGTCGGAATAGTCGTTACGCACTACAGCATCCCGGCACTACAGATTGTCAACTCACACTATAGCATGGGGGGAATCATCTTTCCAGAAGAGGATGCAGGAGGATGAACCGCAGGTCCGCGCTCAGGATTATGCGGCGCTTCGCAGTGGTGTGTAGATACAAGGGGGGCGAAAGCGGAGCGCTGCCCACTCTCTTCTGCGGGCCGTTTTCACGGATCTCGTCTCAGGACCCCGGTCAGGCAGCGTGCGCCGCCGCCGTACTCGATGCCGACGCTCAGCGGCGTGACGACGACATCCGCGCCCCTCTCCTCGTATTCGGGAACGAGCCTGTCGTATTCTTTCCCCACGACAATAGTGTTCTCATCCAAAGACAGCCGGTTCGCCCCGAAGTGGGACTGTTCTCATTCTGCCGGATGGACTTCGATCTTGTCCCAATGCCTGAGGACCGCCGGCAGTTCGCCCACGAAATCGGGGTAGTAGGTCAGCAACCCCGGCCTGTTGAGCATGAAAACGGTATCGAGATGGAGAATATTGGAAGCGAGCCTTATGATATACACCCGGTACCGAGGTATCAGGAATTGTTTGAACCACAAGACTCCTTCCTCGTTGGATGCGTTTCCCGAGATACCCACGAAGACGTCGTATCCGTCTATCATCACATCGCCGCGCTCCAGGAAAGGATCCTGCGGGTCGTAACGGGGGGATGTCGGGGGCATGGCCTCGTAGTGCACATTGCTCCCCTTGAGTAGCGGCTCCAGGACCGACCGAACGGTATAGATCTGCTAGCGTCTGAAGGGATAGCGCAGGTTTTTGAGCAAGATGACGTTTTCACCGACGATCAGGAAAAAATCCGCCCCGCCGCTCACCTAGGAGGCTGTCCAAGAACTCCAGCTTCCGGTTAACGAATCCATACCGTCCCATGTTCGCCTCAGCCGGTTTCGAGGGATTTGGTGTAGGTCTTGAGAGGGAAATAAGGGGCAGTAAGGCAACTCCAAAGAAATAACCTCCCAGCTTAAGCAGAATTGGGCTGGATACGGACACTGTATTTTGGAAGGGTCTGATGACGTTCAAGGTATACCTCGATTTTTTTGAAAGCCTTTTTAGCGACGGACACACCTTTATGATAGACCTTGTCAATGAGGTGAACAACAGGCTTGATTCCCCTCCAGGTCATTGTAGCTGCCCGCTCCAGTACGCTGTCCACCGAATCAAGCAGCGCCCCATTCCAGTGCATTTCCAGAATGCCCCAGCATCGTTCGATCGGGTTGTACTTGCTGTGATAAGGAGGATAGTTGGCCAGGACAATTTCCAAACCAGTGGATCTGGAAAACTCGACTATTTGATTCCCAGCATTTCAAAGAGCAGGAGGCTACGATTCTACATGCAAAAACTTAACCGGACGTTGCTGGATGCAACCATTTTTTCTATCCCTATGGGCGTTGTGCCTCAAAATTCAGTGCTCTTAAGGATTATCATAACCCCATAGGGAACCCCCTCCCCATCTTGGAGAGGAGAGAATTCAGTGGATACTAAGTAACTAATTTACCAAGAAACAATTCTCTTACTGTTCGCTGTCCTTGAATTCACAACCAGAGGCGCCAAAAGAGCGATTCCATGAATCGCAAGCCAAATAGCGAACACCAAAATTCCAAGATGATCTTGCAGGGTCCAAACAATCGATATAAAGAATGAAAACAGCCCGACAAGAGCTGCATGCACAGAAACACTGTGCCGAGGTTGCTCGGTCCGTTGGCGAGGTATTGATTTAGGTGTAACTCTAAAACCCTTGAATCGTCCGGTAACGGCATGGTAGATTCCGTATAGGTATGCTGGCAATGCCAGGAGAGTTCCTCCCTGTCCAGCCATCAGTTCCATTGGACGGTAGCCGCGGCTTGGCATTCCCAGGATTAAAGCAGCTTGCGTTGTTACTATGGCAAACACGCTGGAAAGCTGTAAAATGTAACCTTCCCAATTCAATTTTATAATAAATAAACTCAATATAACCTGTGCTAGGTAAAGAATGTACGCCACAGAGACTAATGGAAAACTAGCAAGAAATAAATAATGAAGCCGAAGTCGCAAAGGAGCATTTGGATCTCGTAATACCCGCATAATAAGTTGACATGCTCCTTGGGCGTGACGCGCCCGTTGCACAAAAAAACCCATCATAGTGCACGGTGCCAGTCCAAAACCAATACAATCAGAAACGTATCTGCTCCTATACCTAATCCGATGCATCTGCCAACTTATTGCCACATCCTCACTTACAGTATCCTCTGGCCATCCTCCAACTTCTCGGATAGCATTTGAGCGAAAGATGCAATTTGTCCCCACACAGAGGGCTCTTTCCCTGGTTCCTAAGCCATACGCGATGAATTCGTAGAAATACGCTTGCTGAAGCGAACCCGCAGTCGCGAAGTAGCTCTCTCTACGGTTTCGGTCGGCCTGTGGTGCCTGGACGAACGCAATTCTCTCGTCACCTTGGATTTGCGGTAACAGAATTTCCACAAAATTTGGACTTACTACAACATCTGCATCCAAGACAGCAACAAACGGCGTTTCCACATAATGCATGGCATCGTTGAGAGCTGCTGCCTTATTGCCTCGGTTCTCTACTGCAATTGCATCAAGTCCATAATCTCGTGCAAGTTCTAGAACCTTATTTTGATGCTCCATTTTCAAAGAATTCTCCACCACAAGAATTCTTAATGGTCGATGTCGAATTTGACAAACGGAGCGAAATGTCTCTTCAACGACAGTTAGTTCCTCTTCTTTCGTAGGAATCAATATAGTAACAGCATGATCTGATTCCGTGTGGTTTCTATCAATAACAGGAAGAGATCTTCTAAAGGCAGCGAACTTCTGCCGTGCAAAGTAGAGAAGCAGCCAGAAAAACAAAAAATCAGAACCAATCGCAATAAAGAGAAATGAACCGGCCGCAAATGTCATTCCATGTTCCACTGCGTAAAGTCCAATCCATATGTGTGCAACAAATTGAATAAACGGAAATGCGGCTATGCACATGATAAAACCTACTTGTGTGCCCATATCTTAATACTCGATTCTTCAATTTCCATCAATTCTTTATGGGCGGCCTCTGCTGGGGACCAGAATGAGATGCCATCTTCGGTCAAAGCTCTTGCGTAGGTAAATTCTGTTGCAGCTCGAAAAGCATCCCTGGCTTCTTCGAAGCGCTGAAGCTTTTTCGCTGCCAGGCCCCGAATAAAACAACAGGTAGCCACATCATTCAGATCAGCATCTGCCAGTATGATTTCCCGATCTAATCCGTCAACGCGTCCAGTACGCCGCACCATTTTTCTCGCACGGAGGTGGTCTTCTCTCCTCTTTGCCAGAAATTTGTAATTGTCAATAAATATAGATAGCTTTATTAAAGCCGTTTTGGAATCTTTATGGTAGTCCCAAAATAGCTTCATCCTATTTCTGACATTACTGTAACAAATGTTGGGTGCAGATCTTCTGGAACAAGGCCCCTGAGCGGATAAGATCCCTTGGGCTTCGTTAGCTTGCATTTCCGGGCTTACCGGTTGGACCGCTTTTTCACAAGATAATTTCTCTTCGCTCCCGTTTGCTTCTTGTGTATGGGTGTGGCTCTTTTGCGACGACGGTCCAGACGACAAGCCTGAAAACGTAAATCCGGGCAGGGCAAGAAAACGCACCCTCGCTAAGGCGTCGTTCCAAAAGAGCCGCGCCCCTCGTGTATTGTCCATAATTCTGTTGCTGTAAAGAACCTGAAGATTATCGTCCAGCCAATACAAGGGATAATTATCGGGATTTTTATCAATACAAGAACCGGACCAAATTCGATGCACAATACTACTGGCAGCTTCAGCAGCATCAGGATTACATTTTTCTGGAGTACAAAGACCGCTCTTAAAGATCTCGCTAATTAGTGTTGAGAGAGCAGGAGTACTATTCGTACCTATGAAATATGGGGTTGCAAAACAATCTTCCCATACCTGACGAATCATTTCTTCCAATTTGGGATGAGGACTTGCTCTATCCGTTTCCTTGCGGCTTGCATATTCAATAAACGGTGCTAATTGAGAACCTATTTTGGTCATGGCGCTGTCAATTTCGAGAACTGAATCCCAGAGCATATCATAGCAGAATTGGTCTAAGTCTTCCTGGCAACCAGTTTTAATGCGGGCAGTGGCAGCTCGAAAACTACCTATGCTCTCACCGAATTTCATATAGGCCTCAGCCATGCGACGTCTATCGGTTATTTCTTCCTCAGATTTCCTATGAATATTTGCTATGTGAATAGCAATCCATGAAAAGAGAATAGACACAATAAGGCTAATAACTGCATAAATAATAGCATCTTTACTAATACTACGGCTCAGCCAAGTACGTAAAGCATTTTGTACATAACGTTTAGATGTAATGTTATCCTGTATACAGGGCTTACTCTTACGGCTAAACCATGGATATTTTGTAGCCGACATATGTGCTCCATTCCTATTAATTAATACTAGCGCTGAGAAATGGCGTATAATGATGGGAATCAAGCAGCAAGAAAGACAATCAAGACACCATCGTGACCCGCACGGTCAAACCGGCTGTTGAGAAGGCCCGGCAACTCAACAGGCTGTGTTATGTTGCAATCGATGCCTACTTCGCCGGCGGGCTAGCGTTTCGCACCGCCCTGAATGCCCTGACCGCAGAAGGCAAGCCCCTTGTCCACATTATCACACGGGCGAAGAGACACTATGTGGGCTACCTCAACCGTGGCGCTGCCCGATGCGGCAAAGCTCAAATGCGTGTCCACGGTGGTGCAAAACGTGATACAGGTCCAATCTTTCACCTCCATCGGTGAAGCCCTGGCGGGAAGAGCGCCGACCAGCCGAACCTTGCGTCTCATAGTGCAAAAAGGGCGATCATCCACTACTCGGCGTGCGGCTTGACTCATTTTCCAACTCTGCGGAACTCCAGAACTTTTCACTGTCGAGTTAACAACATCATCAAATGAGTGCGGCTCTTTTGGAACGACGCCTTAGCGAGGGTGCGTTTTCTTGCCCTGCCCGGATTTACGTTTTTAGGCTTGTCGTCTGGACCGTCGTCGCAAAAGAGCCACACCCATCATCAATGATTAAATGTATCTGCATTTGATAGCAGATCCATATAAAGCACAATTCGTGCTAGATGTCTACATAATATTATCGGAAGTTATAGGAGGCTCTAATATACGGGACTGTCTTATTCCATCCCATAGACTCGTCCAGAGAGTACGGATTTTTGTATTCTTTAGGAATTGCAAATAGTTCAATGAAGTACGCAGTCGTTTCATGAGGTGAAAGATGATTACAATCGGAATGCGAAGGCACTGAAAAATGAAGATGACAGGCTAGGAGGCTGTCCGAGAACTAACCCTACAACGCAACTTAGCAGAGGGATCGGGCATTAACTGGCAGGCAAGTAGTTGAAAATATTGAGAACTGAGGAGATAA
>CAYOVG010000161.1:0-15035 GCA_964407285.1 uncultured Syntrophobacteraceae bacterium
ATCTTGCGCACCGTCCCCCGCGTCAGTTCGTCGTCGTCGATGATGAGAATGTTTCCGGCCGCGGCCGAGGCGTCCGCCGGATTGGGCTCCCTGTCGAGTACCCGGCGCACCGCCTGCGCGAGTTCCCACTTCGGGACCGGCTTTGCGAGAAAAGCTCGGATGCCCGAAGCGAAGATGTCTTCATCCCGGAGAAGGTCGCCGAACCCGGTGCACAGAATGATCGGGAGATCCGGGCGGTGGCGCAACAGTTCTCTCGTAAGCTCCAGGCCGTTCATATGCGGCATACTGAAATCGGTGATGACCAGGTCGAAAGCGAGGGGTTCCTGAAGGACCATTTCCAGGGCGTCCTTGCTGCCGGTGACGGATGCGGCGGCGTAACCCAGGTTCTCGAGACTCCTTGCGAGCATGGCGGCAATGGACATTTCATCGTCAACAATCAGTATCCGTTCGTCGCCCGTGGGGACTTCTCTCACGGGTTCGGCCTGCTCCGGCGCCTCACCTTCCATGCTCGGGAAGAACACCTGGAATGTCGTGCCCTTGCCCGGTTCGCTATGTACAGTGACGGCTCCGTCGTGGCGTTTGACGATTCCATGGACCACCGCCAGTCCCAGTCCGTTGCCCTCTTTGGACCCTTTCGTGGTGAAATAGGGGTCGAAAATCCTTTCGAGGGTGGCCGCGTCCATACCGTCGCCGGTATCCGTGACGGTCAACTCGATGTAGGTCCCGGGTTGTCTGCCCGCCAGGCAGGGGGGCAGGCTGCAGGCATCGAAATCTCTTCCAGCCAGGCCTATTTCCAGGACTCCGTCGCCTGCGCGCATGGCGTGGACGGCGTTCGTGCAAAGGTTGACGACCATCTGGTGGATCTGGGTGGCGTCGGCGAGTATGATATCTCCTCGAGATATGTTCTCCCTGATTTCGACGGTGGCCGGAAGCGAGGTGCGAAGCAGACTCACGACCTCTTCCACGATCGGGCCGATCTCCACCGGGGCCCGCTCCTGCAGCCTCTCCTCGCGGCTGAAATCCATTATCTGCCTGACGAGGTCTCTTCCCCGGCGGCCCGCCTTGAGTATCTGTTCGATATCCTCGCGGCCCGGGTGCGTTTCGGGAGTATCGTCGAGGAACATCTCGCTGTAGCCGATTATGGCGGAGAGAATGTTGTTGAAATCATGGGCGATACCCCCGGCCAGGGTGCCGATGGCTTCGAGCTTTTGAGCCTGCAGCAGGCGGCCCTCCATGAGCTTTCGCTCGGAGATGTCGAAGATCACCCCATCCATGTGGAGCGGAGCGCCGTCATCCCCCTTGACGACTTTGCATCTCTCGACGGCATGGCGGATGGACCCGTCCTTATGGCGGAACCGGTATTCGGCTTTGAAAACGCCGTCTGCCTTCAGCGCCCGATCGAGACTGTCGGCGACGTTTTGAAGGTCCTCGGGGAGGATCACGGATTCGAGGGGGGACACATTCCCGTGCGGGAGTTCTTCAGGGGTAAATCCGGTAAGGCTTTCAAGCATATCGTTATAGAAGACGGTAAGACGTTTCTCCTCGAAATGCGCCCGGTATACGATGCCGGGAAGGTTGGCGGCGAGGTTTCTGTATGAATCCACCGCTCTGGCGAGTTCCCGCGAAAGAGCGGCTTTGCCCTGCCTGTGCCGGATAGCGTACCGGATGGATCGTTCCAGAAGTTCCGGAGTGAGTTCGTCTTTCGACAGAAAACCCGCTACCCCCGCTTCCATTGCCTTGACGTCCGTATCATGGTCGCCGTAACCCGTCAGCATGATGACGGGAGTGCTGTAGCCCCGGGAGACTGCTTCCCGAAGGAACTGGAGGCCGTCGTTCTTGCCGAGTCGGTAGTCGAGGAGGCACACATCGTGGCTGATGTGGAACACCGCTTCCAAAGCGGCGTCGTACGTCGGTATCCACTCGAGCCGGCAAACCGAGGGAGCGTAAGCCTCGAGGAGTAAGCTCCGGATCACGGCCTGGTCGTCTTCATCATCGTCGATGAGAAGGACTTTGAATTCGGCATTGCTCATGTGTCGCCTCTGTCTTCAGTTGTCCCGACCAAAATCGAAATCGAAATGGAGTACGTCAAAACATCAATCTGCGTGCTCATTTTTTCCGAGCGCTTCACGAACCAGGTGAAGCAGCTTCTGAGGCTCATAAGGTTTGGGCGCCACACTGAACTTGTTGTTGCCTGCGAACTCCCGGTCCACTTGATGGAACCCGTAGCCGATACCGAGAAGAACCGGTATTTCCCGCACCGTCGATTGTATCGCATCCAGGATGGTCCGGCCGGATTTCCTGAGAATGGCCGCATCGAGGAATATAAGATCGATGTCGTCGGCGTGTTCTTTCATCAGGGCGAGGAACTCCCGGCAATCCCGTGCGATCAGCACCCTGTGGCCGTCTCTGGCGAGTATTCTGACCGCCACGCCGCGCACCATATCGTCCTCTTCGGCCAGCAGGATGCAGGACCCCGACGCCTGGCCGTCAACGGACGACACGGCCGTATCCGTGTTGTGAAGGTTATGCGTAACGCTCGAGGCGCCGTCCGGCAATTCCGGCAGATAAACATAGAACAAGGCGCCGTATCCCGGCGCATGGCCGACATCGACCAGGCCTTCGTGTTGCTTGACGATCCCGTAAACGGTCGCCAACCCCAGTCCCGGTCCTTCCCCCGTATTCCTGGTCGTGAAGAAGGGTTCGAAAATGCGCCCTTGCAGTTCCTGGGGGATGCCGGGACCCGTGTCGGCAAACGACAGCGTTATGTAGTCGCCTCTTTTCGCCCACGGATGCCGCCTGCAGAACTCGCCGTCGATATGGGTCTTCCCGGTGCGGATCACGATCCGTCCCCCCTGGGGCATGGCGCCCCGGGCGTTGGATGTCAGGTTGATCAGGACCTGCCCCAACTGGGCCGGATCGACGGAGATGGTCTTGACGCCCTCGTCCGGGACGAATTCGATGGCGATCCTCTCCCCGGCGGTTTGTTGCAGCGTGTTCATGCACTTGCGTATGAAACCGTCCAGGTCGACCCTTTCGGGACGCATAACCTGGTTGCGGCTGAAGGAGAGGAGTTGCCGGATCAATCCCACGGCGCGGTCGGTTGCCTCCCGTATCTTCCTCAAGTCCCCGTGGACCGGGTTGGCGGGCTGGACCAGGTCCATGGCCATTTCGGCATGTCCCAGAACGACCTGCAAAAGATTGTTGAAATAGTGGGCCACGCCGCCTGCAAGCTGGCCGACCGCTTCCATCTTCTGGGCCTGCCGGAGTTGCTGTTCGAGTTTGACGCGCTCGGTGATAACCTGGAAGTAGACGGAGATCCCTTTTGCCTGGGGGTAGATGCGCACGTCGTACCAGTTCTGGTACGGGGGCTTGTCGAAGTACGTCTCGAAGGCGATAAAGCGCTTTTCCTGCAATGCCGTCCGGTAGTTTTCCTCAAAGACCGAATCCTTGGTTTCCGGAAATACGGAAAAGATCTCCTTCCCGAGCACTTCGGCCCGGTCCTTACCCAGGATGCGCTCTGCGGCGCTGTTGAAATAGACGACGTGGAGGTTCTCATCCAGCGAGAAGAACGCGTCGCTGATGCTCTCCAGGATCTCGGTCATACGGGTTGATGCGGCCCGTAGCGCCTCCTCGGCCTGTTTGAGTTCGGTAATGTCGCTTACGATTATCAGGAGGAGGTTCGAGTCGACGTTCAGGTCGGGGTTTCCGGGGGCCATCGTTACGGCCCTTCCTTCAATCCTGGCGTAGAGTTGCGCACCGTCCTTCACGACAAGCCTGATTTCCATGAACTTGTCCGTCGGGCTTTTGAAAAAGGCCCTGAATCGCGCGAAGAAAACGCCTCGGTCCCGGGGGTCGATGTAGTTCGAAAAGGCGCTCATCCTCAGTTCGGAAGGGCTCAGCCCCAGCATGTCCAGAAACGTCGGATTGGTCTGAATGATGATCCCGCTGGAATTCAGCGTGAGATAGCCCACCGGCGCCTGGTTGTAGAGCTGCGAGTAGCGGTCCCGCGACGCCTCCAGGTCCCTTTGGATTTCTCGCAGTTCCTCGTTTTGCATCTCCAGTTCTATCTGGTGGACCTGCAGGTCGTGCAGGAGCGCGCCGATTTGCTCGGTGGAGAGGTCGGCGACTTCACTGCGCGCGGGGATGACCAGTGCTTCGGCCCTTCGCCTCAGTTCAGAAAAACCTTTGTCCGAATGGTTCGACATAGTCGTGTCAGCCTCTTCGAAACATGCGAGCTGATATGGAAACAGCGGATTCCCTCAATATCATTCCGTCAGCCGTTTTCGGGAGAACTGGGAGAATAGAGGAAGGCTGCCGGACTTCCGCACGGCCTCCGCTGCCCGGAGAGCGGCGCTGCCCATGTATCCTTTCCTGTTCCCGGCTTCCCGTAACGATGGAGTGCGCAACTATAGAATAAACCGGGACTATATGCCAGAGAATTTCTCGAACAACGGCCATGATCCGAAAGGGGAAAATCGAACAGCGACTGCCGTGATCTCGATGATTGCCCGCTCCTTCACCTCCCCGAAGAAGCGGGCCCGATCAGTCGTCTACTTCGGCTTTACCGCGGAAACTTTGATGGATGCAATCACGTCTTCAATGTCTTAGCCGACTCTTCCGGGAGGTTGAACTCAACGTTTTAAAAACTGCCTGCCGATGTGTTTCGCCTCGCCTTTCCGATCATATCGGGAGTCGTATCGACCCCTATGACCTTCCCGGCGCTTCCAACTTCGGATATGGCGATGAATCAGTCGAAGCCCGCACCGGAGCCGAGGTCGGGAACGGTTTCTCCCACGCTTGGGGAAGCGAGCGCCACGGGATTGCCGCAGCCGCGCCCGAGGTCGGCGCCCGTGGGCGCGGCCTTCAGCTCCTCGTCGCCATAGTCCGCCTTTCCGCCGGTCTCCTCCGCCTGGTCGACGCTTCCGCAACAGGAACCGCCGGACCGCGGCAGGATACGTTCAGGAGGGCTGCTCCGGCGTAGCCCGGGTTCACGATATTTTTGATCTTTTCAGCTTCCGTTTCCTCTTGTTCATTGACGTAAGAGCGTCTCAAGCGATGTCCACAAATGGACGGATGATGAAATACAACCCCATGATTCCTATCGCCGCGCCGGCGCATTTCCGGAACCAGAGGCTTCCTTCATGGAACGAATCACATTCCAACAGCTTTCTCACCTTGGCGCTCGAACTCCCCGCCACCGCAATTGGAATGCAATGGCCGATACCGAAGAGAACGATATAGGTGATTCCGATCATGATCTTTTGTTCGACCGTGATAATGGCCAGGATCGGCGCGATGAAGCCGAACGTGCAGGAGCCGGATAGAATTCCGTAGGCCAGACCGAGGACGAAGGCCCCCCTCATGCCTTTGATCTTTATTCGGCCCATGAGACTTCCGGATAGGGAACACCGCGACACTCCCCACATATCCAGGGCTACCCATATGAGGATTGCTCCTACCAGGACGGTCCAGTAGGGACCAATCTCTCCCAACATACGGCCGAGCATTGTACAGACAACTCCCACGAAAGCGATGGAGAGGAAAAGCCCCGCGCTGAATACCACCGCGAACCATGCGGCGTCTTTTGGCTTGAGCGCTTTCTCCTGTCCCGCGACGTAGCTTACTATGAGGGGAATCGACGCCATATGGCAAGGACTGAAGGCAACACTCACTATCCCCCAAAGCAGGCATCCGGCGGCGGCGATGAGCACGCTTCCCGCCATCCAGTTATTTATTGTCAGAAAGATTTGTTCCAGCATCAAGCCTCCCTGTTCGGTCGCTTTCCAAAGTACCTGAGCAGAAGTTTTTTGACATTTTGGATTGCGGAATCCGAAGTCCGCATCTGGAAGAGCCCCCAAGTTTTGTATAAGAAACTTTTGCTCACCTGCTTACTGCACTCCCAGTTTCTGGAGCATTGCCACAATCTCTTTCTTGCTCATGAAACCCTCGTGGCGGTAAACTTCTTTGCCTTCCCTGTCATAGAAAATCTGAGTGGGTATGACCCTGACGCCGAACTTCGGACCCGCCTCCCTGTTTTCCCAGACATCAATGAAGATTATGGCTGCCTTGCCGCTTTCGCCATACTCCTTCTCGAGTTCTTCCAGGATGGGGGCCATCATCTTGCATGGAATGCATTTTTTTGCCCCGATGTCCACCATGGTGACTTTTCCCTTCACGGGCGTTTCGGGTACCGAAGGCGCTTCGCCCGCCTCGCATGAAAAGCCGGCCAGGCAAAACGCCAATAGCATTGCTGCTATTCCGGGCAATATGACGATAAATGAATTCCTTCTCACTGCTACCTCCCTGTTCGTGCCGGTGAAATGTCATGAAGTACTTTGATGCATGGGGACCTTTTCCGGACGGGATTGTAAAAGCCGGCTGCCATGCGCCGGTCCCATCCACCCCCTCGCCGTAGATAAAGCCCGAAAAACCACGGAAAAAGCCTCCCGTCCGAGATGAGTCCAGACCTTCACCTTGCCGATAATGCTTGCCGTGACGGTAATGCCTTGAGGACTCAGTTCGAGGTCGGGCATAAAATATGCGATGAAATGTAATAAACGGCATATTCGAAGTTACTCAAGGCTTGAACTCCTGGTTCTGAGTTGGATCGCACCCACGTTCGAGGTTCGACTCTTCCATGAAGCGTGCACGATGAATCTGAACGGGAATGCTTTGCGATTCCCGGTTCTCGGTTCTTGCGGCCCGGTCTTTCAGGCCATCAACTCCCGGTCTTTTCTCAGGCCCGATGAGAGCCGCAAAAACTCGAGCGAATCAGCAGCGCGGTGACGGATCAAACTCCGGCGAGCGCCTCCTTGACAGCCGCCTTGACCTTCTCGACCTCCTCCGGTTTCAAATTCAGATTCTTGTTCTTCTCGATGCCGATGTCCGTCAGGACCAGGTATTTCTTCATCGGGACCTGTGCATTCTCGAGACATGCTTTAGCGCAGCCGAGAGAGCAACCGTCGATCACCACCATTTCGGGCACATCGCGGGCGGATTGAACAAAACCGCTCAACTGCCCCCCGATTCCCGCCAGGCAGAACATTTTACCGACCCCTTCCCGAGTCAGCTCAACCGCTGCCTGATTCGAGAGTTGTCCCACATTCGAGCCGCCGGAGCAAGCCAGTATCATGATGTTGTTGCCGGTTGCGCAGCATTCGTTGGCCATGAATTTCTCCTTGTAAAATCGGATGCATTGTGATTTGACAGTGGTGACTCGGTGAGTCCGATGGGTTCCACCGTCAGGGGGCCATGTTTATTAAATTGGTGTTTGCGAATATAGACCATAAATCTATCGACGTAAATACATTTCTTTGTCGCGCGTGGCAAATTGCAGATTCCTGTGCAAAGCCCTCTTACGAACTCCGCGGCTGCATGCGGCCCACAGCGAGGCCGTGCCCGAGGAGGCTGGGAAGACGAAGTCGTAGATCTCTGTTTGGCAATATGGATGGTGCTCTATCCTGTGATGAGCGGGCCGGCGCAGGGAATTATTTCTTAAGTGATTGCGCTTTGGAGTTGCTATTGTTAAGATGCTCACTATTGGTTGTTTTTGTGATCTTTTGAAGAGGTGGATGGGAATATGAGGGAACTGCTAACGGCGACAAGCGCCCGCCACGTAATGAAGCTTATCTTGCTTTCGGCTTTTTTGATCGGATTCGGCACGCTGGGGTATATTACTCTGGAGGACTACACCTTTATCGACGCTCTGTACATGTCCATCACCACTTTGACGACGGTCGGGTTCGGTGAGATAAAGCCCCTGGACCCCATGGGGCGCGTGTTTACCATCATGCTCATTTTCATGGGGGTTGGATTCGTAGCGTATAATCTTGCCTACTTCAGCCGTCTCCTGCTTGACGGCAACCTGGTTGAAGCCTATCGGAGAATAAAAGTGGCCAGAGAACTTGAAAAATTGAAAAATCATTATATTGTATGTGGGTATGGACAGATGGGGCAGATCGTGACCGATGAACTGCTGAAGAACGGGGTTCCGGTGATTGTTGTTGAAGGTGATGAGGCTAACCTCGGGCGTCTCCGGGAAAGACAGGTGTTTCACATTGCGGGGGACGCCACCGAGGAGGAGAATCTTATCGCCGCGAACATTCACCATGCGAGGGGCTTCGTTTCCGTGGTCGGCCGGGATACGGACAATGTCTTCATCGTCCTGACCGCGAGAGATCTCAACAGGGAACTGCGGATCTACGCGAGAGCGCATACGCCGGGTACAGAGAAAAAGCTCATCAAGGCAGGGGCCGATCGTGTGGTCTCGCCTTATTCAGCGGGGGCGTTTCGTATCGTCCACAATATCCTCCGGCCCACCGTGACCGATTTTCTCGAGCTGGCCATTTCCGGAAAGGGTATTGAGCTGAGCATGGAGGAACTCCGTATCCCGGAGGGAGCCGGCGTTGCCGGCCGGGACCTGATACATTCGGGTATCCGGAGCGAATTCAACCTCATCATTGTGGCCATCAAACGGCCCGACGGCACTATGATTTACAATCCTTCCCCCACCGAAGTGCTGAATGTAGGCGATATCCTGATCGCCATCGGTCCCCAGGAAAACCTTGCGCAGTTCAGCGCATGGTTGTACGCCGGGAGCGGGAGTCTGCCCGCCGCCGGAGAACGGGGAGATCGAGCGGGTTTTCGAGCTATCGAAAAAAGAAGGCATTTCGGAGGGTAGCACCCTTTGACAAAGTAGGACTCATTTCTTATAAGCTAGTTATATTCCAGGAATGTGGAGCCTCGTGAGATCCGCTGCCGTAAGTGGAAAGTGGAGCCTGGTGTGCGTCTTTGTTTTTCCTTCTTTGTGGTCATACCATGAACTCATCCGCAATCCATGCGGATAGGGAGGGAGTTACCGTAATGAGAGAGGCGGTCATCGTAAGCGCCGTTAGAACTCCGGTAGGTTCATTTGGGAAGTCATTGGCAGGGGTCTCTGCTGTAGACCTTGGCGTCGTTGCATTAAAGGAATCTTTGAATCGCATAAATCTCGATCCGCGCCAGGTGGATGAAGTCATTCTGGGCAATGTGCTCCAGGCCGGACTGGGACAAAACCCCGCCCGCCAGGTGCTTATTCACGCCGGAATGCCCGATGAGATCCCCGCGCTGACCATCAACAAAGTTTGCGCTTCCGGTCTGAAGTCCGTTATTCTTGCAGCTCAGGCGGTAATGCTGGGCGACGCCGATGTCGTGGTAGCCGGGGGAATAGAGAACATGAGCCAGGTCCCGTACGCTCTCAAGAACGCCCGGTGGGGACATCGGATGGGAGACGGCAACCTGGTGGATCTCATGATTATGGATGGCCTCTGGGATGCTTTCAACGGCTGCCACATGGGGGTTACGGCCGAAAATGTCGCTGCCAGGCATGGAATCACCCGGGAGGATCAGGACGAGTTCAGTTGTTTGAGCCAGCAAAAGGCGGAAGCGGCCATAAAGGCGGGGGTTTTTGTCGAAGAGATAGTGCCGGTGCCGATTCCGCAACGACGGGGAAAGCCGATCATGTTCGACTGCGACGAACATCCGCGCTTCGGGACGACCCTGGAAGACCTGGCGAAGCTGAAACCCGTCTTCAAGCCCAACGGGACGGTAACACCCGGTAATGCTTCCGGTATAAACGACGGCGCGGCGATCATCATCGTGATGTCGGACAAAAAGGCCGCGGAGTTGGGGCTTCGGCCCATGGCGGTTATCCGCTCCTTCGCCTCGGCCGGCGTGGACCCCTCGGTTATGGGGCTCGGCCCCCTTCCAGCCAGCAAGAAGGCGCTGGCAAAGGCCGGCTGGAATGTGGGCGATCTCGACCTCATCGAAGCCAACGAGGCGTTTGCCGCTCAGGCGATAGCCGTGAACCGGGGAATGGAGTGGGACTGTTCGAAAGTCAACATCTATGGCGGCTCCATTGCGCTCGGACATCCGATCGGCGCGTCCGGCGGCCGGATTTTCACCACGCTTCTCTATGGAATGCAGAGGCTGGGCGCCAAAAAAGGGTTGGCCACCCTTTGTATCGGCGGAGGCCAGGGAAGCGCCATAACGGTGGAGCTTCCATAGAGAAATAAGCGGTGGAATGCGCTTTCACCGGCTTTGCCGGGAGAAGGGGCCGATTTCGGAGGGGTTGCTTGAGGGGTAGTGCGAGACAGGGGTAATGCCGCGGTTGTGACTGTGAGGGGAGCGAATGGATTTCGAATTGACCGAAGAGCAGAAAATGATTCAGGATATGGCCCGCAAATTCGCGGAGCACGAAATCGGGCCGGTTGCCGCCGAGTTGGACCGGACGCACCGGCATCCTGAAGAGATTGTGAGAAAGATGGGGGAGTTGGGATTACTGGGAATCACGGTTCCCGACGAGTACGGCGGGGCCGGGATGGATTACATTTCATATGTGCTCGCCGTGATAGAGATTTCCCGCGGGTGTGCTTCCTGCGGAGTTATCATGAGTGTGTGCAACAGCCTCTACAATTTCCCCATATACAGGTACGGCACCGAAGAACAGAAACAGAGATTCCTGCGGCCGGTGGCGAGCGGCGAAGCGCTGGGATGCTATGGCCTGACGGAGGCGGGGGCAGGGTCCGACCCTGCCGCGATGGGCTCCACCGCCGTGCTCGACGGCGACCAGTGGGTGCTCAACGGGGTGAAGAAGTTCATCACCAACGGAAACGTGGCGGACTATTGCGTGCTCGCGGCGGTGACGGATAGATCGGCCGGTTACAAGGGAATCAGCTCTTTTATCGTCGATTTGAGAAACACGCTCGGCTTTCGGGTGGGGACGGTGGAGGAAAAACTCGGCATCAACGCATCGGGGACTGCGGAACTGGTGTTCGAGGATGCCCGCATCCCCAAGGAAAACCTGCTCGGGAATCTCGGCGACGGTTTCAAACAGATGCTCACCACGCTCGATGGCGGGCGCATCGGCATTGCGGCTCAGGCGATAGGAATCGGGCGCGCGGTCCTGGATGAATCCATCGAGTACAGCAAGACGCGGGAGCAGTTCGGCCGCTCGATCTCGAATTTTCAGGCCATTCAGTGGAAGATCGCCGACATGGCCACCCAATTGGATGCCGCCGAGTTGCTGACTCTGCGGGCCGCATGGCTGGAGGAGAATCGGAAGCCCTACGAACGTGAGGCTGCCATGGCCAAGCTGTTGGCTTCCGATACGGCGATGAAGGCCGCCGTGGAAGGGGTGCAGATTCTTGGCGGGTACGGCTACTGCAAAGATTATCCCATGGAACGGCACATGCGGGACGCAAAGATTACGCAGATTTACGAAGGGACCAACGAAATTATGCGGCTCGTGATATCGAGGGGTCTCCTGAGGTAGCTCAAGGATCGTTCGGCATCGGCCGTCGTTTGTTTCGACCTTGCTGCCGCGATGAGCGGGCGAGGGAGGCGAAACGGAACTCATGAAACCGGTATTCTCGCCGCAGGCGCCCCTGGAAGCAAAAACCCTGAGCAGTCCATGCTGCTCAGGGTTTCTTTTCTTTCACCACCTCTGGAGCGATCTGTGCAGGCAACCGGCGATCTTCCCTTCTGTAAGTGGCTCTATCGTTCATTGTATCCATCCTGAGTTATCGGGAACTGTAATCCCTGAATCCCCAAGGAAGAATATTATGCCGAACGCATCAATCGGCGCTCGCGCCGCTGGATTCGTTTGATGGCTTTCTTCTTCTTGATCCTGCGACGTTCTCCCTTGGAGAGATAGTAGTTGTGGCGACGCAAAACAGGCTGGACGTTCTTCTGAAAATCCTTACGGAGTTTGCGTATTTTCTTTTCTATGCTCTCTCTGGTTTCGGCCTCCGTCATTAAGTATTCACCTGCCTTTCAAAATAAAAAGCCCTTTACGGGCTTGATCTCTCACCCACCGGTACGCTCTATGCCGTCAACTTCGCCGGAGCACCGCAAAATCTTCGGCATTTCGCAAGGCATCACGCCGGTTGCCTGCATGAACCTCACATCCTGTAAGACATAGCATATGTGCAGGTCACCTTACAAGCTAAAATTCCGTTCCGAGACGCAAATCCGAAAAAAAAGATCGATCACCCCCGGTTGTCCGATTGCGATGCGGCGTCGTAGTGGGAAAAATGCATCGTGAACGTGGCGCGGCCCTGCGTCGAAGACCTGAGCGCCGTCGAATACCCGAACATCTTCGAAAGCGGAACGACGGCCTTGACCACCTGTGTCGCCTTGCGCGCCGCGATGCTCTCGATGCGTCCCTTGCGCATATTCACGTCCCCGAGCACCTCCCCGAGGAACTCCTCCGGAGCCAGGATCTCCACGGCCATATAGGGCTCCAAAAGCAGCGGGGAGGCCGACTCGCACGCCTTCTTGAACGCGGTCGACGCCGCCACGCGGAACGCCAGTTCGCTCGATGCGCCCTCCATGAACGTCCCCCCGATGATGGTCGCCTCCACATCGACCACGGGATACCCGAGTATGACCCCGCTGCCGACGGCGTCTTCGATTCCCTGTTCCACCGCCGGAAAGAAAACATCCGGAATGGATGCGTCCTTCACCTTGTTGACCACCTTGTTGCCTTCGCTCCTGGGGAGCGGAGCCAGGTGCAGCTCCACTTCGGCAAAGTGCCTGCCGCCCCCGATTTCACGGTCGAAAGCTCCGCGCGCGAGGGCGGCCTTCTGGATGGTTTCCCTGTAAACCACCTGGGGCTTCCCGACATTCACGCCCACATGGTACTCCCGGAGGAGACGGTTGGTGAGCACCTCCAGGTGCAGTTCTCCCATGCCGCTGATGAGGGTCTGTCCGGTATCGGGATTTTCGGCAAAGCGGAAGGTCGGGTCTTCTTCGGCGAGTCTCCCGAGGCTTTCCAGGAGTTTTTCCTGGTCTCCTCTCGTTTTGGCCTCGACGGCTATGGAGATGACGGGCTCGTAGATGTCGATCGGCTCGAGCAAAATGGGATGGGCGGGATTGCTCAGGCTGTCGCCCGTGGTGGTGGACTTGAGGCCCATTACGGCGACTATGTTGCCCGCTCCCGTGCTTTCCATCCGTTCCCGCTTGTTTGCGTGCATCTGGAATATGCGGGATATCTTTTCGCGAGTCCCCCTGGCGACATTGTAGACTTCGGACCCGGCTTCCAGTCTCCCGGAATAGAGCCGCACATACGTGAGCTTCCGCCCCTGGTCCATAAGAATCTTGAATGCGAGGCCCGCCAGAGGTTCGGACTCGCTGCACTTGCGCTGTTCGGTCTGTTTGGTCGTCGGATTGACGCCTTCGATGGGAGGCACGTCCTGGGGCGACGGCAGGAAAGCCCCGATCGCGTCGAGGAGGGGTTGAACGCCCTTGTTGCGCAAGGCCGACCCGCAGAGCACGGGGACGATCTTGAGTTCGAGGGTGAGCCTCCTGATGACGGGGTCGAGGTCCGCGGCCCCGAGTTCCTCGCCCTCCAAATACCTCTCCATCAGGGCGTCGTCCATTTCCGCCAGTTGGGTAAGAAGCTGGTCCCGTGCTTCGAGGGCGGCGTCCATGAGGCCGGGATCGATATCCATGTAGGAGAATTCCGCCCCCAGGGTTTCGTCATGCCAGATGATCTGCCGCATGTGGATGAGGTCCACCACGCCGCGGAAGTCGGATTCCACACCCACGGGGATCTGCAGCGCCAGGGGGACGGTGTCGAATTTTTCCGCTATCTGCCGCGCCACGCCGGCGAAGTCCGCTCCGATGCGGTCCATCTTGTTGATGAACGCGATCTTGGGCACGTGGTACTTGTCCGCCTGGCGCCAGACGGTCTCCGACTGGGGCTCCACGCCCCCTACCGCGCAAAAGACTGCTATCGCTCCGTCGAGGACCCGCAGGGACCGTTCCACTTCGATCGTGAAATCCACATGCCCGGGAGTATCGATGAGATGGATCTCATGGTCCTTCCACATGCAGGTGGTTACGGCGGAGGTGATGGTGATTCCCCGCTCCTGCTCCTGCTCCATCCAGTCCATCACCGCGGTCCCTTCATGGACCTCGCCGATCTTGTGGGAGCGGCCGGTGTAGTAGAGTATCCGTTCGCTGACGGTGGTCTTTCCGGCATCGATATGGGCGATTATTCCAATGTTTCGGTAATTTTTAAGGCGACGCGTATCAGCAGCCATCTTGCGCACCCCATTCTGTTCCTGGTCAAAAGAATTCAAAGAGGAGTTCATGAGTTATTTACGTACGGGATGAAAGCCAGCCACATAAACATGTTATTATATTGAATTCGGGCGGACAGGTCAAGGATGCTGTTGCTTTTGACCGGGAAGGTCCTCTCGAGTATACTACCTTCGTACCGGGCGGTTGGCGCGCCCGAAGTTTGCGCGCCCCGACCGGAAGCGTCGTTTGCGGGGCAACGTCGTGTCGTTCAGAGCGGAAGCACTATTACATTACTCCAACTCAGCAGCAGGTGGCGGCCATGGCGACAGAAGCGGAAATCAGGGAGAGGATCTCGCACTTCACGCGCTTTCCGGTGCGAGGCAGGCTGAACATCGTTGCGGATACGACGGAGTTCATGAATATCGGCGTCGACGATATCCTTGAACTCGGCGGTCGCTATTTTCTGGTTCGAGGCGAAGAGGTCGAAGGCCGTTTCGGTTTGGACGGGGAGCCCAAGTTCTGGGTCAAGAAAGCCGTCGATCTCGGTGACGGGTCCTTCAAGGTGATCAAGCTGGTGTTTCATGAGAACTTCATAATGCGCATAGGCGACCAGGAGGTGAAGTGCTTTCGCAGCCCGATCAAGGAATCGCGCATCCTGGACCGGGTGCGTGGCGACGACCGCTTCATGCAAGGAGTCACGGTCACCGACAAGGCCGGCCATCCCGTGAGAATCATCGACAAGATTCAGGGGAATCGATTTTACGATCTCATCAATGCGACGCACGGAATCGACCACAGGACCTATTTCAATGTCCATTTTCCCACCATATTCGAGAACGTTCTCAGTTGCATCGACGCCATCCGCAGGCTGCACGAGATGGGGGAGCTGCACGGCGATGTCAGGAACGATCACATCCTCATCGACCGGGCCACCGGAGTCTACACGTGGATCGACTTCGACTACACGTACG
>CAYOVG010000162.1:0-15014 GCA_964407285.1 uncultured Syntrophobacteraceae bacterium
CCCTTCCCCGCCGACCGCCCGGCACACGGTCCGTAAATCTAATGGTACAGCCTCCGGCGAAGCGGCCTGAAGAAAAAGAGCAGAACTACACCCGCGATGAAGCCGCCTATATGGGCCCACCAAGCCACACCGCCCACGTCGGCCCCCTGCTGGGCGAGAGAACCCGCTCCGCTGAGGAATTGCAGCAGGAACCACAAGCCCAGAAACACGAATGCGGGCACTTCAATGAGCTGAAGAAAGAAAAAAATCGGGACGAGGGTCAGCACTTTCGCCCTGGGATAGAGCACGAGGTAGGCTCCCATAACCCCGGCGATGGCCCCGCTGGCCCCGACGGTGGGAAGGCGGGACTCATAGTTGGTGACGAGATGGATGAGCGCGGCGATCAATCCGCAGAAGATATAGAAGAACAGGTACTTCACGCGCCCCATGTCGCTTTCGAGGTTGTCCCCGAAGATGTAGAGCACCCACATGTTCCCGATGAGGTGCATCCATCCGCCGTGCAGGAACATGGAGGTGAAAAAGGGCAGCAACTGCTCCAGGGTGCTGAAATGCCGGGCGACGGCGATATCCGAGTACCGCACGGGCACCAGGCCGTACTCGAACAAGAATGCTTCCAGAGCATGCCCGAGCGCGAGTTCGTAGAGAAAGGCCAGCGTGCATATCACGATGATGGCGTAGTTGACTACCGGCGTCCCCTGCGTTGGATTGGTATCGCGTAATGGGATCATGCGGTCTTATCCTGAGCTTTCGGGATGATGGATGAAAGTTTCGCTCCGCCGGCATCTCCGGCCGGCCGATCCGAGCCCGAACGTGATACCCGCCCGTTTTCCAATATATCGATACAGCTATATCAATCTAATGGAATTTCTCGAAAGCCGCAAGGGCATTTGCGAATACGAGCGGACATCGAGCAACTCGGGCAACCGCATGGAATGGAACAACGGGCAGGTCGGCTCCGGCTGAAGCCGGCATGATCGCAGTTTCCACATTCGATGATTGCGATTGCGCATCATTACAGCAGCTACACAACAGCTACTGTTTCGACCGCTCCGCGGCATAACGGGCTACACTCCCGGCTTCCTTGCCCACGTCGGTCAGGAAGGCCAGGTGGGCCTGCAGGTTGCTGTAATCGATAAATGGTGTGACTACAACCACGGCAACGTCGTCATGAGGGTTGTAGGCCACAAGGTTCACATACCCCGGATGGGCTCCGGAGTGCCCAATGCCGACCTCATTGCCGCCGACGCCCAGGGCATAGGTCGTGTTACCGTCGGGGACGAGGGTCATACGCGCTATCTGCTCCCTGGTCAGAGGCCCCCTTCCGGAGAGCAGCGCACGTATCCATTGAGCCATATCCCGCGCCGTGCTGATGATGTTTCCGGGGCCGACCTGGGAGGACATATTGTCTTCGGTGGTCTCGACAAAGCCTGAACCATCACTGCTGTATCCACGGAAAAAGGGAGGCGGAAGAGTGGTGTCATAAGCGCTCCAGGGGACGATGGTTTGCGTAAGCCCCATCGGCGTGAGGAAGTTTTCAGCCAGGAAACGATCGTAGCTCTTGCCTGAGACCCGCTCAATGATCTTTGCGAGCAGCGTATAACCGGTATCACTGTATTTATACTGACTGTCGGGCGGATTGGAGGAGAGACCGCCGGCGGCGACAACCCCCGCAAGTTCATCCAGAGTGAACTGATGGTCGGGTTCCTTCAGGTCTTCGTAAACATAGGTGTTATAGTATTTGCCCGCATAGGGAGAGGCGCCGGAGGCCGGCACGGGATTGTTGAATACATCAAAAACTCCGGCCCGGTGCGACAAAAGCTGTTTTATGGTGATCCGGTCCTTGTAGGGAATCGCATAGTTCGGGGAGTCCGGCAGGTAGGGAGTAGTCGTATTGGGAATCAGCGCGGTCAGGGTGTCGTCGATATTGAGCTTGCCCTGCTGGTCAAGCAGCATAATGGAGGCCGCGGTGAAGGTCTTGCTGACGCTGGCGATGCGATATCGCCAGTTTTCGTCGGCGCCGGCAGGCAACCCGGCCGTAGCCAGCCGGTTGCCTTCGGGAGACTGTAAATATACCAGAACGCCCGCGTTTTCCGGCAGATTGTTGGCGATCTTGTAGGCAGCATATTTGGCGGCGAGCATCTCCCGCAGACGCTGATCGACGGCATCGGGTTTCAGCAGTCGATTCTTGTGGCATCCGATGAATGTGGAAAGGAAAACAAGAAGAGAAAGCATGAGGGTAGAGTGCAACAGGGACTTTTTCATGGTGTCCTCCTTAATGAAAATCCGTACAAGCAGGCCGAGAATCTGTACGGGCAAGCCCTCCCAAAGTCCTTTCCGGACTTGAAGAATGGCGTCTCCCCAGATGCGGCCTCGACAGGTTCGCCCGTCTTCCGATTTCGCGCCGCGTGCGTACCCGGCGCAGGTCTTGACCTCGAACGATCCCAATTCCCGGGTCTCAACCCGCTTCCGACCGCTTCCGCTCGATGGGGGAACCTCCCGTCAATCCCGCACCGTATCGACCTCGGTTCCGGCAACCTGAAACGAGGCGCCCACCCTCTTGCCGATTCTTCCATCAACTCCTACTTCGCGGTACCATCCCCCCTCCCCGGTCAGCATGTAGCACATCGAATGCTCCAAAAGCAATCGCAATGGAAAGGTTATCAAAAGGTATCGAGATAGATGAAAGGCACGGTGCTTTGCAGTGAAGTCCCGGCAAGGAGGACTCCGACTCCACTGTTGTCGGAACACGGGACATATGGTCATCTAGTCATCTGGTACGCACGGATTTCCAGGGTTCACACCTCGGCCTCATTGAGGAGATCCTTGAAAACTGAATATCAACGAACGCCACCCGAGGCTATCTCCACTTTCGGACGCAACCGTAGTGAATTACCTTTTGGATACCGACTGGATTGTACACTATTTGTCCGGCAATGGCGCGGTTATCCGGAGACTTGAAGATTTGAGAGTGGACGGTCTGGCTATCAGTGTTATTTCCCTGGCAGAGCTTTGCGAAGGTGTATGTTACTCCCGTAATCCGGAAAAAAATCAGGCAGGGGTGGATAACTTTTTGCAGGACATTCTTGTTTTGGGGGTCGATCTGGAAATCTGCAAGATTTTCGGTCAGGAGCGAGGCAGGTTACGAAAGCAAGGCCTGCTCATTCATGATTTTGATTTAATGATTGCCTCAACGCGCCTCTCCCACGACCTGACCCTTCTTTCCAATAACCGAAGGCATTATGAACGTATACAAGGTCTCCGCCTTGTCTCTCTTTAACGACTATTTTCCAAATTTACCAGGCCAACGACAAACAAGCTGACGTATCGATCACCATCAGCGCGGAGCTCCGCCGTCGTCGTGGCCCGGGATTTCATCCGGATTGCGAGGGTCTTTATCCGACAGCGAACCGCAGCGCTTCGATATCGCCGGAATCTCCTGAGTGACGTCCGGGACCGTACGGCGTCCCCACAGGCGCTCTTCCAACGCGTGGATGATCGTTTCCGTGATGCTCTCGCCGCTTTCGGCCGCAACCGGCGCACTGCTGTAACCGGCGACTGCCGCGACCGGCATCCTCCCGGTGCGCCCGCAATCCGGATCTGGATAGAGGAAGTCGATCGGTTCGGGACGAGGACCGGTCGAAGCCGCCCACGAGAAATCTTATCCCCGCAGGAAATCTTATCCCTGCGAGAGACCTCACCCCCGCGGGAAGCGTTATCCCCACGGGAAACGTTATCCCCGCGGGAAACTTTTCCCCGGAACAAGACCACCTCCCGAAAGCCGTTTCGCGTTCAAAATCGGAACCATAAGCCCGACAAATCCGGCCTGCCGCCGAACAGCCGCATTGACAGGTGTTCGGCTTTCCGTTAGCATTCCATCGGTGAGGAATCTATCCAGCGGAAAAGTCGGGGGAAAGCGATGATCATTGGACTCGATGTCGGCGGCACGAACACGGATGTGGTTCTCCTGGGCGAGGAAGGGATACTGCGGCAACTCAAAGTCCCCACGGACCAGTCCGATCTTCTCAAGAGCGTATGGACGGGATTGGAGGAAATCACGAAGGGCATACCACCGGATGCCATTCGCCGCGCCGTCCTGAGCACTACTCTCACAACCAACTGCATTGCCGAGTGCAAGCTCGAAGCGGTGGGGATGATCGTCTCCAGCGGTCCCGGCGTAAATCCGGAGTTCTTCCGCACCGGGGACCACTACCACGCGGTTTCGGGCTCGATAGACCACAGGGGCAGGGAGATTCAGCCCGTCGACGCGAAGGAGATCGAAGCCGTCGCCGCCCGTTTCAAGGCGGAAGGCGTCCGCCACGTGGGGGTGGCGTGCAAGTTTTCGACCCGCAATCCCCGCCACGAACTCCAGATACGCGAGATCCTTGGGGACGGCTTCGAGTACGTGATCCTGGGCCACCGCATATCGGGCAACCTGAGCTTTCCGCGCCGTATCGCGACCGCCTACCTGAACGCGTCCGTCTATCCGACGCACAAGCGGTTTTTCGAGGCCGTGCGGGCGTCGCTCGAAAAGGAGGGGTTCACCTTCCCCATCTACATCCTCAAGGCGGACGGCGGCACCATGAGCTTCGACGCGGCCCTCGACTCGCCCGGCGAGACGCTCCTGTCCGGACCCGCTTCGAGCGTGATGGGATCGGTCCCCTTCGCGTCCAAAACCGAGGAGACGCTCGTGCTCGATATCGGCGGGACCACCACCGACATGGCCATCCTCATCAACGGGACCCCGCTCCTGGAACCCCTGGGCATCGAAGTGGGCGGCTACAAGACGCTCATCCGCTCGCTCAGGAGCCGCTCCATAGGCCTGGGCGGAGACAGCACGGTCCGGGTCGTCGACGGCCGCGTCAAGATCGGCCCCGACCGCCAGGGACCCGCCATGGCCCTGGGCGGACCCGCTCCGACGGTCACGGACTCCCTGCGCGTCCTGGGCCACATGGAAATGGGGGACCTGGAAGCGGCGCGGCGCGGTTTGCAGCCGGTTTCCGAGCAACTGGGGACTTCCGTCGAGGAAGCCGCCGCCCTCGTCTTCGACGAAGCCTGCAACACCATACTCAAAGCGGCTTCCGTGATGATCGAGGACATCAACAGCAAGCCCGTCTACACCGTTCACGAACTCCTGGAGGGATACAAAGTCCAGCCGGCGGACATCCTGGTGCTGGGCGGCCCGGCCCGCTGCTTCGCCGCGGGTTTTACGGAACTCACGGACTTCAACGTGAGCGTCGTGCCCCAGTGGGAGGTGGCCAACGCCATCGGCGCGGCACTCGCCCGCACGACCTGCGAGATAACCCTTTTCGTCGATACGGAGCGCGGAATCGCGTCGGCTCCCGAGGAGGCCTTCTACCAGCCGGTCAAGAAGGGTTTTACGAGGAAGGCGGCGTCGGAGATGGCCTACGAGATGCTCCGCAACAAGGCGCTACGGACCGGGGCCGACGCCGAGGACCTCGAAATCGAGGTGCTGGAGGACATCGAATTCAACATGGTGCGGGGTTTCTACACCACCGGGCAGAACATCCGCATCAAGGTCCAGGTCAAACCCGGGCTTATAAGCCGTTACCGCTCCATCGCGGGGAACCTGGGCGGATGACGCCTTGAGGGCGTTGCGGGTTGCGGGTTGGATTCACACCCAATCCGGAAGACCTTGCCACAACGATGCCGTGTTTTCTTGGAGACCTTCGGTCGGCGGGGCGGCACGGTCGGGAGACCGGCCACGACCAAGATCCGCCAGTCCATACCACAACCACTCCGAGGGTGGCGGCAGGGCCGCCGGGCGGCGTTACCAGGCAGAACCTGGCAGCGGGTGGGAAACGGCGGGGGCGCAACCCCGCCCTACCGGCCCCGCGGATCTCCGGAGTTCGTGGCTTATAACGCGGAACATGCAACCCGCAACCCGAAACGCGAAACCCGCAACGCGGAACACGCAACCCGCAACTCGTAACCCTTTTTAAGGACTAATCTCATGCTCCGAGCGAAATCCAGAACGGGTCTGGTATTTTTCCCCGCTTTCGACTGGGCCATCAGCGCCACTCATCCCGAACGGGAGGAGAGGCTGCTCTACACGCAGGACCAGGTCTTCGAAGAAGGGATCATCGATATCGACGGCATAGTCGAACTCAAGCCCGACCTGGCCACGCGCCAGGACGTCAGCCGGGTCCACTTCTGCGTGCCCGACGAATGGGCGGTGCTCACGGAATCCCACCTCATCAGCGCCGGAGGCGCCAAGACCATCGGCATTTCCGTCGTCGAAAAGCAGGTGGAGCGAGGGTTCGCCCTGGTGCGCCCGCCCGGCCACCACGCCATGCGCGTGGTCCACGGGGCGAGGGGTTTTTGCAATGTCAACATCGAAGCCATCATGATCGAGTACCTCAGGCAGAAGTACGGCATCGACCGCGTGGCGATCGTGGACACCGACTGCCACCACGGAGACGGGACCCAGGACATCTACTGGCACGACCCGGATACCCTTTTCATCTCGATGCACCAGGACGGCCGCACGCTCTACCCCGGTTCCGGCTTCTACAACGAACTGGGCGGTCCCACCGCCGTGGGGTCCACCATCAACATCCCGCTGCCGCCCCGGACGTCCGAGGAGGGTTTCCTCTACGCCCTGGAAAACGTCGTTTTGCCGATCCTGGACGACTTCAAGCCGCAACTGATCGTCAATTCGGCCGGGCAGGACAACCACTACACGGACCCCATCACCAACATGCACTTCTCCGCGCAGGGCTACGCCAGGCTGACCGAACTGCTCAAGGCCGACATCGCGGTGCTCGAGGGCGGATACTCGATCGAGGGTGCGCTGCCTTACGTGAACGTGGGCATCATTTTAGCCATGGCGGGTCTGGACTACAGCGGCGTCAGGGAACCCGACTACGAGCCGGACAAGATTCGTCAATCCAGTGACACAACGCGCTATATCACGCAGGTGAGCGCGGAGGTGCTGAAGCATTGGCGGCAGGGCCTGGAGAAGCGGGAGCAGAACAAGAGCGTTGCCGGGGGGACCAAGTTCTCCGAACGCGGTAAGTCCATCTACTACGACACGGACAACATCACGGAAGAGCAGCACGAGAAGATCCACGTGTGTCCGGATTGCAGCGGCGTGTTGGCCATTGATTCGGAGGCGGACAGGGGATACCATGTCTACGCCGTGCACCTGCCTCGAAAAGCGTGCGACGTTTGTCGAGGGCTGGCGCAGGAGTGGTACGAGACGGCGGATTTGGACAAGAAATATCATTTCGTTTACCTTCAGGATCGCGTCAACGACAGGTACCTGGTGAGAAAGAGAGGCTCCTGAGTCCGAATGACGGCGCGAGACGGCGGACACATGGATCGGGTTTTCATCAAGGACTTCAGTCTTCCGGAGATGGAAGCGTGGGTGCAGAGCATCGGGGAGCGGCGCTTTCGGGCGCGGCAGATATTCTGCCACGTCTACGCCCGGCGGATACGGTCCTGGAGCGAGTGCACGGACCTGGGCAAGATGTTCCGGGCGCAGTTGGAGTACGGGACTTACCTGGACGCTCTCACGCTTCGCGAGAAACGGGAGGCTTCGGACGGAACCAGGAAGTACCTTTTCGGGCTGCACGACGGGAATTGCATCGAATCCGTGCTCATCCCCGACCCGCCGCGCAACACCTTGTGCATATCGAGCCAGGTGGGCTGCGCCCTCAATTGCGGCTTCTGCCTGACGGGAACGATGGGGCTGAAGAGAAATCTCACCACGGCCGAAATCGTGGACCAGGTGTGCCAGGTCCAGCAGGATCTGGGCGCGCAGCAGCAGATCACGAACCTGGTGTTCATGGGAATGGGGGAGCCGCTGGCGAACTACGATACGCTCATCCGGACGCTGGGGATACTTCTGGACCAGAACGGCCCGGCTTTCTCGCATCGCAGGATCACCGTCTCGACGGCGGGACTGGTCCCGAAACTGCGCCAACTCGGGAAGGACAGTCCCGTCAACCTGGCGATCAGCCTCCATGCCGCGGACGACGAGACGCGCAACCGCCTCATGCCCATAAACAAAACCTATCCGCTTTCGGAGCTTATGGCGGCGTGTCGCGACTACCCGGCGCCGCTTCGCAAGCGGATCAGTTTTGAATACATCATCATAGAAGACGTAAACGATCATCCGAGCCACGCCCGCAAGCTGATCAAGCTCCTGCACGGAGTACGGGCCAAGATCAACCTGATCCCCTTCAATCCCCACGAGGGTTCGCCGTACCGCGCCCCGTCGGAGGAGAAGGTGCTGGCGTTTCAGGACGTCTTGCGGCAGACGCACATTACCACGACAATCCGCCGGAGCCGCGGCACGGACATAGGGGCTGCGTGCGGCCAGCTCGCGGCAAGGCAAAACGGGGTCGGCGCGGGCGAGGACCGCGCCGCGGACGGCGCGGAACAGGCGGCGGATGCGGAACAAACGAAGCAGATGAAGAGGGGAAAGAGTGGCAGACAAACCCGATTTTAACAAGGGAGGAGGCATCCTTCCCGTCATCGCGCAGGATGCGCGTAGCGGCAAGGTGCTCATGCTGGCTTACATGAACGAGCCGGCGTGGGAGAAGACCATCGAGACCGGGAAAGCCCACTATTGGAGCCGGTCCCGGCAGAAGCTCTGGCTCAAGGGAGAGACCTCCGGGCACGTTCAGACCGTCCGGGATATCCTCATGGACTGCGATGCGGACACCATCCTGCTGAAAGTCGAACAGGCCGGAGGGGCGGCATGCCACGCCGGGTACGAAAGTTGCTTCTACCGGAGGTACAGGGACGGACGCACCGAGATAGTGGAAGAACTCATTTTCAACCCAGAGGAGGTTTACAAGCAGTGAATCGGCTGGTTTTGGGCATCCCCAAAGGAAGCCTGCAGGAAGCGACGATAAGGTTGTTCGGCCAATCCGGATGGAGGATTACCCTTTCCGACCGCAACTATTTTCCCGAAATCAACGACCCGGATATTTCGTGCTCGATATGCCGGGCGCAGGAAATGTCCCGGTACGTGGACAACGGCACCTTCGACGTGGGACTCACGGGCCACGACTGGATCATCGAGAACGACTCGGATGTCGTGGTCGTCTGCGACCTCATCTACTCGAAGGTGAGCCAGCGGCCCGCCCGCTGGGTGCTGGCCGTCCCGTACGATTCCCCCATCCGGGACCTCGCGGACCTGGAAGGGAAGAAGATCGCCACCGAACTCGTCAACTTCACGCGCCGCCACTTCGAGTCGCAGGGGATCAACGTGGAGGTCGAGTTCTCCTGGGGAGCCACCGAGGCGAAGGTCATCGCGGGCATGTGCGACGCCATCGTCGAAGTCACGGAGACCGGATCGACCATGCGGGCCAACGGCCTTCGCATCGTCAAGGAGCTCATGCAGTCCAACCCGCAGTTGATAGCCAACCGCAAGGCGTTCGAAGACCCGTGGAAGAGGGAGAAGATCGACCAGATTTCGATGCTGCTCCAGGGGGCGCTCCGGGCCGAGGAACTGGTGGGGATCAAGATGAATGTCCCGGAGGAGAGAATCCAGGAGATCATCCAGATTCTCCCGAGTCTGAACGCGCCGACCGTAGCGCACCTCTACCAGACCAAATGGCTGTCGGTGGAGACGGTGGTTACGAAAAAGGTGGTTCGCGAACTGATTCCGCAACTCCTGAAGAAGGGCGCCGAAGGGATCATAGAGTATTCACTCAACAAGGTCATTTAGCACGTTGACGTGAAGAGTCCTAGTGCTTTTATATCAGGATATAGTGTTTAGGGTTCAGCCGTTATGTTTCAATTCCGACCAGTCGTAAGAATTGTCTGTTGCATTGCCGTGTTCCTGACGGGAGCGTGCGCCGGAACTCAGCCTCGCACCGGTCCGGAGAGCCTCACCGCCGCTCAGCAGCGCGAAATCGGCGAAAAGATGCTCGTTGCGGGCGATGCCGCTCAGGCGCTCAGGCTTCTTGCCCTGGCGGAACAGAAAGAACCCAAAGATCCCATAGTGCAGTACGATCTCGGTCTGGCGTGCACGGCCGTGGGGCTCAAGGACAAAGCTCTGCAGCATTTCAAGCAGGCCATAGCCTTGAAACCCGATTACTCGGAAGCGTACAACGCCATGGGAGCGATCCATACCGACCGGAACATGTTCGCGGAAGCTCTGGACGCCTTTCAGCGGGCGCTCTCCAATCCGCTCTACAAGACGCCCCACTACGTTCTGTACAACATGGGGCAGCTTTATGAAAAGCAAAGCGATACCGCCGCGGCGCTGATCAAGTACCAGGAAGCGATCAGCGCCGCCCCCTCGTATGCGCAGGCGTACTACAGGATGGGCGTATTGCTGGAAGGGGCGAACCGGCGCGAGGAGGCCCGGAATGCGTACGGCAAGGCCACCTTGCACAGCCCCGACATGGTGGAGGCGCAGTTCTGCCTGGGCCGCCTCAGCTACGAGGCGGACGATACGGCTACGGCGATGGCCGCCTTCAGCCGTGTCATACGGCTGGACCCGTATTCCAGCATGGCCACCTCGGCCAAGAAGTTCATCGAGCTGATTCAAACCAAGAATCAGACCCGGCAGAACAACACCCCTCGCAACAAGCACGCCTCGCATCGCCGGCACGTGGTCCCCGGAGAGATCCACCGGCTCCAGAGCGAGATCCGGCAGAGAATAGAGGAGCAGGAGGCTGCTCAGATCGTAGAGATTCCTCCGCCTCGGGAAGTGGATCATTCCGCCGCTAAGAAGAAAGCGAGTCAGTCCGCCGCGGCGGCCGTTGCGGCGGCCGGAGTTCCGGAGCGGATTACGCCCTATTCCGCTTCACAGGCTCTGACCGGCCAGGCACAAGCCGGCGCGGGCGCGGGGAGCACGGGCGCAAAAGAGACCGCGGCGATAGCCGGGGCCGGAGGGGCCGGGAAGGCCCTCCAGGAGGTTGCCGACGCTTCGCGGTCCGGAGCGGAGGCCTCCGCCGCTCCCGCGCAGCGGCAGGCGACCGCGCCCGCGGAAAACGAATCGCAAGGCAACGTCCGGCCACAGGTAAGGGAATCAGCACAACAGGGTCAAGGTAATCAAGGTAAGGTTCAGGCCGGGGTTCATCCTCAACCTCAAGGACAACCGGCCAACGCCCCTGCATCATCACACGGGGAAGCCGCCGCGGAGCCCGTTCCGCCCTCGTCCCCGAAGCCTGCCGAAGCCGCACCGGGTGTGAAGTCCCTCGGCGCGGGGCTGGTCCCGTCCGTCCCTTCGGGCTCGCAGTCCGTTGAGGCTCCCGGTTCGTCCGGAGCCGGAACGGCCAAAGAAGCATCCGCTACGGTCGAGGCGTCGGGAACGCTCGGGTCGTCCGCTTCTCAGTCGGGTCAGGTTGCGAAAAACGATGCCCCCGCAGGCGCAACGACGCCTCCGGAAGGCGCGAACGACCAGAAGGCGGGCGTGGCCCCGGCTCCCGCGCAGACTGCGTCCGCACCGGCCGGCGCTTTGACGGCCGCCTCCTCCGGGAATGCGACGGCCCAGCCGTTTGGACCGGCCCAGCCGGTTGGACCGGAGCAGCCGGACGCTCCCATGCAGTTGACGGCGCAGGCTCAGCCGACTCAACCGGCCGCGTCGCCGCAACCGGAACCGGCTCCGTCGGCGCAGATGAACGCTCCAGCCCAGCCGGATGGTTCGGTCCAACCGGTCCAGCCTGCTGAATCGGACCGGACCGCACAATCGGCGCCCGGGTCCACGGAAAAGCCCGTCGAGAAGCCCCGTGAATCGGCAGCTTCCGCCTCCGGGGCTCAACCCGCCGAAGTGCGGCAATCCGGTCCCTCGGATGCTTCGGCGCATGAGGCGTCAAAGCAGCATCCCTCAGCCTCCGCGGGACCGCCGGACCAGGGGAAGGACGACGGCAATCCGCCGACGTCCGCCGCTCCGGTAGCGAAGGCGGAACAGCCCGCCGCCAGGCCGCGGGAACTCGCCGAAGCCCCCAAACAGTCGCTGTCGGATGGTTCCGCACCCGCCGCCGATGGGCGGGCGACTGGAGATACGACGGATGCAGCAGGACCTGCCGCCGGGACCGCGAGAAACACACGGATAGAGGAGAAACAGCAGGACGCTGCCAATCCTCCTCCGCCCGCCGCAGGCGAATCCCGAAGCGCGGAATCGGGCCGGCGCTTCACGCACAAACTCGGAGTCGAATCGAAAAGCCCGGCTTCCGATCAGGCGTCACAGAAGGGAGATCCACAGTCCGACCGGACCGATCGAGCGAGTGAAGACGCCACGGCCCCGGACCGGCAGGAAGAGTCCGCCGGTTCCTCGCAGTGGCGCTACATGGTCCAGGTATCGACCTTCAGAAACCACAACAACGCCCAGAAGATGCGGTCGAGACTCAAAGAGAAGGGCCTCTCCGCCACCGTGAAGCGAAAGAGCCACGACACGTACGGGCACATTTACCTCGTGTTGCTCGAACCCGTTCAGACTCAGGACATGGCCAGGGAAATTCTCGAGCAGTTGGAAGGCATGGACGGAGCGGAAGAACCGTTCATAATCAGAGTTCGCGCGAAGGGGAACTGATTCCCGGGGGGGCGTGGTGATTTGCAGTCGCGTTGACGGCATCAAGCCTTTTATAGTCATGGATATACTGGAGCGGGCTCAACAACTTGAGCGCGAGGGGGCATCCGTCATCCACCTGGAGGTCGGCGAACCCGATTTCGAAACCCCGGACGCCGTCAAGGCCGCCGCGGTTGAAGCGCTCAGGCGCGGAGAAACCCGCTACACCCACAGCCTCGGCTCCCTTGCCCTGCGTGAAGCCGTCTGCGCCTGGTACGCCCGGCAGTACGGAGTGGAACACCTTCACCCCGACCAGGTACTGATCACTTCCGGGTCGTCTCCCGCGTTCCTCGTGGCTCTCAGCACCATTCTCGAATGCGGAGAGGAAGTCATCCTTTCCGACCCGCACTATGCCTGCTATCCGAATTTTATTTCTTTTCTGGGCGGCGTTCCCAGGACCATTCCCGTGTACGAGGAAGACGGGTTCCAGTACCAGCCCGAGGCCATTCGCGAAGCCCTTACGCCCAAGACCAAAGCCATTTTGATCAACTCCCCCGCCAATCCGACCGGAAACCTGCTCGCCCCGGACCGGATGCGGGAGATCGCCGGATTCGGAAGATGGGTGTTGAGCGACGAGATCTATCACGGCCTGGTCTACGAGGGCCGCGCCCGTTCCATTCTCGAGTTCACGGACCAGTGCATCGTTTTCAACGGATTTTCGAAGCTGTTCGCCATGACGGGGTGGCGGTTGGGGTATCTCATCGTTCCGAAGCAATTCATTCGCCCCATGCAGAAGATGCTCCAGAACTTCTTCATATCGGCCAATTCGGTCGCTCAGTACGCCGGTTGCGTCGCGCTGTCCGATCCGAGCGTCGAGCGGGATGTGCGGAAGATGGTCGCGACGTACGATGCGCGCCGCAGATTCATGCTCGGCCGCTTGCGGGAGATGGGATTCGGCATTACGGTCGATCCCACGGGCGCGTTCTACATCCTGGCCAATGCGGGCCGATTCACTGGAGACAGCTACGCCTTCGCGTTCGAAGTCCTGGAGAAGACAGGGGTCGGGATTACGCCGGGGGTCGACTTCGGCTGCAACGCAGAAGGGTACGTGCGCTTCTGCTACGCCAATTCGCTTGAAAATATCCAGGAAGGTCTTAACCGTATAGAGGACTATCTGCGGAGTCGCAACGGCACCTGATGCTTGCCGGCAGGGTCCTTCCCGCCCTCTTTCCGGCAGGGGCGCCGCTTGCCGCGCTTACCGGTATTCCCAATACTCCTTTACGAGAAACGACGACTCACATGGAAGATAATTTCAACGTCAAATCCGCGGAGTTCATCAAATCCGCCATGAAACCCGCCCACTATCCGCCTCCGGACGATCTTCCCGACATCGCCTTTGCGGGCAGGTCCAATGTGGGCAAGTCTTCGCTCATCAACTGCCTCGTTCAGCGCAAGAAGCTCGTCCGGACGAGCAACACGCCCGGCAGGACCCAATCCATCAACTTCTTCAAAATCAACAACGCCTTCTACTTTGTGGATCTCCCCGGGTATGGTTTCGCGAGGGTGCCGGAAGCGGTCCGGGAGAGCTGGCGTCCGATGGTGGAAAGCTACCTGGAAAAGCGGGTCTCCCTGAGGGCGGTGATTCAGATCATGGACATCAGGCATCCTCCGACGCCGGATGACGTCATGCTCTGGAACTGGCTGCAGGGGCGGCGGATCACCGCGATCGGGGTCCTGACCAAGGCGGACAAGGTCAGCCGCAGCAGGTGGGACGCCCATCTCCGGCAGGCGGCCGCCGTGCTCAACGCCGCCGCGCGGGAGCTTGTTCTTTTCTCGTCGCTGACTCAGATGGGAAGGGACCGCCTTTGGGAGCGCCTGGCGCCTCTGATCGAACCTCCTGCCGTCGCCGAGCCGCCTCCATCATGAGCCTGCCCCTGCCCTCCCCTCGTGTGGGAACATCTCCGCATGCGGACGTTCCAAGCCGTCCCCACCATGAACTGTTGGATTGCCGGAAAACCTTTTCCGGCATGGAGGAGTGGCGGTTGGCAAGTTCGTAAGACATAGTCCCATGAAAGAACGGTGGTTTTATGAAAGAACGAAGGAGCATTTTGATGAGAAAGAGAGTTCTTGGTCGATCACTTTCCGAATCCACCAGTGCGATGTTACGATCCGCTATAGTTGCGATGGTGTTCGCCGCGGTTTCACTTTGGACGGCCCCGGCGCAGGCTGAAATCACCGATGCCAAGGTAGCCGCATTCGTGGAGGCGCTTCGATTGTCTGCTCCTAATACCGGGATCAAGAATGACGGGCTTTTCAGCGAATGGAAGATCAAGCTGGAAAATATCGTTCGATGGTCCACTCGCTGTACGGGAGTGGCCATGACTCCAGCCGAATTTGAAGCCAACCCGCAAAAAGCGCGTCAAGTGCTTGCCTGCACGATGGGCAAAATACTGCGCGAGCAGTACGAGATCGACGGAGACGAGTCGAGCGCCGTACGTAGCGCCGCGTCCTGGTGGATGTCGGG
>CAYOVG010000163.1:0-14769 GCA_964407285.1 uncultured Syntrophobacteraceae bacterium
AATACGCGCTCCGTCGAAGCTCTCCTTGAATCTTTGCTTCGACTGCCCGATTGCCCGCATGATGTCGTCGGCGTAGGCGGATGTGTCTTGAACGGAATCGATCACCCGATAGAGGTCCTCCAGGGCGCCCACCCTGGCGACGAGAGCGAGCACCTGCGGGAGATAGAAAGGATCGATCCGCGTAGTGTCGCTTTCCGGCATCAGGATGGAGAAGATCTTCGCAATAGAGCCCCCGTTGCCCATGAAGCACAGCGACTCCAGAATGGTGGCTCGAAGCATGGGTTCCGATTCCCGCTCGAGAAGGTCGAGCATTTCGGTTATGCTGTCCCTGTCTTCCAGTCGTCCGAGGTATTCCACGGCCGTAATCTGAACGTTGGGCGCTTTGTCGTGGAGGCACGCCCGGATGGCGAGCATGGCATCCCGGCTTCCTATCTGAAAGAGGGCATCGAGGATGAGCTTTCTGACTTCCCTGTCCGAATCGTCGAGATGCGAGGTCAGGAAAGCGATGGCTTCATCTCCGTCCATGCCGAGTATGCTTACGGCCGCGTTTCTGAGGTAGGCGTCCTCGGAGCGAAAGAGATCGAAGACGGGGTCGAATATCTCGGCGCGCGGCATGCTCTTCAGGCTGAACACGATGGAATCCCGCACTATCTGCGACTCCTCGACGGCAAGCCTTGCCGCCAGGAGCATCGGGGCATCCGGCGGGTCGGCATCGGTAATGTCCTGCACGGCGAAGAGCCTCTCCGATTCATCCGTGCCGTTCAGTCTCAGTTCGAGGTCGTGCATATGATCTCCTATCCAACCGCCTTTTTGATCTCTTTGGCTATTTCCCAACTCGGAGCGATGATTTCCGCTCCCCCGCGCTCTATGGCTTCCCGCGGCATTCCGAATACGATGGCGCTCTCTTCGCTTTCCGCTATGGTTCTTCCTCCCGCTTTCCTGATCTTGAGCATGGCCTCGGCGCCGTCGTCCCCCATGCCCGTCATGAGGACTCCTATCGTTCCGGAATCGAAGACTTCCACGACCGACTCCATCATGACATCGACCGACGGGATGAAGCTGTGCTCGGGGCGCGTCGGAGTCCGCAGCACCACACTACCCGTGAGCTTTTTATAGACCGTCAGATGGTAGCCGCCTTTGCCCAGGTAAATGGTTCCGGGCTCGACGACCGTGCCCGGACTTGCTTCCACGCATTTCATGGGGCAATGCGAGTCGATCCTTTGGGCAAAAGAACTGGTGAATGTGGGCGGCATGTGCTGCACAACGAATACCGCAGCCTCCAGGTCCTTGGGCAGATGCGGAAGAACATCGAAAAGGGTCTTGGGACCTCCGGTCGAAATACCTATCGCCACCGCCTTGAACCCCAATCCGTTCAATGAGGTCGTTCTCTTGTGCCTGCCCGCAAGGATGCGCCGGGGTCTTGCGGCTTCTTTCGACTCTCCGGAGGAAGTATTCCTCCGGGTCAGCCTGTCGAGCGTCCCGCTTCTTCCCGCCAGCTTGATCTTCTTGATCATGTCCCGCGCCACCGGCCCCATCTGGGTCGAGACGGTCCCGCCGGGCTTCGGTACGTAGTCGAACGCGCCGAGTGCGAGAGCTTCAAAGGTGATCTCGGCGCCTTCCTGCGTAAGAGACGAAACCATCAGCACAGGGGCAATGCTCTCCGACATAATGATTTGAAGCGCGGTGATGCCGTCGATGCCCGGCATATTGATGTCCATCGTGATGACGTCGGGCCGCAGTTCGCGGGCCTTGGCCACCGCGTCCTCGCCGTCTCTCGCCGCCCCGACGACAGTGAGGTCGGGGTCCGACTCGATGATCTTTTTAAGTGACGTCCGCATCAGGGCGGAGTCGTCGCAGATAAGTACTCGTGTCTTGCTCATGGCTCCTCACTGATTGTTGGTGAGTGGGTGAATGGGACGACGCCTCACCGATTTTCATGCTCTGTTCCGCCCCACGTGATCGCGGAGACAGACGTCTCAATCTGCGGTCCCGGCCGGAATAAGCAACACTTCCACCCAGTCAACATGTGATGCGTGGTCTGAAAGAGGTGACCAACGCCAGTCCGACTCACCGATCTTTGTCGGGTTTCGCTTACCCACAGCCTATGCTTCACCTATTCACCCCCTCACCGTCCCTCCCATTCACCAACTCACCGCCCTTCCTAATCCGCTATTTCCAGCGGGGGTTTCTTCTTTGCCGGCTTCTTCCGCTCTTCAACGGTTCTGCCTTCCTCACGCCCGCCGGGTTCGCCTCCCTGCGCAATTTCGCTCAGTATCCGGAGTTCCTTCTCATCCAGTATCCGTTCGACATCGAGCAGCACCACCATCCGTCTGCCCTTATCTATCTTGCAGACCCCGTCCATGTACTTGTTGGCCCCTCCCGCGGTAACGATGGAGGGTGTTTTCTCGATATCCTGCTTCAGCAGCCGCAGGACCTCGTTTACCTGGTCCACGCGGAGCCCGGTTTTGGCGCCGCCGATGTCCACGATGATGATACGCGTCCTGTCCTCGATGGCCTTGTCTTCGAGGCCGAAGAGTTCCCGGATGTTGATGACGGGAATGACGTTTCCACGCAGGTTCGTGACTCCATCGACGAAGTGCGGCGCACGGGGCACGCTCGTTATGTCCGTCACCCGGTTGATTTCCTGCACCTGCATAATGCGTATCCCGTACTCCTCCCTGTTGATGCTGAAGGTAACAAGCTGCTCCTCCGCCTGGCTCTGCTGGGCAAGGGATTCTGATTTCGCGCCGGATTCTCTTGTCGTGGTCCCCGAGCCGGATTGCATATCCGAGAGCACGCGGGAGGCTTCCCTCGAGACGAGTGCTGATTCATCCATGATCATGATGAGACGTTCTCCGTTGTCGAGCTTGGCGACTCCTTTGAGTTCCTTCCTTTTGGAGGAGGCAATGGAGGGGGTTTCGTCGATGACCGATTTGGGAATGCGGATCACTTCGTCGACACAATCGACGAGATACCCGATGTTCATCGTATCGGCTTCGACGACCATCACCCGCTGGTCTTCGGAAATGTGGGTTTCGATGATGGACTTGAGCCTGTCGAGGCTGTCGCAGACGTCCCTGAGGAGAGGCTGCATTTCCCTGTCGAGAATGGATAATGCCGCGTCTCTGGATGCCCCCTTGAGATCCATGGCACGCCGCGCGGCGTCGAAAAGCTCTGCGCGGCAGCGCTTGAGTTTCTTCAGGGCAGTCTCGATTTCGATGCTCGAAGTGCTGTATTCGTCGAGCCATTTACCGAAAGCGGTCTTGCGCGGGTCCGTGGCGTCCGTGAAGCGCGCCCCGGATTCAACCGCGTGCCGTACGGCCTCCGCCCAGGAGTGGTGCCGTTCTATTCCCGCGTCAATGGTCTTGTGGCGCTCCGATACCAGGCTCGGGATTCCGAGAAGACGCCTCAGGTCGAGCACCGGCATCAACTGGTTGCGGATGGTGAAGAGCCCCCGCACGTACTCGGGAACATTGGGCACTTCGGTGATCTCGGTGACTCTCAGGATTTCCCGCACCTTGGCGATATCGAAGGCATATTCCTCCCCCGCCACCTTGAAGGAGACGAGTTGCTCCTCCTCCGCGGCTTCCTGCAGTACCTGGTTCACGCCCGTCCCGGCGCCGGCCGCTGTTCCCCGACACGATCCCGCATCGATAGCGATGACTTCGCCCAGGTTGAGAGTCAGAATGAGGCGCCGCCCCTCATCGATTTTCACGACGCCGTTCAGAAACTCCTTGTCCACGCCGCGGCACACCGACGGCGGCGGCTCCAGGTGGGCATCCGTTATTCGCATCACTTCGCGCACGTTGTCCACGATAAGGCCCGTGTGCACTCCTCCCGTCTCGACGACGAGAAGCCGCGTGTGGTCCGTTGCCTCCGTGGGCGCCATGGAGAAGCGTATCCGGCTGTCTATGACGGGAAGGACGTTCCCCCTCAGATTGCATATTCCCGCGACATAGACCGGGCTGCGCGGAATCGGGGTGATCTCCGGCAATCGGACGATTTCCTTGACGTTGTTGATATCGACGCCAAATTCCTCGTCGCTCAGCCGGAACACCACCATTTGGCCTTCTCCAGAGGATTGAACGACTCCGGCGTTTTGAGTGTTTTCCATATCCGGCATCTTGATTCCTCCCTACATGCTCTGCATTTCGTCGGCCTGGCCGGCAATATCCTCGATAGCCTGGGATATGAGTTGCATGCCCTTGCTGCCTTCTTCCGCGGCCTTTGCCGCCTCTGCCGCCATCTTGGAGGCTTCTTCCGCCGCGTTGGCGATTTCGATCACCGCCTTGTTCGCCTGCTCGATGGCCTTCAGGGCCTCGTCCGCACCGGTGTTGATCTCGTTGATCACGGCCTGCACCACATCCATGCCCGTTTCGATGGCGTTGAGGTTTTCGGTCGATTTCCTGGCATTTTCCACTTCCTGGGCGGCAATCTTGCCCGCCATCTCGATATCTCCGGCAACGACGGCAATCTGCGCCTGCATGGTGCGAACCATGTCCTTGATCTTCTCGGCGTTCTCGGACGAATCGTTGGCCAGAGCCCTGATGTCGCCCGCAACCACGGAGAAGCCCCGCCCGAACTCACCGGCCCTCGCCGCTTCTATGGAGCCGTTCACTGCAAGCATATTGGTAAGAAGGGTCACATTCACGATCTGATCGACGATCTTGTTGATGTTGTTGGTCTTGTCGGCGAGCATTTTCACATTCGCCGCCGATTGGGCGGAAGCCTGCGAAGCCTTTCCGATGTTATTGATGAGATTGTCTACATTCACCTTATTGCCGGCGACCAGTTCCTTGAGTTTGTGGATCTTCTCCTCGGAGGCTTTTGCGTTCTCCGCCATGCCGGATGCCGATGATTCGAGCCTCTCGCCGAGCGTTCTGTTCATCTCGGAGGCTTTGGCCGCGTTTTGGGCCCCCTTCGAGATCTGCTCGATCGCGGTCATGATCTGCCTGGCCGAGTTGGTGGCTTCCTCGATGTTTGCCGAGAGCTGTTCGGCGGCGGCGGCGACCTCTTCCGCCGACTTCTTGCTGTCGGTTGCGTTTTTGAGAGCATCGGTCAGTTCGGCCAGATTTTCCGAAGCCGTCTGCATCTCGTTGAAAGCCTTGTTCTGCTCGCCGACCGCCTTGTTGGCCTCTTCCGCCGCGGCGCTTTGCTCTTCGGCGTTGCTGGCGATATCTTCAGAACCCCTCAGGAATTCCTCGGCCCCCGTTTGCGCATCCGAAGCGTTTCTATTTATGGCGTTAGCTTCCTGGAGAATTGCATCCATATCGGCGGAAATCCGGTTCAGGTCGCTCGAAATCACCTTGGCCTTCTCGATTTCCTCAAGGGCGTTCTTTCCGGACGCATCGATGTCGTCGACCACTTTCTGCACCTGGGACTGGATCTCCTCGACCACGTTGCGAATCCCGCGGGCGCTCTGTTCGGAAGTCTCCGCAAGGTTTCTCACCTCGTCCGCCACAACGGCGAATCCCCGTCCGTGCTCCCCGGCCCGCGCTGCTTCGATGGCCGCATTGAGAGCGAGCAGGTTGGTCTGGTCGGCGATGCGGACGACGGCGCCGACGATGTCGCCGATCTGCTCCGAGTTCTTCTCGAGTTCCTTGATGAGCTTGGTCGACTCGATGTTGGCCCTGGAAGCGTTGTTCACTCCCTGGATGAGTGATTCGATGTCGGTCGTGATGATTCTGACGAGCGCCTGGAGGTTCATGCATTTATCCAGGCTCACTTTTGCCTGCTGTGCCGCCAGTTCGGCCGACTTGGAGATCTGATTGACCGCGGAGCGGGATTCCTCCGCCGCCGCCGAGGACTCCTCGGCAGCCGTCGCGACGGCCTGCATGGTCTTGCCCAGTTCTTCGGAAGCCCCGGAAGCCTGCTCCAGGGACGCGCTCATCTCCTCGACCGCCGAGGCCAGCCGTTCCGCTATCGCCTGCTGCCGCGCCAGTGTCCTCGCCCTGGCCTTTTCCTGGGCCATCTTCTTGGCTTCTTCCCGTTTTTTCGCCAGTTCATCGGAGGTGTCCACTTTGCTCGTGATCCCGGTTTTTACCGCTGCCGCGGGCCTCGCCAGTTGCTTTGCCATAACTTCTCCTTTATCCGTTCAGAGTGCGTTCATTTCGTTGATTTCGATAATATTGCGTTTTCATCCATTAAACTCGTAAGGGGAAATCGGGGTCGATGGTGATTTCTTCCGTTTCTCCGCTGTCCAGATCCACTGCCGATACATTCAGCATGCCATTGGCGTCGATGGCAAAAGTCACATCGATACTGGGTTCTCCTTTGCTTCTTGGGTTACTGATTTTGAGCCGAAACATTCCGAGGGACACCCGGCTCTTCTGCCCCGTTCCCACTTCCTGGAGCACGTGGATCCAGACTTCCTCCTGGAAATCGCTGGTCGTCGTAAACAGGCGCGAGGCGCTGGTCGGATAGGTGGCGCCGCGGGGAAGGACCGCCACAAAGCCACCTTGGTCGTCTTCGATACCGAGGTCATGGGAAGTAATGTCATGGAATTCAATGTCCGGCACACTCCCTTCGAATATGCCCGCCAGTATGCCGGCTCCCAGCGCCACGGCTTCATCCGGATTGATTTCCCGCCTGAGCGCCTGGTCGCCGAAAAGAGACTCTTCTCTACCGGCCGGTTCGTCCGTCCCATTCGCTGAGACCGGAGCGATGATCCCTTTCACCAGGGTTTCGATCGCGGGGAGTCGCGTGCTCCCCCCCACCAGGATGACCGAATCGACACATTCGGGCGAAAGCCCCGTCTGTTCGAATGTCTGCCGGATGTGCCGTTCGATTTCCCGAAGGGTGGGAGCGATCAACAGTTCCAGTTCGCTTCTCGTTAGAGACATGTTGAGATGTATGGGACCCTTTTCCGTGGCCGTAATGTAGGGAACCATGATACGGGTCTCATCGGTCGATGAAAGATCGATCTTCGCCTTCTCGGCATGGATTACCAGTTGCTGGTAGGCAATACGGTCCCGGCGCAGATCGAAACCGTGGACGCTCTGGAATTCATCGAGGATATGCTCGACGATCGCCATGTCGAAGTTGGTTCCGCCTATGGATGTGGATCCCCCCACGCCCCGGACGCGAAAGACGTTGTCCGTGTATTCCATAAGCGTGATGTCGAATGTGCCGCCGCCGAGGTCGAGGACCAGGAGTCTGCCTCCATCCCGTTTGCTGAAACCGTAGGTGAGGGCCGCCGCCGTCGGTTCGTTGAGGAGTTTCAAAACATTCAGGCCGGCGGAGCGGGCGGCGTTCAGCGTATCCTCTCTTTGCCGGTCGTCGAAGTAGGCCGGCACAGTGATGACGGCGTCTTCGACGTCGTGTTCGAGATACCGGCCTGCGTATTCTTTGAGGCTCTTCAGAATCAGGCTGGAGATTTCCACCGGGCTTCGATGGCGTCCCCCTACCAGGCGCTCGACGTTCTTTCCCATGGAGAGCTTGATGTTCGAGACGGTATGCTCCGAATTGAGAACAGCCTGGCTTTTCGCCATCTCTCCTACGATGACCTGACCGCTTTCCTTGAACGTCACGACGGAGGGCGTCATCCTGCCGCCTCTTTCATTCGGGATGATCACCGGATTTCCATCCCTGATGTAAGCAACAAGGGAATTGGTCGTTCCAAGATCGATACCCACAACGATTCCGCGCTTGTTCGCCATATGCGTGAAGCCTCTACTCCTTGAGTTCATCGCGTAAAATGTTCAGGTTCTTCAGGGCAACCTCGTTGTGCGGGTCCCGTGCAAGGACCTCCGCCAGGGTCTCAACGGCCTCATCCCGAAACCCCAGCTCGGCATAGACCACCGCCAGATTGATCGTCGCCTTAACGTTTCCGGGCTCATGAACCAGGACCGCCTGCAGAAGACCGTGAGCCTGGAGAAACATGCCGTTCCTAAGTTCGCCGACGGCGCGCTCGAAGAGCGTGGAAGCAAACGATATCTTCTCCTCCTCAAGTTCCCTGACCCGAGCATCCAGGCGGTTCACCTCTTCCCGCAGGGAATCGTTCGACTGTCGGAGCGCTTCGCACTTCTCTTCGAGCAGCCCGCAACGTTCTTCCAGGCCGTTTTTTTCCCGCAGCAGTTCGGCGACCCCGGCGTCCGGCCCGGCAACGTCCTCGCACTTGACGTTCTTCTGAAAGAGAAGGTCTCCCAGGCTGGTTCCCATGGCTGGTTCTTTGGGTTTTCTCTTTCCCATGGATCTATCCTCTTCCCATCCCGTCGATTCTTCCCGCCACTTCCATGTAGTCCTGGGCTCCGGTGCTATGAGGCGCGTACTCGAAGATGGACTTGCCGTGGCCCGGAGCTTCGGCCAGGCTGATGTTCATGCGGATGCCGGGAAGGAGTCTGTCCGGGCCGAAGTTCTTAACGATGTCGTCCGAGATTTCCCTGGCCAGGCGGGTGTTCCTGTTGAAGAAGGTCGGGATGATGGCGCTCAGGCGCAGATCGGCGTTATGAGTCGCGTTGACGGTGTAAATGAGTTGCATCATCTCGGCCAGTCCCTCCATCGCCAGAAAGTGCATCTGCATGGGGATGAAGACCTCCCGGGCCGCCACCAGAGTGGATACGGTCAGGAGCCCTACCGTGGGGGGAGGGTCGAAGACCAGGTAGTCGAAGCCCGCAACGTTTTTGTAAAGGTTTTCCGAGAGCAGGGTTTCGCTTCCCTTCCGGGAGGAGAAGTCAAGCTCGAAAGATCCCAGTTCCCTGGAGGACGGAATCAGGCAGAGGCCGGGGATGTGGGTCCGGCACACCGCATCGTTGAAAGGCGCCTCTTCCCTGACGAGGTGCAGGATGTGGCGTTTTATCGAATGCGTGGGGACGCCGAGGGCTATCGTTGCATGAGCCTGCGGGTCCGCATCGATGAGCAGGACCTGCTTTCCTCTCATGGCCAGGGCATGGGCAACGTTTACAGCCGTCGTGGTTTTGCCGCACCCACCTTTTCTGTTTGCGAAGACGATATAGCGGGGCATCGCCTCTATCTCTCTTTCGGACGTTACTTGCAGCTATGGGTTACCGGTCTCCCTCTCCAAATGCACGGGAGCGCTCTTTCGTTCCTAAAGACTTTCGGCTTCGGAATGGCCGCCTGACGATTCGACCTTCATTTCGTTCATTCGCTTCCTCATCTGAACGTGGGTGCATTTGCGCTTCCTTTCAACGGAATCGATCAACTCCATCATTCTCTGCGGTGTTAGGGGCTTCTTGTCGTAATCGTCCAGCGCCGGACGAATGCGCCCGATCGTTTCATCCGAATGCCCGTAAGCGGAAACGAGGATCATCGATACCCCGGGATGGTGCTGCTGCATCCATGAAAGAAGATCGATTCTATTGTTCCGGCGTATCAGGGTGTTCATTATGATCAGGTCAAAAGGAGTTTTTTCGGTACAGGCTTCTTCTACTTTGATGGTGGCTCCTTGATTGTCGTGTACGAGATCAGCGATAAACCCCTCTCGCTTCAAGTGGCGAATCAACGCGTTTGCATAGCGGGGTTCATCGTCCACAACCAGAATGCGCCTAACGTATTCCATCATTGGATCTCACCATCCCACCCGCAGCGGGCTGCGGGGTATGCCAGAAGTGATCTCATTAACGTGTTTTGGAATTTTACGGACAGTTGGTGCTAAGAGCACTTTGTATGCCAGTGAGCGGAGGAGAGGGGCTATTGAGGCTAAACTGTTGTATTGTAAGGTTTTCTAGTTAAAGGGCGAAATGGGCGGACAGCCTTGTCTAACGACATAAAGGTCGTTGAGTGGCAGGCCGATAAAGCAGGGTTGACAACGATCACTTCTCTTAAAGTTATGGTAATACTGATAGATTGGAGAGCGACATGAATGACGCTTCGAAGCGACGAAAGAGTCGTTGTGGCGATGGATGCAGTCTGCTTCAGCGCACACTTCTTCACCAATGGTCCGGTCGTTGGTGAAATAATCGAGACAGCCCTCTCCGTGAGGGCTACCCCAAAAGGTACTCCGCATATTGAACGGTTCTTCCTCTCAATATACTTTTATCCAGGTGATGGGATTTTTCGGCCTGCCTTTCGGTATCTCCGCCTTGGCCAAAGCTTCCTCCGGAGTCGGCGCATCAATCTGCAGTATGTCCACAAGGAACGATCTCTTGGTGCCGTATTCGATGTAGTAAAATTGGTCGAGACCCTTTGCCTCTACCCTGGCTATGGCGAGCTTTTCTTCGAGGGTAAGCAACGGTCCCGGTTTCTTTTTATTTTTCAACTTACATATGACGCTGCAATCGTGTATGGGGGCTCTGGTGTTCTTTGGGCGGTCCACTTTTACAATCCCGTATGTGTATCGCATTCAGTTCATGCAAAGGACCGGCTTTCAGTGGATTCCTTAGCGGTTCTGCTGAATGGTTTGAAAAAGGTTACAGGCACGCGGTTCACTCTAATCAGCCATGTGCGAAGCGCGGCCGGTCGTTATGCCGGTGTCTGTCACAGCGCAACTGCCGACGCCTTCACTTACCGCAATCCCGCCCGTCGGCAAAGTCGCCGGAATATCCACCTTCGCCGGTTCGTCTGAATGACATTCGGGCCGGACAATAACTATTATCGGAAATCCTCCTCATTTTCAAGATGGCGAATCGGATAATTCAATGCAATCCATCGAGGCGGGAAGGAAGACGGATGGGAAGCGTCCATTGTCCTCATATGTGAATGAGGGTGGAAAGATGAATATCACCGTCGGTCTTTTCCGGCCCGCGAGGGTCTTTTTCATCTTGTCGATGCGTATTTCGGGGTGGCGACGTTCAACAGCAGTCGATAGGGGGAATGTCGTCGGGGAGCGCAACGCTTCCCGGATATGCGGCGTCCGGAGGTTATTCAGCGTGCAGAATCTTTCAGAATGTGGACCCGTTTATTCAAAAATGGGGTTTCATCATCTGTAATCTTGTATTAATATAGATGTGCCGGTTTACGGAACCTGTAAACCAGATCGGAAAAACGGATTTTCGTCTTCCGATCCCTGCTTTCCGACAACCTGCTTTCATCCGTCATTGTTGAAGTCGTCAACCGCGTAAACCCTGAAACCTGAAGAAACTTCCAATAGATTCCCCGCATACTGCAAAGGCGTCGCATAGAAATCGAATCCGGCCACCATTTTCCAGAGTAGACCCCCGATGATAGGGGAGGGATAAAATGCTACCCGGCTATCGAATGGTAAGAAGTTCCTTCCTGCTCGTTTATCGCTCGGCATCTCTTCTGCTGATGATCTATCTGTGTGCTTTTCAGGTTGGATATGCACGGGCCGAGGATGGGGTGGTGGGGTCTTCCGTGGTCGAGAGCCTGAATGCCGACATACGGAAGAAGCCGGCTGGATGGACTGCCGGAGAGAATCCTCTCTCCAGTTTGCCGTCGGATGAAAGAAGAAAGAGGCTGTGCGGCGGCAGGATGCACCCTGCTACAGTTTTGTTCAGGCAGTGTTCCACCGTGTTGCCGGACGTGGCGCTGCCGGCCTCATTTGATTGGAGGTGGTATAAAGCGGTCAGTGGCGTAAGGGACCAGGGCAATTGCGCGTCATGTTTTGCATTTGCATCCGTGGCGGCTTTGGAATCGAAAATACTGATCCAGTATGAATCGCTCGATGATGATCCGGATTTGTCGGAGCAAATCGTACTATCGTGCTCCGGTCTCAGCACTTGCTCCATCGCGGGGTATGCTGCGTCGGTGGCGGATTTCCTCGTATCCAGAGGTACTTCCCTGGAGAGTTGCTATCCCTACACGTTTACCAATGGCGCATGCGGCAACGCGTGTTCCAACTGGGAGAGCAATGCGTTCAAGTTGAAGGGATGGGGTTGCCTTACCGTGGACCTGTCCAAAACGGCAGACCAACTGGCGGAAAACATAAAAAAGCTCATTTACCTTTACGGTCCCGTGGTTGTTACGATGGAGTTGTATTCGGATTTCTTTTATTACCATTCCGGCGTCTACACGCATGTGGGAGGGGATTTCGACGGCGGCCATGTTGTGCTGGTCGTAGGGTGGGATGATGCGGAAAGGGCGTTCATCGTCAAAAACAGTTGGGGACCGGAATGGGGTGAGGAAGGGTTCTTCAGAATTGCTTACAGCGAGGTGAGAGGTCATACGGAATTCGGATACTCCGTAATCTACTTCGAAGATGCGGAAGCTCCGGCGGACTATGTGAAAATCGGCCGATGGAACAACTGGTTTGCGGTTGATGAGAATGAGACCCCCATGGTCGGCGATTTCAACGGGGACGGCAAGACGGACATCATTACATTCACCAGGGATAATCCCGATGCCGTCGGACAGGCATATGTCGCCCTCTCGGATGGAAGCAGATTCGAAGACGGCGTGAAGTGGAGCGACTGGTTTGCGCCCGACCGGAGTGAGGTGGTCGTGATAGGGGATTTCAACGGCGACCGCATGGACGATGCAGCTACATGGTTACGTATGTCCACCGGGCAGGTCTACGTGGCCGTATCGTACGGAGCGGGAATGCATGAATCCTCGCTCTGGTTGGACGATATCGGAGGTGACTCCGATGATGAACTCAAAACGGGAGACGTCAACGGCGATGGAATGGCAGACCTTGTCCTGTTTTCCCGCCGTTCCGGACGGGTCTATGTGGCTCTTTCCAATGGAAAGGGGTTTGAGCCTCCTTCCATCTGGCATGGTTTCTTTGCCGTAAGCGCCTATGAGCGGCCGGAAACAGGCGATGTGGATGGGGATGGAAAAGTCGATATCATCACCTTCGCGACCAACAGCCCGACGGCGTATGGACAGGTTTTCGCAGCTCTGTCAACCGGGGTCCGGTTTTCCGATGGACGAAACTCGGACAGGTGGAGTGACTGGTTTTCCGTCAGTCCCGATCAGGCGGTGCGAGTCGCCGATATGAATGGAGACGCAATGGCCGACTTCGTGACTTTCCTGCCGCCTCCGAACAAAGAAGTCTATGTAGTCTATTCGGATGGACATGCCATGTCCGACAACCGCCAGGTCGCCTGTAACTTCCCCACCGGTCTCGCATACCAGCCTCTCCTCGGCGATGTCGACGGGAATGGAAAGGGCGATTTCATCATCTTCCACCAGAGTGGAGGAGATGTCTTTGTGTCTCTTACCCCATGAATCGAGTATGGCCGGCTGTCCGGCCGCGGTCGCCGTTTCAGTGGGCGCCGTGAACGATGAAAACACGCCCGTGGCGAAATCGCATTTATATCGTTCGACCTCATATTCAATCTGTACCCGAAGATCGATTTAATATATGATTAACGCCTCAATGCCGTGAAGGTGTCTTCCGTGCGGGGCAAGACTGTATTTTCGGGCCCTGGGTCCGGGAGGAGAAATGAATCCCTGCGTGGATGGAGAGCGGAACAGGCCGTTTCAACTCGGGAGCGCTCTTTATAGTGAGGGAAGAGAAAGGAGTTCGCCATGGGGCTGTCTATCATGATCGTTGATGATTCACCTATTGCCCGGAAGATAGTGAAGAAGTGCCTGTCATCCGGCGACTACAGGATCATCGAGGCGTCGAGCGGGCAGGAGTGCCTGGACCTTTATGGAAAGGAAGGCGCTGATGTGGTTTTTCTCGATCTCACTATGCCGAAGATGAACGGGATGGAGACGCTTACCCGCTTGAAGGCGATGGACCCCCAGGTTAAGGTGATCGTGATTTCGGCGGACGTGCAGCCGAAGGCCAGGGAGGAAGCTTTGGAGCGAGGAGCCGTTGCGTTTCTCAGCAAACCTGCCAAAGAGACGGAAATAAAGGAGGTGATTCTCGAAAAGATCGTAGGGGGAAAAGGGAATGTCTGAATTGACGGTCGAGAGGAAAGAAGCTCTGATCGAGTTGATCAATGTGAGCTTCGGATTGGCCGTGGCAGCGCTGGCCGAGTTGCTTGACGTTCATATCACCATCAGTGTGCCCGAGGTGAGCCTGGTCAATTCCCAGGACGTTTTCAAAGTGTTGGGCGGCGCCATTGCGGAAAGACAGGAAGTGACTCTCGTACAGCAGGCCTTCAACGGGGACATCCTTGGGGAAGCGGTGCTGGCCCTGTCCGGGCGGTCGAGCGATAGCCTCGTGGCGATGCTTACCGGGGACGGCGGCTACACGCCGCAGCTCGAGGGAGATAAGCTCAAACAGGAGGCTCTTCTCGAAGTGGGCAACATTCTTATCGGCGCCTGCATGGGGCAGTTCTGCCATTTGCTCAATGCGCGAATTTCCTATCACCCGCCGAGGGTTTTTTTCGATTCGGTCACATCCGACAGGCTCAAGGCCAATATTACCTCGCACAAGACGGATGCGCTCATGGTCTGCGCCACGTTCAGCCAGGAGGAACTGGCCGTGACCGGTTATCTTTTCTTCTTTCTCCCCGAACCGTGCCTCGGCAAATTGTTTTGCGAGATCGATGAGTTCTTGAAGACTCTCCAGTGATGAGCGATGTGTGCGAGCGAGTGTGGCAATGGCCGATGGAATAGAAATTACCACATATGCCCAGATAGTTGAGACGTTGAGTCAGGGAGTCGTTGTCCTGGATCGCGAAATGCGCGTAGTGCTCTGGAACCGGTGGATGGAAGAGCACAGCAGACTGGATAGAACGGCTGTTCTGGGCAAGGAGATCGGGGGGCTCTTTCCCGACCTGGAGAAGAAAGGGTTTTTCTGGAAGGCCCGAAGCGTTTTCCGGCTGGGAAGTTATGCCTTTTTTTCTCAGGATACGCACGGCTACATGTTTCCGTTCCCCGTCACCAGGTACCTTGAAACCGAGTTCGACCTGATGCAGCAAAGCGTTATCCTGGCCCCTCTGTACGGCTCCGGCG
>CAYOVG010000164.1:0-11586 GCA_964407285.1 uncultured Syntrophobacteraceae bacterium
AGTGCCATGCCCCCTTCAATGTTCGTCTTGATCTCGATCGTGGTCGGAAGGGACGCTCTCAGGAGTTGCAGGGCTTCTTCGACGATGGCGCCGATCTCCGTGGGCGCTCTCTGCTGGTCCCGGCCGTGGCGGCTGAAGGCCAGGATCTGCTTGACCAGTTCCCTGGCCCGCAGGGCGGCCCTGACCACCTCTTCGAGGTCGGACCTCATGGGATGATCGGACGGAAGGTCCTGCAGGGCCATCTCCGTGTACCCGATGATAGGTGAGAGGATGTTGTTGAAATCATGGGCGATGCCTCCGGCGAGCGTGCCTACGGCTTCGAGTTTCTGGGCATGCCGCAGGTGGACTTTCATCTGCTCCCTCTCCACTTCGGCCTGTTTGCGCTCGGTGATGTCGCGGACGAACACGAGCGCCCCGTTGGAGCCCTCGAATGTGAGGGGAACGGCCGACACTTCGACGTCAACGGCGGTCCCGTCGAGCCGGATAAACTTCTGCTCCATGAGAGGCACGGCCTTCTTCTCCTCGTTCAGCAGGCGCATACGCTCCCTGGCGCTGTGATGGTAGTCCGGATGGATCATATCCAGCACGGGACGTCCGAGGATTTGCTCCACGGAATCGGCTCCGTACAACTCCAGTGCCGCCGGGTTGAGGAAAGCGAAGCACCCTCGGGTATGGACGAAGATCGCCTCGGGAGCGTTCTCCACGAGCAGGCGAAATCTTTCCTCGCTGGAACGAAGCGCCGCTTCCGCCAGTTTCCGGTCCGTGATATCGGTGAATATCGTCGCGAAGTGTCCTTGTTCGGGCGAGTAGGCCGTGATGTCGTAGTACCTGCGTAGCGACCGGCTGTAATTTTCGAACCGGACGGCCTTGCCCGTCAGCGCTACCCGCCCGTAGGTATCGATCCAGTAAGGTTCGACACCCGGTATCGTGTCGAGCACCGTCCGGCCGACGATCCGGTCGGCCTTCAAGCCCGTAAGTGTCTCAAAAGCTGGATTTACTTGCAGGAACCGGTAATCGCGAGGCAAACCGTCTTCATCGGCGATGACCTCGTGCAGCGCAAATCCTGACGTGAGATTTTGGAACAGCAGACGGTAACGCTGCTCGCTCTCTTTCAGGGCATCCACGGTCCTGCTGTTCTTCAGAGCCAGCGCCGCCATGTCTCCGAAAGCGGCCGCAATCCGGGAATCCTCCTCGGTGAAGGCGTCGGCTTTGTTCGCCAGCCCGATGACCCCGAGGGTCCTGCCTTCGATCCGAAGCGGCGCAAACATGACGTTTTGCATTCTGACATGCCCGGCGGGCAGGTACTGCCTCCATTCGCTGTGCTCGAAGTCGTTTTCGTAAACCGTCTCCATACGGAGGTACGACTGCTCGCGAAGCCCCCGGATCGGCATGGGAAGCGACGGGTCCACCACACACTTCCTCCCCCCGGCGTCGAGGAACAACACTTCGTTCTCGTCACCCGATTCCGAGAGCAACGCCACGTATCCCGCCGTGGCCCCCGTGTGAAGCTTGCACTCTTGGAACAGGAAGTGAGCGGTGGCTTCGAATGTGTAGTTCTCCAGGGCCAGGCGCGCCACGTTCAGAAGAGACTGGATCTCCTTCTCCCGCTTCAGCAGCAGTTCGTTTGCAGCGTGGATTTCGTCTTCTTTCCTCTTGCGGTCGGTGATATCCCGCGCAACGCTGAGGACCCGGACGACCTTTCCGTCGGTCCCGTATTCGGGAACGAGCTTCCAGTCAAAATGGACTTTACCGGAGACGGCCTCCACTTCGAACTCTTCCCTGACCGCCCGGCCCGTATCGAATACGCTCAGGATACGGTCCTCCCAATAGGAACAAAGCTCGGGAGGAAATCCCAATTCCCTGTGCGTCTTTCCGATGAAGGCTTCCGGCTCCATGCCCACGACAGCCGCCACCGACGGGCCGGCGTAGACATGGCGGCATTCCCGGTCGAAGCGCAACACCACATCCGTCGAGTTCTCGACCAGGGTGCGGTAACTCTCCTCGCTCTCGCTCAGCGCATCTTCGGCCCGCTTCCGTTCGGTGGTATCCACGTAGACCGCCTGGCACACGGGTTCGCCTCCCGAGTCCAGCACGCCGACGAACACCTCCACCCACCGAACGGCGCCGTCCTTTCGGACTATGCGAAATTCGTACCTGGGGATGGCGGGCATTCCCCTCAGCCGGTCGTGGTTTCGCCCGCGGACCATCTCCCTGTCCTCCGGATGGACAAGGTCCCACACCTGTTCGGGGCCGAAGGACATGACCTCGTCCGCGGTGTAGCCGAATATTTCGGTCCACGTGGGATTGACGTAATCGAACACCGGGGGCAGGCCCCTGAGGACCGCAATTCCCTGGAGCGAATGCTCGGCCAGCATTCGATATCTTTCTTCGCTTCTTCTGAGCATCTGCTCCGCGTGCCTGCGCTCGGTGATGTCTGTGCTGATCCCGCACATCGCGACCGGTTCTCCCCCGGCTCCGGTGACCAGGTGCGTCCGGCAGTCCAGGAACACCGGGCGGCCGGAACCGTCGAAGTTCACCACCTGGCCGCGCCACCGGCCCTTTTCGAGGGTCTCGCGGATGATTTCGGCTTGAGTGGCCCCGGCGGCGGAGTCCTCGCCGCAGATCGCGACGTGGCGGCCGATCAGCTCCTGCCGGGTCCTGCCCAGCATGTGGCAACTCGCGTCGTTGACATAGGTGATGCGCCCCTCCAGGTCCGTCACCGTGACCATGTCCTGGATCTGCTCGAGCACCAGAGACTGCATGCGCAACGCATCCACGGCGGCCTTGCGGTCCGCGTCCTCCGCGGGCTTCGCACCGGCGGCCGTCACGATCACGGCATCCGTTTCCCCCCGCGGGAGGGCCGCCCGCCGCCCGAGCGCGGTTCCCTCCGCCTGCCCGCTCCGCGCCCGGTCTTTCTCCAATTCAGCAACCCTTTTGCGCAATTCACTCAACTCCGCTAAGAGCTGCTCCCTGGTCCTGGCTTCATCCTGCATATCCAACTCCTGGAAGGCTGGGTGATATTCCGGAACAAAAGGCTGCATGAAACCCGTAAGGACGGTATAAAGCCGTCAATGAACCGGATGAACGTATCGAGGGTGGGGTTCGGATTTCACATCAATCGCCACATTACCACAGGCGGGCCGTTTATCGTAAGAAAAAATTCCGGTTTGAAAAGCAATATGCGGAAGACGGATTATCAAAATACATATGCGCCTGCCGTTATTTTTCGCTCTTCCAAAATGCGGCTTGGGCGATGCGCGCAAGAGCATCGACAACCAAGATTGCGAAGATTACGCCTGATAAAAACATATTCAATATAATCAAGCGGTAGAAGCCGTGTAAACGCGGTTGATCATATCCTGTTCAAGCACCGCCATGTGCATGTGTTCGTGGAAGAGGACTCTTCTTGTTCCGAGTCCATCGCTCAAATTGCTTGACGATGCTCTCCTCCTTGGCGGCATAAGGATATCTCTCCCGCAAGGTGGGGAAGAATCGTCTTGCCGCTGCCCACAATGCCGCGCGCCATGCCGGCCAAAGTGTTCTAATCGTACGTGATCAATCAGCGGAGAAAAAGACCTCTCGCGGTCCCCTGATCAGTTCCCCCCTCTCAGAAAAGTGTCCGGCAGCAAAATGACCGAGTGAGATATGCTCCGAGGCTACGGAGAAACATATTCCATTCGGTGCTCCGATGACTCTCAACGGAATTCCTTCTCGAACGTTGGTGCGCCCGATTCATCCAGATTTCCATGTATCTTGAATAGCTTCAGAAACTTAGTGGATCGTGATTGACAGTTCCACAGCTCTCAACGTATGCTCTGCCGATCTAATATAGTAACAGTTCAAGGCGTATTGCAGTGGATGGAAATGAACGAGACAGGAGTAAACGCGTCGACAATTTCATGCTGCTGCAATCTATTAATTTATCTTTGGAAATGTTGAATATGGGACGAATCTCGGCATGGTTCGGAAGCCATGTTTTTGAGGTAACGCCTGAAAGGCTTCATCGTCATTCCCGCGTAATCGGGAATCCATGCTCCTCGAGGCTTTCCGGCCCCCCGCCTTCGCGGGGGCGACTCGGATGGGATCTTCTCGACCAACTCACGGGTGAGCCGGAGGTTGCGCCGGACCTCCAGCAGCCTGAAGGCGATGTTCTTTTGCGACCCCCTGTATTTATGTTGACAATTTTAACTTAAAGGTTAAATATGTACTTGAAGCCTGTTCGTCTCGGGCATTACGCAGTCTATGCGGCGGCAAACGATCCGAACGATTGTCCTCTTCTGGGATTCCTTCTCGGACTGGGGGCGAATTTCAAGAAGGACCGAGATCAAATGCTTGCGCTTCTGTACAGGGTGGCAGAAAAGGGACCCCCCAGGAATACAGATGTATCTCATAAAATCAGAGGAAAGATCTGGCAGTTCTCCCAGGGACGGCTGAGAATTTTATGGTTCTATGACGAGGGAAAGATGGTCATCTGCACGGGCGGTTTTGTCAAGGAGGCCCCAAAGACCCCGCAAGGCGAGATCGATTCGGCTGAAAGCTTCAGGAAACGATACCGGGAAGCAAAGAAAGCTGGAAGATTGATTTTGATCAAGGAAGAAGGTGCTTAAATGGCTGACAAATCTTTCAAAGCCCTTTTTGAAGAAGCGAAAAGAGGGGAAACCTTCTGGGCGACAACCGTTATTCTCGATTTCACCGAAGAACTGAACATGCTCATGGAAAAGAACGGCATCAGCCGAAGCGAACTTGCAAGGAGGTTGGGCGTTTCCCCGGCCTATGTGACCAAAGCGCTTCGGGGTGACGTCAATTTTACGGTGGAGACCATGGTGCGCCTGGCGAGAGCAGTCGAGGGGAAAGTGCATGTGCATGTGGCTCCGGAAGCCCACGAGGTACGATGGTTCGATGTCGTCACGGGAAACTCCCGCGGTCCGGCCACTTGGGAACGAGAAGCTTTTCTTCCCGCAACCGCATCGTGCAGATTGGAGGTAAGGGCTGGTGAAGGTCCCATTGCGGCTTGAGCGGTATTTCTACACCAAAATCATATGCATTGCCAATTCCGAATTCGACCCCGGCGTCGATCAGCAGAGTGGGAATGGCGAGATGATCAAAGAAGTCAGGCTCATGCGCCATGCAGAGGACGAGAGGCGTTGGCAGGTGGTTCTCGATATCAAAACTCCACCCGATGAGGAGAAGTCGGCGCCGTATCAGTTGAATATTGAGGTGGTAGGTTTTTTTACCGTGGCGCCCGATGCTCCGCACGATCCCGAGGAGCTGGTCGGAATCACGGGTTCGTCCATGCTTTATTCAGCCACCCGCGAATTTGTATTGGGATTGAGTTCTCGAGGCCCATGGCCGCCCGTCTTCCTTCCCACCATCTCGTATCAAACCCGACCGCACGAGAAGTCCGAGTTCGAGTGCAAGTTTACGGAGCCGGACGACAAGGCTGCGGGCAAGGATACGTCATCACGAAAAAAAACGAGGCGAACTGGTAAACAGGAATAACCACGGTATTGCAGCCCGGCCGTAAACAGCTCATAAAAGCGTCATACGATCCGCGCGAATGCTCATGTTGTTCAGCCTGAGAAAGAATTTGAGAAAATTGAAGCGGGTTGGGGATCTGGTGTGTAGCTAAGCGGCAAAGTAGTCTTTAAGCCCATCGCCCACAAGGTAAGAAGCGGGTCCGTTCGTCAGTAAGATTGTGGGCAGGGGCAGGGTTTCATCTTTTGCCTTTCGTTCAATGATGCCGAGCCGTTTGGCCTTCACGGCAAATGGCATCCTCCAATTCACGGGCGGGTGGGCGCATCGAGGGCTTCCCGCACGGCGCGAAGCAGCGCCTCGCGGCTGAACGGCTTCTGGATAAGCCTGAAGCCTTCCCGGAGCACGAAGTTCGTATGGATGGCGTTCTCGCTGTAGCCGCTGGCGAAGAGCGCGCGTATGGACGGGTTCAACGACCGCGCCTGCTCGTAGACCGGTTTGCCGCCCAGTTTCGGCATGACGACGTCCAGGAGCAGCAGATCGATCCCGAAAGGGTCCTTTCGAAAGAGCGCCAGGGCATCCTCGCCGTTGTCCGCGATCAGTACCCTGTATCCTTCCCTCTCCAGGATGCGCGCCGCCAGTTTCCTCACCATCTCTTCGTCTTCGGCCAGCAGAATGGTCTCCTTGCCTCCCACGGCCGGGGATTCAATTTTGGTCCCGACGTCGCTCGCCAGGCGTTCGGCCACCGGCAGGTACACCTTGAACGTCGTCCCCTTTCCGGGTTCGCTGTAAGCGTGGATCATCCCCTGGTGCTGCTTGACTATGCCGTACACCGTCGCCAGTCCCAGTCCGGTTCCCTTCCCTTGAGCTTTCGTGGTGAAGAAGGGCTCGAAGACCCGGTCCAGCGTCTCTTTGTCCATGCCGCAGCCGGTATCCGTTACGCTGACGAGAATGTAGCGTCCCGGCGAGGCCCACGGATGGGTTTCGCAGTAACTTCCGTTGACCGCGACGTTCTCCGTTTCTATGATGAGGCTTCCCCCATCGACCATGGCGTCGCGGGCGTTGACGCATAGATTGATGAGGAGTTGCTCCATCATGCCCCGGTCGGCGTAGACGGTTCCCAGGCGGTGTCCCGGCACGAAGTCGAGCCGGATGTGCTCGCCGATCAAGCGGCCCATCATCTTGAGGAGTTGGGAGACGACTTCGTTCATGTCCAGGCCTTCCGGGTTGAGTATCTGCTTGCGGCTGAAGGCGAGCAACTGCTTCACGAGCGATGCGGCGCGTTTGCCGGCCATGGATATCTCTTTCAGCGAAAAGCGCTCGGGCCGCCCCTCGTCCATGTCACCGAGCAACATATCGGCGTAGCCGTTGATAACCTGGAGCAGGTTGTTGAAATCATGGGCGATGCCGCCTGCGAGCGTGCCGACGGCCTCGAGCTTCTGGGACTCGCGCAGCCGGGCCTCCAGCTTCTTCTTTTCCTCCTCGGCGCGCCTGCGCTCCAGTTCTCCCGCCGCGCGCACGCCCACGAGTCCGAGCACCGATTCCGCCAGGCGGGGGTCCCCGAGAGGCTTTCGCCCGATCGTCGCGATCAGGCCTATGGGGCGTCCGTCCGAGCCCCAAAGAATCGTTCCGACATAGCTTTCGGCCGACATTTCCCGAAGCACGGCATCGTTGGGGAAGAAATGGCGCACGCCCTCCGGATAGCAGCAAACCGTCTTATCCACCAGCTCGCCGCAGGGGGTATCCTTGAGGGTGTAGGTCAGATTGTCCTCGAACGCGCCGTCGAAGTAGATCGCCAGCGTCCGGGCCGAGAGCCGGTCGTCTTCCAGCAGGTCGATGCATACGTAGTCCACGTCGAGGATTTCGGCAAGGAAACGCGCCAGCGCTTCGAAGAAATCCTCCCCGGAGGCTATCCAGCCGGATTGAGCCAGGAACATCTGGGCATTTTCCATTTGCTTGCGCTCGGTGATGTCGGTATTCGTCCCGATGTACCCGATCATCTTTCCGTTACGGTCGAGCAGGGGGGCCGCGTGGCCGTGCACCCAGGTGCTCTTTCCGTCCGGGGTCCGGAAACGGTACTCGAGGCCCCACGAGCCGTGCGCGGCAACCATTTCACACCATGCGGACGCGATTCTTCGACGGTCCTCTGGATGGAGCCCTTTCACCCAGCCGTCGCCGAGAGCTTCCTCGAACCGGAGTCCGCTCATCTCGCACCATCGCCGGTTCACATACCGGCACCGCCCCTTGGTGTCGGTCAGGTAGACGCCGACGGGGGAATTCTCGGCCAGGGAGTGGAAGAGTTCTTCGGAAGGTCGGCTGCCCCACGAGTCGCTGTTACCGGGAATTTCATTTCCAACGATTCCGTCTCCAACGCTCCCGCCCTGCTGCGCCGGTCGAGCGCGCAAGGACTCCAGTTCGGCCGGGAGTTGCTCTTTGCTCTTGTCTTCATCGTTCATCGCCGGGACTCCACGGATCGGGGCAAAAGAAACACGTTCCACTACAAGACCAAAGGAGCATGCCAATCATCCAAAGGCGCGGGAAGCAGGACCGCATCTCAAGGTTCGGATGTCGAACCGGAAGCAAGCTCGCCGGAAAAAAGGGTTCGAGAGAGAATATTTTCTACATTGAGTCGAGATAGAACCTGGTAATACTAGCATGCGCTATCCCGGCATGTCAAAATTATAAGAAGAAATCCGCTACGTGGAGCCGCCCTTCGACCGGGACCACACGTACATGGCGATCGCGGCCGCCGTGGCGGCGTTGAGGGATTCCACGCCGGGCGCGATGGGGATGGAGACGGCCCGCTTTCTCCATGCCTCCGGCAGCCCCGGCCCCTCCATGCCCGGAAGGAACCCGAAGCTCTCCGGGAAATCGGCCCGAGCCAGGTCGGCGCCTTCCGCCGAGAGAGGCAGAAGCGGCAGGTTTTCCGGAAGGGACGCCAGCGCCGGCCCTTGCAGGAATTCGACGCGAAAGGCGTTGGCTCCCGACGCCCGGAGCGCCTTGGGGTGGAAGGGATGAGCGCTCTCGGCCAGCAGGATGATGCGCTTCACTCCGAAGGCCGCGGCCGACCGGACCACCGCCCCCACGTTTTCCGGGTCCTGAAAGGGAATCAGAAGGGCGCAGCCCTCGGGCAGGCCCGACGAGGGCTCCCACGCCTCGATATCCGGCAAATCGGCCAGCAGGAACGGAGAATGCGTGCCGAAGACGTCGATCTGTTCGAAGAGCGGGGGAGCCAGCCGGTACCACGCCAGATGTTCCGGCGCATCCTCGGGGGGCGGCGATTCATCCCCTCTGCCGACCCACGCCCGGCACTTCTCCGGGAAATCGCGCAGGATCTCCGACGCCTGCCGTTGCCCGAATATGAGGGTCTTCCCCAGTTTCCTGACGCCCCGAGCGGTGAGCAGCTTCTTCAGGTCCTTGAACAGGTCGTTCTGATCGCTTTCGATGGTTCGCGTGACATGGCGCTTCATGATATCCGCCTTGACCGCCCATACGGGCCGGTCCAGCCGCTGGAACACCACCAGGCGGCGTTCGTGGGAAGTATTGGGAATGCGGTAGGATTCGTCCCGCACCAGGCGATACGACTCCCGGTATTTCGACTCGCCGGCGGCGGCCGCCCGGACTTCCTCGTCGCAGTTGGGACCCTTCATGAAAATGGCGGGACCGCCCGACGCCAGGCAGCCGCGGATGTGGTCCAGGGTTTGCGCTATCGTCTCCACGGCGCGAGTGATGACGCCTGCGACCGGCTGCTCGAAGGACGGGGTGATCGCCCTGTCGATGACGCCGACCCCATCCAGGCCGAGCCGTTCCACGGCGATGCGGAGGAAATCGACCCTCTTCCCGCGTCCCTCCGCCAGCAGCATTTCGACATGCGGGTAGGCGATCTTCAGGGGAATTCCCGGCATTCCCGGCCCCGTGCCGAGGTCCAGCAGGGGAGACGGGAGATCGATCATCGCGCCCGGCAGGATGGAATCCACGTAGAGCTTGAGCACCATATTGGCGAAATTGTGGATGCGCGTCAGGTTCAGTTCTTCGTTATACTCGCGCAGCAACTGGTGATAAGTCCACAGTTGATCCACCTGGCGCCGGGACAGGTCGATTCCGCAGTTCTTCAGCAGGCCGGCCATGTCCTTCGGGCCGGGGGCGTCCCGGCCCGCCCGGTTGCGCTTGCGGTCCGATTCGAGGTTTTTGCTTCGCAAATCATGGTCCTTCCGATACATCCGTGGATTATATCCTTATTTCCGTGTCCATCCGTGCTTCGTCATCCATATTTCGTCATCCGCATCCGTCCGAGCATCGCCGGCGCATCGGCGCGGAAGGAAGAGCGTCGCCCGACCCGCAATCCGCCCACGATGCATTCCTATGATACCCCAGCCTGCGCCTGCCGGGTACCGGAAGAAGGCGGAAAAAAGCGACCGCCCGCCGCTGTTTCGCCTTGACCTTGCGGGAAATGCCGGTCTATCCTTAAGTTTTAACGGCCGCGGATAAAAGAGGGAGACAAGATCAGGCGTTATTACACAATGTTGGAATGAAACGGAAAAATACGGCCGGGTAGTGTAACTATCTTTTGTTGGAAATTCTTATGAGCGATTCGCATCTCTATTTCTATCATCCGTCGTGGCCGGTTTTGTTCGAGGACAATCACCTGCTCATCCTGTATAAACCCGCCGGGCTGCTCGTCCAGGGGGATGTTACGGGGGACCTGTCCCTGCTGGACCTGGGCAAAGCCTGGCTCAAGGAGCGCTACGGCAAGCCGGGAAGGGTCTTCCTGGGTCTCGTGCACCGCCTGGACCGTCCCGTGGCGGGCGTCGTCGCCTTTGCGCGGACGTCCAAGGCGGCGGGGCGGCTCAGCGAGCAGTTTCGAACGGGCAGGGCGCGCAAGCGATACCTTGCGGTCGTCGAAGGGCGGCCCCGGCGCGAATCCGAAAGCCTGGTCCACCATATCGTCCGGGACGACCGGGCGGTGCGCATCGCGTCCGCCGATACTCCGGGAAGCCGGGAGGCCCGGCTGTCCTACCGCGTTCTGGATGCTTCGGGAGGCCGAAGCCTCCTGGATGTGGAGATCGATACGGGCCGACGCCACCAGATCCGCCTGCAACTGGCCGACGTGGGCCATCCCGTGGTGGGCGACCTTCGGTACGGGGCATCCGCGCCTCTCCAGCACGGACACATCGCCCTTCTTGCCCGCGAACTCAGCCTGGAGCATCCCACGCGCAAGGAGTTGCCGACATTCCGGTCGCCCTTTCCGGAGGGATGGCCCTGGCCGGTCGCGGAAACGGAACAAACCGCGCCGTGGGACTGGGAGTATCTTCAGTCGGTCGTGAGCCTGCCCCGGATTCTCGATGATCCTTGTGCGTTTCGTGAAAGCATGAAAAAGTAGGAACATGGTTGTGTGGTTATTTTGCTTCTATGGTTCTATCGTCATTCGCCTCGAGCGCGGTGTTGACCATCATCTCTAAACCAACAGGAGAGGAATATGGCGGAATTCATGGATGTTCTCAAGGGGCGGCGCAGCATACGCCATTACGAGGAGAGGGAAATCCCGGAGGAGGTCCTTTCCGGGGTTCTGGAGGCGGTACGGTGGTCCCCCTCCTGGGCGAACACCCAGTGCTGGGAAATAGTCGTGGTGAAAGACCCCTCGATCAAGCAGAAGCTCCAGGAAACGCTATCCAAGGGAAACCCCGCCACGAAAGCCATGATCGAAGCGCCGGTCGTGGCGGCCGTCTGCGGAAAGTTGAAGAGTTCCGGGTACTACAAGGACCAGGTAACCACGAAGTTCGGGGACTGGTTCCTCTTCGACCTCGGAATCGCCACGCAAACCCTTTGCCTTGCCGCGCACGACCTCGGTCTCGGCACGGTCATCGCGGGGCTCTTCGACCACGACAAGGCCAGGGAAATCCTCCGGGCTCCGGAAGGCTTCGAGGTGGCGGTGCTCGTTCCCATGGGCTATCCGGCAAAGCCGTCCTCGGCCCCCAAGCGCCGCGAGGCCGGTGAGTACGTGCATTACGAGGGATTTTAGCCGGGTCTGGGGCCGGAAGCGGTGTTGCGGGTTGGGAGTTGCGGGTTACGGGTTCCGGGTTGCGGGTTGCGGGTTGCGGGTTGCGCGTTGTGAGT
>CAYOVG010000164.1:11686-14742 GCA_964407285.1 uncultured Syntrophobacteraceae bacterium
CGGGAGGTCCGGAGATTGGGCCGTTTCGTGGGGGGTGGTGTGAAAACCGCGGAGAGCACGGAGAAGGGTTGGGAGTTGCGGGTTGCGCGTTGCGGGTTACGCGTTGTGAGTCGGGAGGTCCGGAGATTGGGCCGTTTCGTGGGGGGTGGTGTGAAAACCGCGGAGAACACGGAGAAGGGTTGTGCGTTGCGCGTTGCGCCGTGAACGGTTGAAATCCGGACTTGCTCCCCGAGGGGATGTTCTTGTGCGGTTACGACCTTCATCCGAGACCGGTCTGTCGGAATCCGGATTTTTCTTGTGCGGTTACGACTTTCACCCGCGACAATTCAAATGGCCCCGTGGTAAGCAACTGATTCGACGGTGGTAGCGTTTTGTTCGGTTGCGGCTGCCGTAACCGTGCCGTTGAAATCCGGATTCTCTTCTGTGGTTTGGGTTTCCAGCCGCGACCGGTCTGTCGAAACACGGCAGCCCGCGACCCGCAACGGCAACCGCGGAAGGAAAGTCCAGTTTCCACCCCATCCCTACCTGTTCACGGTATGGAACCCATGACCGTAAACAATCCGTAACCCGGCCCCATGTAGGCGTCATGAGGGCGACAATCCATTACCGTTTGCGCCGGCGTCGTCAAATCAGCAGTATCGGGGGGGGAACGGCGCCCGACGATAGGGGATTGATCCTCGAATAAATACATCGATTTATGTATTTCAAACCGTGAATTGCGCATTACATTGTATTGCAGAAATCGCCCTCCAAGAACCCTCCTTCGTACCTCCTCTTCTCCCTCCTACACAGCGCCGGGTGAGGAAGCCAGCACCCCACCCGGCCCCTCCCTTTCCGGAACCGGAGACGGTGGAGAGGGAACAAACGATCACCCCGCGTGTCTCAAATCCTTAGCGTACCTCAAGACAAACTTTCGAACCGAAATTCGGTATGGTTCATAGGCCATGCTTTTGAGGTAGCGATCGACAGGACTCATCGTCATTTCCGCGCCGGCGGGAACCCGGGCTTCTCGAGGTTTCCCGGCCCCCCCTTCGCGGGGGCGACCCTGAAGTGTTGCCCTATTTTGAACCATGCCCGAAATTCGAGATTTCCGCGCAGCGCTCATATTGATCGCCCGATGGCTCTTCAAGCCATTCCGGCATAGCTATAAATAACATCCCGCCCGCGAATCCATCCATATATGGTGTTTAGAATACGGATGCTAACTCCCTCCAGGCATGCAATGGCAAGGTAATGATAAGTACGATGATATTGAATGATTTCCGGCGGTGAACGAAGCCGAAAACAGAGCCGGAAATCAAGCCGGATCCGGTCGCGTGATGCGGCGCCGCCATGGATAACGCAGCACCTGATTGCCCGCTGAGAATCAAACCCTCCCATGAGCTTTCTCTCGCGTCCGCGGCGCTCTGCCGACGCCGTAATGCCCGGCGCCATGCTGCCCGCCTCCGCGATATTGCCGGAGGTTCGTTGCCGACGCGGCCGGAATGGCCGATCGGGCAAAGGCGATGTTCCTCCTGAATCTATAGGGATTCTTGATCCTATCGTCTTCATGTATTCTGGAAAATATCAATTATGATCCAAAAAACGGATGTGAAAAAATATTGCGGAAACTCTCGGAGTTTCATATTATCGAGCATCGCCTCAGTATGAATGAAGTCGCTTCACCCGATGCGTACAGGTCTGTTCCACTCAAAGGAGGGGCGCCCCGTCGTGAGGATTGCCGCGAGGGACAGCCTCGATGAGAGGAATGGAATTTTGCCGAAGCCCCCGGGCGTCGGCTCATGGATTGACTCGTGGAAGGAGATGGACACATGAACATGATTCGGAGGGGACCCGGACACATGAAGCAAGGAGGAGCAATGGGTTTTTGGGCTTTGCTGCTCTTCCTGGCCGTCAACCTGATCCTGGCGGGATGCCAGACGGCCCGGGTCGAACCGGCGAGCGCCCAACCGGCGCGGGTGAAACCGGCGGCGGTTTACTGGCAGACCGAACGCGACGACATCGCGACCCTGGCGGCCTATTCGGTCGTGTACAAGAGTTGGCAGCCCAATAACGAACGCGGGTACAACATCGGCTCGGTCCTGCTGGACACCGACACTTCCACGAACGGCCGCCTGGTCTACTGGGGCGTCAACTGCAACAACGCCACTGAAAACCAGACGCAACACGGAGAAGTGCGCCTGATGCTGGGGTACCTGGCCCAACTCCACTCCGACCGGCAGAAGGGTATCCCTGTGCCCGACATCAAAAATCTCAAGGGTTACACCGTTTATACGTCGCTGGAACCCTGCGCGCAGTGCTCGGGAATGATGACGCTCCAGAACGTCAAACGCACGGTCTACGGACAGAGCGATCCGGGATACGGCAAGGCGCTCGAACGGCTGCAGCTCGACTCGACTTCCCTGCCCAACGGCTATCCTCCTTACCCTCGTCCCGTCACCTCCGAGCGCTCCACCTCCATCTACCGCGACTGGCTCGAGAAGGCCTATGCCGCCTACCAGGAAAAGTACGGCTCCGACGCACACATAACCGATTTTCTCAAGACCGATACGGCGCATTCGATCTTCCAGGCCGCCTACAAGGAATTCACCACCTACACTTTGAAGCAGCCGGTGGAGAATACCGAGTTTCTGAAGCAGGCCCAGACGATGGTGGAAACCGTGACTCCGGAATTCGTCCCGCTCAATCCCGATATATGAGATGAGGGCGGGCTTCGGGTTATGATGTGAATGTGAATGGGTGAAATACGGATTATTGTTGCGCGGTTACGGTCGACGGTCGCGAGATTTAGGGTTCGAGACGGACTGTCGGGTATCGAGAGGCTGGTCGCGGGTGAAGGCCGTAACCGCGCGAAGTATTCCGCTATCGAATTGGTTGCTCACTACGAGGGCATCGAAATAAGCACCCGAGCAGAAGTTTTTCAACACTTTGGATTGCGGAATCCCAAGTCCGCATCAGGAAGAGCCCCCGGGTTTCGTTAAGAAACTCTTGCTCACCTGTTTAGCCGCGGTCGGCGGCGGCAACCGGCCATGAGGGGCAGTGCCGCTGAATCCAGC
>CAYOVG010000165.1:0-14661 GCA_964407285.1 uncultured Syntrophobacteraceae bacterium
ATGGTGGTTTTATCCCCGCGAAGCGGCGCCCTCCCCTTCCCTTCACCGATCTTGTTCTTAGAATGTGAGTAGCACGATTTTCTTGCCGGGCTCGGCCCGCGTACCCGCCGGGTGCGGCAGGGCCGCTTCGAGGTATTCTACAGGACGAATCTTACCGCAACCTGTGAGGGGTCCATGAAATTGACCATATTCGGTCTCGCCGTCAGTTCCTCGTGGGGCAACGGACACGCCACGATCTGGCGGGGACTGTGCCGCGCGATGGCTGAAAGGGGGCACCGGATCGTGTTCTTCGAGCGGGACGCGCCGTACTACGCGCAACACCGCGATCTTGCAGATCTGCCCGGAGGGGGCGAACTCCGCCTCTACTCGAACTGGCAAGAGGCGCTTCCCGCGGCTCGACGCCACCTCTCGGATTCCGACGTGGCGATGGTGACTTCCTACTGTCCCGACGGCGTGGAGGCGTCCGAACTGGTCCTGTCGTCTCCGGCGCGCCTGCGCGCATTCTACGACCTGGACGCTCCCGTTACCCTGGAACGGCTGAGGGCCGGGCAGGAGGTTTCCTATGTGGGACCGCGGGGGTACCGGGACTTCGATATCGTGCTCAGTTACACGGGCGGGGCGGCGCTCGACGAGTTGAAGCTTCGCCTCGGGGCACGGAAAGCAGTCCCGCTCCATGGGAGCGTCGATCCCGGCGTGCACGGACCCGCGCCGGCCGTGGACGCCTACCGGGCCGACCTCTCCTACATCGGCACCTATGCGGCGGACCGCCAGGAAGCCCTGGAGGCGCTTTTCATGGAACCGGCGCGCAGGCTTCCCGGCCGGCGCTTCATCCTCGCCGGATCGCTCTACCCGGCCGATTTCCCGTGGACCGGAAACATCTCCTTCCTTCAGCATCTGCCGCCGCATCTTCACCCGGCTTTTTACTGCTCGTCCACTCTCACCCTCAATGTTACCAGGGGCGCAATGGCCGCGATGGGATACTGCCCTTCCGCCCGGCTCTTCGAGGCGGCCTCCTGCGGAGTTCCCATCGTCAGCGACCATTGGGAAGGGTTGGACCGCTTCTTCGATCCGGGGTCCGAGATCATCATAGCGCGTACCGCCGAAGACGTGGTGGCGGCAATGGAGTTGTCCCCGCGGGAGCTTGGAGCGATCGCCGAAGCCGGCCGCGAGCGCGCCCTCCGGGAGCACACGGCCGCCCGGCGGGCCGAGGAACTGGAAACCATTCTCGACGCCGCATCCAGTTCCGTGGAGGACGCGTCGTGATTGCAGCACCGATCACCTTTGGAGGTATGCCGTTATGTGGGGGATAATACCGGCCGCGGGCGCCGGGACCAGAATTCAACCGCTCGCATTTTCCAAGGAGCTTCTCCCGGTCGGGAGCCGCCGGGAAAGCGGTGTCGAACGGCCCCGCGCGGTCAGCGAATACCTCGTCGACCGCATGGTGATCGCGGGGGCGTCCAAAATCTGTTTCGTGATTTCGCCGGGGAAGTCGGACATCCTGCACTACTACGGGGGAAGCGTCCTCTCCACTCCCGTGTGCTACACCGTGCAGCCCAGTCCCGACGGGTTGTGCGATGCGATCTTCCGCCCCCTCTCCCTGATCTGCGGAAATGAGCCGGTAATGGTCGGGCTCCCCGACACGATCTGGTTTCCCGATGACGGACTATGCGCTCTGCCCGACGATGTGTTGTCGTTTCTGCTCTTCCCGGTGGACCATCCGGAGTTTTTCGACGCCGTGGTCATGGAGACCGGCGGGGCGGTGCGCGAGATCCAGGTGAAGAGGGAAAACCCGGATTCCTCCTGGATATGGGGGGCACTCAAGATGCCCGGCTCCGTGATGCGCGATCTTTTCAAACTGTGGTGCGAGCGCGACCGCCGGGACGCGTACTTCGGGACCCTGGTGAACGCCTATATTTCCCTGGGGGGAGATGCGGTGGGCGTGCGCGCGGGAGAGGCCTACGTCGATGTGGGGACCGTGCACGGGTATCGCGAAGCGTTGCGGATGCTCGGCGAAACGGTCCCGGAGCAGAATACGGGCGGCGGACCGGCGGCCGCAATAGTGGAAGGGTGACAGGAGCAACGGAAGAACAGCAAAGGATCACGATTCATGAGTCGAACTGGTGAGCTTCCCGCGCGCGAGGCGGCTCCGGATGCCGATGCGGGCAGGGAGTGGATAGAACGGCGGGTAAGAGAACTGGGTAAATGGTTCCACAATATCGACCTCAACGGGGTCTGGACGGCCCCCGACCACTTCCTGGGCGATTATCCCGGAAAGAAGTGGCGGCAGTTTGCGCATGCCGTTCCTTCGGACCTGCGCGGCCGGACGGTGCTGGACATCGGCTGCAACGCGGGGTTCTATTCTATTGAGATGAAGCGAAGGGGGGCGGACCGCGTGCTGGGCATCGACTATGACGACGCCTACCTGGCGCAGGCGCGGTTCGCGGCCGAAGTATGCAAAGCCGACATCGAATTTCGAAAGCTTTCCGTCTACGATGTGGCGCGGCTCGAGGAGCGCTTCGACCTCGTCCTGTTCATGGGGGTCTTCTATCACTTGCGGCATCCCCTGCTGGCGCTGGACCTGCTCCACGCTCACGTCGTCAAGGACCTTCTCGTCTTCCAGTCCATGCTCCGCGGCAGCTCCCGCGTGACCGCCGTCGAGGACGACTACTCCTTCTGGCGGACGGAAGTGTTCGAACAACCCGGTTTTCCCCAAATGTATTTCATAGAACGCAACTATTCGGGAGACCCCACCAACTGGTGGATTCCCAACCGCGCCTGCGCGGAAGCGATGCTCAGGAGTTCGGGTTTCGACATAATCGACCATCCCGAAGAGGAGGTTTTCATCTGCCGCCGCAACAAGGCCGGCGGCGAACAGGTGGTCCCTTGCGCTTGACGGTCGTACGCAGATTTCAACTTCGCGGAGCAGGTCCTCCCTTTGACTTCCTCCGAAGTGGACTAAATGCGGGGTCCGGAAAATATGGAAAGGAAGAATAGCCGTGATCGAAGCGGTAATGTTTTGGAACGAACCCAATAACCTTTCGCACTGGGATTTTCAGATAGATCCGGAGTGGCGGATGTTCGCCGATATGGTCAAGACGGCGGGCAGCGCCGTGGTGGCCGAAAACCCGCGCCTTGCGCGCGTGCTGGGGGGGATTTCGCCCATCGATCCCAACTTCATGTCCAACATGGGGAGACAGGGAGTATTCGATTATGTGGATGTGGTGGCGGTCCATGGGTTCCCCCTTGACTGGAACCACTGGACCATCCACGAATGGCCGGAAAAGCTCCGGGAGATCCGCTCCGTGACGAACCTCCCCTTGTGGGTGTCCGAAGTGGGTGTGTCGAGTTTCGGGGCCGAGGAGGTACAGGAGTTCGGGCTTCGCAGGACGGCCGAACTGCTCGTCGGGGCCACTCCGCGAATCCACTGGTACAGCCTCTACGACCTGCCCAGGACATGGCCCGCCACCACCAGGCACCGCGAAGCCGAAGGATCGGCCTATTACCGCCACTTCTACATGGGGCTCCTGCGGGAAGACGGGACCCCGAAGCCGGCTCTCCCCCTGTTCCCGCGCTATACGCCGGAAATCGGCATCTGCCAGTGGTTTCACTTCGAAGACCACAGGCTGGACGATGCCGTGCGGTGGCTTCGCAGGCTGGGGGTCAAGTACCTGCGGACGGGACTCAGTTGGGCCGACAGTTTCCGGCCCGGCGCGGATGCGTGGTTCGACCGGCAGATGCGCGCCCTGGATGAATTCAACGTAACCGTCACCTTCTGCTTTACCCCGGAATCGTGCGGAGTGCAGCCCCACCATACGAGTCCGCCCAAAGACATCGAGGAATACGCGGATTTCTGCGTCCGCATGGTGCGCCGGTACGCTTGATGGGAGCAGGGAGCGCGGCGACGCCGTCGAGATCGAGGGGGCTTCGTCCGCAACCGGCGCGGAGAATGTTCGCCGGCCGCGGATGAGAATCGGCGGTCAGGGCGTCAGGGCGATGTACGCTCTGCCCTCGCTCTGCCGGAATGAGATGAGGTCCGCCATTCCGTCCCCGTTGACATCGCCCGCGAAGGGGAGATCGGCGCCCATGCCGCTTTGGAAATTCTGCGCCCACAGGTAGTTTTCGGACATGAAACTGCCCCTGGAGTAGACCACGTAGACCTGCCCGGCGTTCGGCGCGGGCAGGAACGTGAAGAAGTCGGCCATGCCGTCGCCGTTGAGGTCCGCGATTCGAATGATCTGCGCCGGATCGACGGAGAAGAAGTCGTTCCATTTATCGGAGGTTTGCCCGTCGCCGAACCCGCTTCCAGTGGAAAGAGCGACGTAAACATCGCCGAAAGCCGTCGGGCTGTTCGTGGCGAAGGTGATGATGTCGGCCATGCCGTCCCCGTTGACATCCCCAACTTCCGGCCGCTCAAAGCTGCTCACGGCAAAGAAGTCGTGCCACACCCGCGCCGTATCGAAGCCGCTGCCGTTGGAGAGGGCGACATACACGATGCCCTCGTCCCGCGCGAACAGCACGAGGTCGTCCATGCCGTCGGCATTGACGTCCGCCGCTCTCAGCACGTCATTCGATCCGGTCCCGACGCCGTTCAGCCAGAGAGTGGAAGCACTCATGCCCGAACCGAAGGATGCGGCCACATAAACCTGCCTGGTGGCGGTCTTCAGCCACGTGGCGATGTCGTCGATGTGGTCGCCGTTGAAATCTCCGACCACGACGACCTGGTCCCGGTCTATGGCGAACCAGTCGTTCCACTTGGCGGCGGTTCCGAAACCGTTTCCATTCGACAGGGACACGTAGACGTCGCCGAATGCGTTGGGATTGTTCCTGGTGAAAGTGATGACGTCTGTTCTTCCGTCGCCGTTGAAATCGCCTGTCATGGGAGTTTCCCTCGCATCCACCGCGAAGAAATCATGCCCGACGACCGACTGCGGACCTGCCCGGCTGACCGAGATGTAGTTGTTCTTCGTGGTGGTCAGCGTGGTTCCATCGACGAATGTAACCGTGAGGCTGACATTGAAGGTCCCCAGGCTTCCGTAGGTATGTGTCGGAAGCGACTGGATTCCGAGGAGCCCGTCGCCGAAATTCCAGGTGTAAGCCGTTACGGCGCCCGTAACGCTCGGGATGAAGCTCACATTGAAGGGCGCGGTCCCGCTGGTGGAGACGGCGCTGAAATCGACCCCGTTGGCGCTGTCGACCGTTATGTAGTTTCTCTTGCTCCGGGAGATGGATGTCCCGTCGACGAGCGTTACGGAGAGAGTGACATCGTAGGCTCCGGTATCGACGTAGATGTGGCTCGGGTTCTGCTGTGTGCTGGTGGTCCCGTCCCCGAAGTTCCAGAAATAGGCTGTGGCCGCGACCGTCCCCTGGAGAAAGGAAATGAAGTCGACGCTGAGCGGCGTGGCCCCTCCTACGGGCGTCCCGATGAAATCGAGGCCGCCGAAGCTGTTGACGACAACGGTCCCCGTCATCCCCGTCGAGCAGTGGGGGGTGGAAAAATAGGGGAATGTTCCGGCCTGGTTGAACGTGACCGAAAAAGCGCCGCCGGGATTCACGGTCCCGGAATTCCACCGGTTGTCGGGTATGCAGTTCGAACCGCTGGTGGATGTGTGAATACTACCGCCGGCATTGGTCCATACAACCGTATCGCCGACATTTACCGTTATCGTCCGTGGGCTGAAAGCAAAGTCATTCATGGATACGCCGACCAAGGCGGCCGAAACCGATGTTGCGGGCAGAACGCACAACACCAGGAGAAAGAATTCGGTTAGCCGAATACCGGTCCTTTTCATGCTGTTTCCTCTCTTTTCGCAGCTAATTGCATGTACAAGCTATAAGCGGCTTCATCCATGGAAAATAAATAAGCTTATACGGCCGGGCGGCAATGGAGTACAAAATGTAGGAAACAGGCTATGAATAAGGTAATTTATGTATATATGAACAGGACAAACATATTCATGGAAATTATGAGCAGTCTTTTTGCTTCTCTTCATTTAGGGCCGCTACGACCAGTTCGTATTCATCGGCCGCTTGGTCCAGTATCCCGGAGCAACCATCGAGGTTGTCGCTGCGGCCGAGTTCCTCCAGTTTGGCGCACAGGTCGTACATCCTGTGGGCTCCCATCATTCCGGAGGCGGATTTCAACTGGTGCGCCGCTTTCCGGAACCCTTCGCAATCCCGCGCCGCGAGAGAGCGCCGAAGCGTTCGGATCATGCTCTCGGCGTCGACCGTGTACTGATCCACGAGCGTAGGGATCAGGCGGCATTCCCCCGGCTGCTCCAGCGACCGGAGTTCGGCGATCACCTCCGAACGCAAGGGGCTTTCTCTCTCCTCCTCTTTCCCCGGTATGATGGAAGGATATCCGCTGTCCCAGGTTATGAACCCGCCGAGTACGGCGCGCAGTTGTTCCAGCGTGAAAGGCTTCCCGATGTAATCGTCCATTCCGGCGCTGATGCACTTTTCGGCGTCTCCGGCCATGGCGTTGGCCGTAAATGCTATGATGGGCAGGCGGCCGCGCATACCGGCATTACCGGCATTCGCCGCGACGCCGCACGGGGCCTCCGCTGCGCGAATCCTGGCAGTCGTTTCGTATCCGTCCATCAAGGGCATGCTGCAGTCCATGAGGACCAGGTCGTACGAGGAGCGCTCGAGAGATTCCAGCGCCTCAACCCCATTGCCCGCGACATCGGCCGTCAAGCCGAGCCGGGCGAGCATCGCACGGGTAAGCTCCTGGTTGACGGGGTTGTCCTCGACCACCAGGACGCGAAGCTTTCGCGGAACCCGGTTTTCCGCCGGAGGGCAGCTTACGGCGTTCGTTCGACGGGAAACCTCGATAGAACTTTCCGGCGGGGAACTTGCGTAATTTCCGTCGCCGTCGCCTGCCGCCTGCCGGGAGAGACTGCTTTCATCCGCGGCCGTCCCGGCCTTGCGCATGGGGATGGTAAACCGGAACGTACTTCCTCGCCCGACGTTGCTGCGCACATCGATGTCGCCTCCCATCATCACGACCAGTTGCCTACAGATGGCGAGTCCCAACCCCACCCCGCCGTACCCGCGGGTCGCCGTCCCGTCGGCCTGTGAAAACACATCGAAGATATGAGCCTGAGCTTCCTCGGGTATTCCGATCCCCGTATCCTCGACTTCGAACGTGACGGCGACCATGCCTTCCATCGGCCCTTCTTCTCCCGCAGCCGCATCTTCCGCCATGGAAACCGTCAATCCGACATGACCTCGTTCCGTGAACTTCAGCGCGTTTCCAACCAGGTTGGTAAGGATCTGCTGCAAACGAAGCGGGTCCCCCAGGAGCCGGTCCGCGCCCCGTGACGTAAACCTGCAGAAGAATTCCAGCCCTTTCTTCTTCGCCTGGTCGACGAAAAGGACGACGGACTGCCGCACGCAATCCCGGAGGCTGAACTCGACGTGTTCGATCTCCAGTTTGCCGGCTTCGATTTTCGAGAAATCCAGGATATCGTTCATGATGCGAAGGAGCGACTCGGCCGAGCGCATGACCGTATTGGCCAGGGACCTTTGTTTCGGCGTCAGTTCCGTCATCAGGAGCAGTTCCGTCATGCCCATGACCCCATTCATGGGCGTCCGGATTTCATGGCTCATTTTGGCAAGAAACTGGGACTTGGCCTCGCCGGCTTGTTGAGCTTCCGCCTTCTCGCGTTCACGGCGCGCAATGGCGTCGACGAAACTGAGCAATGATTCTCCCATGGATCGGATTTCGTCCCGGACATTGCTCCTTATGGCATTCCCGATTTTTTCGTCGAATACCACCTTCCGGCCGTCGGCAATATCGGCGGCGGCATCGACCATGCACCCGGTCAGTCTCTCGAGCCGCGAGACAATGTTCCGGGAAAGAAAACGCCAGATAACGAGGCAGCAGGCGGCGCACAGAGCCAGGGAAGCAACGAGGATGCTCCTCGCCGCATGGATTTCCCGCTCGTGTTCTTCAACCAAGCGAAGCATGCGCCGGTCGAGGCTGTCGCCAAGCTCGGCGGCATCGCGCTTGTAACCGGCCAGCAGGGCTTCTAAAGCCTTGTATCTCGCGGCCACGTCGGCTTTGCGGGCGAGTTCGGCCTTGCGGCTCTCGAAGAACCCCCACGATCCCGCCAGGGGCCGGACAAGCGCCCGGGAAGAATCCCCGAAAGCCCGCACCGCGGCCGTGTCCGGCAACCGTTTGTACAGACTCAACCGCCGTTCGATAATGGAAGCCTCGCCGCTCAGGCCGTCGATTGCGGACGGGTCGTTTTCGGAAAGGGCCCGCTCGGCTATCGACAGCATCTCCCGCCCGTCGGTCATCAGGTCCCGGACGGTTCCCAGCCGGCTTATTTCCTCCTCGAGGAACGAATCGAGGCGGGACTGAAGTTTCGATTGGGCCCCGGCTTCGGGGATATCTACGGCAATGGAGTGTGAGACCAGCGCCCGCATCTGCCGCTCGACATCCGTGGCGGCCTCGAAATACCGGGCATAGGCCTCCCGGATCTCCCGGTACAGCGCGATCCGGTGCTCGACGGCGCCGATATGGAGCACCGAAGCCTCTCTCAGGGAATTCGCTTCGCGTTCGAACAGGTTCAGTCTTTCCAGGAGGAGCCGCGCCTTGTTCCGGGACGGTTCGTCGTCGGACGCATCCAGGTTGGACGCCAGGTAGAGCACGTCGCTGCGTGTCCTCTCGAACCGCGCCGTCGTTTCGTCGGCCCAGTAAGCGAGTTCCTTGCCGGACGCCGCCTTCGAAAGCTCCTGAGCCGGGATGAAGAGGTCCTCCAGGTGAGCGATGCATTCCTGCACCCGGGTCACGACCGGAAGCTCCCGGGTGGCGAGCTTCTTCATCGCGTCGCTCAGTTGAGCGAGGACCAGGACGGTATAAATGGAAAGAACGGCCGCCAGGAGGCAGAACGCGGCCGAAGCGGCCATCATGGTGGCGCGAATGCGGGGGCGAATCCGGCGGGACGCGGGAGACGATATCCGGCCGTCCGGCGGCAGGTCGACAGCCGGTCGGCTGTCGGGCGCCGGTGAGCCGGACACGCCGGGCAGTTCCGGTCGGACCGGCGCTGCGCTCCCCTCCACACCCATCCGTTCATCTTCCCGTTCCCTGTCGGGTCGTACCGCGGATTTGGTCCCTTTGCTCAACACGGCGCGCCTTTCTTGCCTTTGGATTCAAACGATCTTCGCTATGGGCGTTCATGTGGGCAACGATCCATGACCGTTCGCGGGGGCGCCGTCAAATCGGAAATCAACAGCATGCGCCGTCGGTCGGGACCGGTCTCGAGGGTTCGTCCCGGCGGCTTCATTGAAAACACTCTCGAGAATCTTCCGTTCTGCTTCGGAGAATGCCCGCCAACGCTTCCCGTCCATGGCGATGATTTGAGCATCCGGTATGTGAGCTGTCAAGTTGATTATGGGGGTGACCTCGAGAAAACGCATGACCTCGATGGTTGGAAGGGGGTTTTCCCGGGCGAGCACGATGCGGTCTTCGAAGGCCTTTATGCCCGCGGTTCTCTCGAATTTCTCCGGCGCTCGCGCAAAGTCCGGCAGGCCCCCGGTCCGTGAAAGCTTCGACAGGAGTCCGGCCGGCTCGATCGGCTCCAGGTTGCCGAGAGACGCGTCCCCAAGAGACTCAAACCCGGCCGGCTCCAATTCACTGAAGTGTGATCCGCAAAGGCGTGGGATTTCCGATCGTATCACAGAGTGGACATCGGTTCAGGAGTTCCTGACGAAAATCCTCTCTCTCGGCTTCCGTCAACTTCTTCGAGGTGATCTCTACCCGCACCGAGAAATCCGAGAAGCCCGCCCTCGTGTCCGTCGGAATTCCAAACGCCCTGGTCGGATCGATATCCCCGGCGACCGATACCCGGATGTCGTCCAGGGCAATCTCCTTCTGCATGGCAATGATGCGGCAGATGTTCAGCACGCAGCCCCCCAGCGCAATCGCCATGCATTCCGGAGGATTCGGACCGGCGTCCTCACCTCCCCGCTCCCTGCTCATGTCCATGAGTATTTCGTGGTTTCGCACCTTTGCACGAATCCGCCGATTCGGACCCGACAACAGTGTTGTCGAGACATGGATCGGATTCATTCTGTCCGCTGATGCGCCTTCATTTGCATTCATGCCTGTCTCCTCTTCGTGGGGCTTTGAAATTAATCGTTAACAATGATATAGACTTGTTGCCCGTCAAATCCGGCATTGCCGATATGTACCGGGGATCTATTCGCTCGTCCAATGAATCTTTTTCATATGCTTATCGAGCAATCCGATTAGAAGAGGAAAACGCTCATGGAACTGCAACGGTTGCAGACATTCCGGACGGTGGCGACTTTGATGAACTTCAACCAGGCTGCCGAGGTTCTCAATTATGCCCAGTCAACTGTTTCAGCCCAGATCAAGACCCTCGAAAACGAACTGGGGGTCATGCTGTTCAAAAGAATCGGCAAGTCCGTCCAACTCACAGAAGCCGGAGCGAAAATGCTCCTCTACGCCGACAAGCTTCTGGCCATCAAGGACGAAGCATTGGCGGAAGTCGCCGGCGGAAGGGCATCGGGACTGCTGACGTTGAGGATGCCCCAGACCATGGCCACATGGTATCTCCCGCATATTCTCCGCAAGTATCAGCCCCGCTTTCCCGGTGTGAGGCTGGATATCACCAGTTGCGCCCTGCATTCGCTCGAGCACGAACTGAGAATCGGCGCGGTGGATCTGGCCTTTCTGTTTGCCGAGACCATGGGAGCGGCAACCCTGGATTTCGAGTTCCTGGGCAGCGAACCCCTGGTGTTTGTCGCTCATCCGGGTCATCCTTTGGCCGCTCGTAAGCAGGCTGATTTCAAAGACCTCGAGGGACAGGTTCTCCTTCTGGCGAAAAGTGACTGCGGCTACCGGATGGTGCTCGAGCAAACGCTGGCGGCGGAAAAGATAACGCCTGCAACAGTGATCGAAATGAACAGCGTCGAGGCGATCAAGCAGACGATCATGGCGGGAACGGGAGTAACCGCCATCCCGGAGATTGCCGCCCGCGCGGAAATAAAAGACGGGCGACTAGCCGGGGTGGACTGGGTTGACGACCTGGAAACCGGAATCCTGATGATCCGGCATAAGGACAGGTGGCGTCCGCCGGCCCTGGAGGCTTTTATTGAGATGGTAAGGGAATTTTTCGGGGTCAATGCTCCTGGTGACGCCTCTCGAGACAGGTGCTGCCCGAAAAGCATCGAGAAACGTTCAGAGTGACGATGTCGGCGGCATGCGCTTACGGGTCGTCTCAGGCTATCGATTCGGCTCAACCGCGCCGCGCCCTCCAGGGGCTCGAATTGGAGCTAATTGAACCAGCGGTGGACAGGGGGCCCGGTAAGCCGGATAGCAGGCGGTCAGCCGCCGGCGCGTTTAACCGTCCAGCCGTGTTTTTTCAGCTCTTCCAGCAGCAGGTCCCGGTGATCGCCCTGAAGTTCGATCACACCGTCTCTCACGGTACCGCCCGCGCCGCACTTTGCCTTGAGCTGTTTTGCCAGTTCCTTGATTCCGGCTTCATCGAGAGGAACGCCGGTGACGACCGTCACTCCTTTTCCCTTGCGTCCCTTCGTTTCCCTTCCAACTCTCACGATACCGTCGCTTCGAGGGACTTCCTTCTGTTTCCGGGAACCCGGCTCATTCTTGTTGCACAGGCATTTTGCGACGGGTTTGCCGCAAACGGGGCACATCCTGCCGTGTTCCGTCGAATAGACGATACCATTCGCCATTTCGTTACTGCCCGCTCTTCCCGGCGTTCCTTCGCTCCACTTTCTCCCGCTCTTCGACGAGATGTTCGAGGAGGTCGCTGAAGCGCCATTCAATCGAGTGTTCCGTGACGACAGCATAGATGGGTTTGGGAAGGTTCTGTTCCTTGAAAGTGTTGATCAGGAAGAAAACGCCCTGCTGGGGAATGTTATAGAAGAGGATGACCTTTTCGTCCGATGTGAACGGATTTTCGCCGTGGGCGTTGTTGTGGATAACCTCTCGCAGAGGGAGGCAGCCCTGTGTGCGCTCCAAGGTCACCGCCGCCGGGGCGCCTATGCCTTTGAGCACTATATCGAGCTTCTCCTTTTCTTCCGACGTGTAGTTCCAGACCAGAAGTCTCGGCTCGCCGTTCATCAGTTCCTGACCTTCCTCTCTTGTGGCGCGTACCCGGCCGGCAAGATGCGCGAGTTCCACCCGCGCAACGCTCTGGCGGCCCAACGGCGGAATCCGTTGCGTTCGGACAGCCCGGCCGCGGCTGGAAGCCGTAACAGCACAAAGCGGCTCCATCCCTTACCGAATTGGTCGCGTAACTGCAATCTTGAGTAAGCCTCGGACACTCAACCCGAAACGCGCAACCCGCCGCCCCTACGTTCCCGGCACGGGATGGAACTTGCCCTGGCTGTAAGTCGTAATGTGAATGGGATGGCGGGTTTGACCATTCCCGTCGAAGTACACCGGTCCTGCAAGCCCTTTGTACGCATGGTCCGAATTGTTCGACCGCAGAAAATATCCGCGAAGGCCTTCCCGCGAGACGGGCGACTCCCGCAGCGCTTTTCCCGCCCACCGGATCGTGTCGTAGCCCAGCAGCGCCAGGTGGCCCGGTTCCCGCCAGAAGCGCTCCCTGAAGGCCCTGGCGAAAGCTTCCATGTCGCTGTTTCCGCTTCCGGTTTCCGCCACCACCACCGGCCTCAGAATGTAGAACCTGTCCAGCACCTTCGTGAAGAGGCTGTCCAGAAACATTTCACTGTAGGTCTGCGGGGCTAGAAATCGCCCATTGAACCCCTTCTCCGTGAGAGCAGTCGCCACGCGGGCCCCCCAGGCGGGGTGGCCTGCCAGCCAGACGAGGCCGGGGTCCTGCGCCAGTGCCTCGGAAATAGCGGCAGTCATCGTCGGTTCGCCGACCTTGCACGTAACGGCGGTGTACTTCATCCCCTGCTTGTCGGCCTCTTCCTTGAAACCGCCGAGAAGAATCTCCCCGTAGGCGCTGGGCTCGCTGATCGCCACGGTGGCCTTGTCTCCGGCCAGCTTGCGGGAAGCGTTGACCGCAAAACCCGCTTCCGTCAGGTCCGAACATACGAGCGGGAAAACCCACGGCTGACTGACCATTCCCTGGTGGGAATTGTCCGGCACCACCAGGGGCACCTGCCCGGCCGAACAAATGGGAATGATTTCCGAAAGAAGGGCCATCGGCAATTGAGCGACGATAAGAACGGTCGAGGGGTCTTCCACCATCTTCCTCACGGTCGCCAGCGCTTCCGCGGGGTCCTTGACGCCGTCGAAGACCACGAATTCGGCTACGGTCTCCTTCCTGTTCACTTCCTCAATGGCGAGTTCCGCTCCACCGCGGAGCATCTCTCCGTCACTCGCCAGGTCACCGGAAAGGGGGGCCATCAGCACGATGCGGGGCTTGCCCGCCACGACCGCCTGCTTCTGTTCTTCCGCTTTGTCGGGGCCGCCGCTGCCGGTCCCCTCCCCATTTTCGGAAGTCCGGCCGTCGGCGCCGCTCTGAGCGGTCCGCGCCGGTTGCTGCTCACCGGAGAACGACCACATCCCGGATTCCTGATCCGCCGGCCGTCCGGACCCGCCATCTCCCTCACCCGGACGGCTCAGCCACTTGTAGCCGGAAAAGAGCACCAGCAAAATCAGAAGAAAGAGGACGACAAACCGGAGTTTGCCCTTCGGCTTTTTCTTGCGTTTGAACTGGTTGACCTTCATCGGCTTCTTGATCATTTCCGCTCTTCCCTCCTTCGCCCCCGGAAGAGGATGCGGATGGGCGTCATACTTAACTCGAAAGCCTCCCGGAAATGGTTTATCAGGTACCGTTCATAGGAGAAATGGCTCAACTCGGGCCGGTTACAGAAAACGACGAAAGTCGGGGGGCGTATGGACGCCTGCGTTGCGTAGAAGAACTTGAGGCGACCTCCGCCCGAGTAGGGCGGTTCGTGCCTGTTGACCGCTTCTTCCAGGGCGCGGTTGACCACTCCGGTGGTAATTCTCAGATTATATTGATGAAATATATCCTGAACGGTGGGAATGACCTTGCCGGTGTTCTTGCCTTCGATGGCCGACATCGTAATGATCGGGGCGAACGGGAGGAACCGGAAACGGTCCTTGACATCGGCGAGAAACGCCCGCTTCCGCTTCTGGTCGTTTTCCGCCATGTCCCACTTGTTGATCCCGATGACGCATCCCCGCGAACGCTCCTGGATGTAGCCCGCGATATGGAGGTCCTGGTCGGTGACGCCTTCGGACGCGTCCGTCAGGATGACGGCGATGTGGCACCGGTCCACGCTGTTGAGAGCCTTGATGACGCTCAGCTTTTCGAGCTTTTCCTTCGTGCGCCCCTTGCGGCGGATGCCGGCCGTGTCGATGAGGACGAATTTACGGCCGCTCCGCTCGAAAGGCGTGTCGATGGAATCCCTGGTGGTCCCCGGCACGGGGCTCACGATGACACGTTCGGACCCGAGAATGGCATTGACCAGCGTGGATTTCCCGACATTGGGCCGCCCGACGATGGCGATGCGGATTTCCCCTTCCTCTCCGACCGCCCCTTCTTCGCCCTCGCCGCCCCGCTCCTCGTCCTCGTCCCCGTAGGACGGGACGGCATCAACCAGGTCGCTCAGAAAATCCGCAACCCCGTACCCATGCGCGGCGCTAACGGGGTAGAATTCGTCGATGCC
>CAYOVG010000166.1:0-14530 GCA_964407285.1 uncultured Syntrophobacteraceae bacterium
ATCGCCGACTACAAGAAGCTGGTCGAAAAGAAGACCGGGCGGCCGTTCCCGCAGCCCGGTCGCGGCCGCCGGCATGGTCGCGGCCGGAAGCCGTAACCGCGCAAGCGCTCAGACCCCGAACGGAAACCTATCGGGCAGCGCCGATTCGCCTTCGGCGGTCAGCGGCATGACCGCGCGGGTCTCGTCGAACCAGATATACTCATCGAACTGCCGCGGCAAGGAGGCCTGGAAGTAGTGGCTCTGCAGTTCGGTTTCGGGACGGTAGACGACTCCTATGGCCCGTTCGAGGCGAGGCTTGAGAAGGCTGTGCCGCAACTCCGGCCGACCGAGGCCGTCGCCTCGCAGCGGGAGCAGAAACGCCCCCACTTCCGATTCGTGGCAGAGCCGTTCGTAGCTGTCGGGATGAGCCGGGCGAACGTGCTTTACCTCCATCGGTCCCCCCCAGTCGGATGCGGCGGCGACCGTCCCGTGGTCGGTCCCGAACCCGACGAGGTAGGCTTTCCCGCCGAATCGCTCCCGGCAGAACTGGCCGACGTTTTGTTCTCCCCTCTTGCCCATCTCGGTCGCCGAAGCGTCTCCGATGTGCGAATTGTGCTCCCAGACCACGGCGCGGGCCCGAGGGCCATGAAAGCCCAGCACGGTTTCCAGGGTCTCGAACATGTGGCGGTCCCGAAGGTTCCAGGATTCGCTCGACCCGTAGTACATGATGCGGTAGTAGCGCTCGGCGTCCTTTATCAGACGGGCATTCTGCACGGCGTCGAAGAAGCGGCTCCCGTCCCTGCCGCGTGCTCCGTACTCCAGTTGCTTGCTCAAAAGGTCCCGGAGCATCTTCACCACCTCGGGTTCGCACTCCCGGTACCGGCCGCTGAGGGCCGCCGCGCCGTAGCGGGCCGGGTCCCGCTCCCACGGGCTGAGACACCCGTAGCGCTGTCGAGCCACGCGGGCGGTCTCCGGATCGAAGTCGTCGAGATACTTGAGGACCGCGTCGATCGAGGCGTTGAGACTGTAGAGGTCGAGTCCGTGGAAGGCGACCGGCTGCCGGTCGCGACCCTCTTGCGGGCCTATCGCATCATTGTAGGACTTCAACCACTGCACGAATTCGAGCACCTCCCGGTTAGCCCACATCCAGGTCGGAAACCGGCCGAACGCGCTTTCCGGCGGGCGCTCCACGGGCGTGCCCCTGACGAAGCTGTCCACCTGGGCGGCGTCCGGCCAGTCCGCCTCTACCGCCACAATATTGAAGCCGTGCTTCTCGATGAGTTCCCTGGTGATCCGGGCGCGCATGCGGTAGAATTCGGATGTTCCGTGGGATGCCTCCCCCAGGAGCACGACCCGCGCATCTCCGATGCGGTCCATGAGTCCGTCCATGTTCGCCTCCTCAATCGACGCAAATTCCTCCGCCGCCTCCCGGACGGGTCCCACCGGATGTTCACGGACGACCGAGGGCGGCGTGGGCGCGGGTCTTTCCGCCTTCTCTTCCTCCCAGGCGGCCGCGCCGATCAGCGGAACGAAGCTTACCGCCCCCAGATCCTCCCGGTCGAACTGCGTCTCGCTCACTTTTCGCACCCGGACCAGCCCCTGCGAACGGGGCTCGGACCCCACGGGCATCACCAGCCGCCCTCCCACCGCGAGTTGATCGAGGAGAGGCCGCGGCACTTCCGGCCCCCCCGCCGCCACGACGATGGCGTCGTAGGGGGCGTGCAACGGCCAACCGAGCGAGCCGTCCCCGCGCAGAACGGAGATGTTGCCGTAGCCGAGCTTGTCGAGGCGGTCCCGGGCGGTGCGGGCAAGGTCTTCACGGCGCTCGATCGTGTAGACGCTTCCGGCGATCCGGCTCAGAACGGCTGCCGCATATCCGGAGCCCGTTCCGACCTCGAGGACCCGGTCCTCCGGGGAAATCTCCATGGCTTCCGCCATCACGGCGACGATGAACGGCTGGGAGATGGTCTGTCCTTCCTGGATGGGAAGCGGGGTGTCCGAATAGGCGAAGTCGATCAACTCCGCCAGGATGAATTTCTCCCGCGGGACTTCCCGCATGGCCCTGAGCACCGCGGGGTCCCTGACGCCCCTCGCCGCTATTTGATCGTCCACCATCTTATTGCGAAGTTTGCTCATGTCTTCCATCTGATCGTTTCCTCCTCCCCCTCCGGCCGATCGGGGCCGATCGAAGCTGATCGAAGCCGATCGAAAAAGCTAGGTCAAAAATACCGGGAAGAAGTTCTGCAACCCGGAGCCCGCGCGCCGGCCGCGGCGCGACCTCCCGACCGCGGCCGGCGAGCCGGCGCGACAAGGCTTTCGGATTTCACCACCCCTCCACCGGGCGTCAATGGACCGCCTCGGGCCAAAGCTCCTGGACCTCTTTGGGCAGCATGTTCTTCACATCCCGCATTTCCCCGTCGGACACTCTTCTCGCAAGTACCGCCAGCACGCACTTGAACGCCATCTCGGCATCGATGTCCGGGTCGGTCTGCTGGAAAGCCTCGGAAATGTGGAACAGGAATTCCTCTTTGTCCCGCTCCTTGAGATGATTCCCGGAGGGGTTCCAACCTTCGTAGTAGATTCCTCGAACGAGCAGGGGAAGCTCCGATCCGAACTGGGCGACTTCATCCACCGGGAGCCGGTCGCGCAATGCGTGCAGGACAGCCCGGAGGGCCTGGTAGGCCCTGCGCCGATTGTCCCAGCCCGCCTCGTTCATGATTTCCTTCAGCCATTCGTTGGTCGTCTGCAACGTGTGATCGAATGAGTCCAAACCTGTCATGCTCATGGTTCATCCTTTCCCGTTTTCCGCAAGATATATTTGTTCAAGAATATATTTATTCTTTGTTATTTCCGATGGTTAACAAGACTATAATAGTCATCTGAGGCCGGTCGGTCCACCTCGGAGCAGGATCTGGTCTCTCTGCGGAAGCCGGGGATGGCATGGGACGGCATGGGAGGGTATGGGAGGTACGGAAGGCGCGGCCGCGGCGTCTCTGTCTGAACCCTGGATGACTCCAATGGCATGAGAGGCATGAGAGATGAGAGGCATGGGAGAAGCGTCGGGAAATATCGAGAGCATGGTCATGCTCTGAAACGGGCACGCCCGTCGCGAGTTCCGACCGGGGAGTGACGGACGGCCGAGCAGGCGTTCCCGCGTTCCCGCGATCCCGCGCATGGGCCAAAACTTACGGAGGCGTTCCCCTACCAATGTTGTTGACTCAACGTCACTCCCGCGTAGCCTGTCCTCGCCCACGCGGGGAGCGGGGGCCGGAAAGCCCCGAGAAGCCGGGATTTCCGCTTGCGCGGGAATGACGGTAAGTCCGAGTGACGGTGAGTCCTCGCGAGTGTGACCTCAAACACATAGCCTGTGAACCGTGCCCGGTCTCAAAGCACTTTTCGAAGAATGAACACCTGCTTCACGGGAGACGCGCCGATCACTTCCCGCACGTCGGCCAGCCGCTCGGGTTGCTGATCGAGTTCGTCCCAGGAACTCAAAACGACATGCTCTCCGTTTTGCAGCGCCAGCACGGGGACCGTCGTCTTCCTGGAGGGCTTTTTCCCCTCGTACACGATATCGCCGGAGTCGCCGGGCTTGACGAACCTGCGCTCGACGACGAAGCATTCTTCCATCCGGTACACGACGGAGGAAGCGTAGTGGTCCGAGGAGATATCGCGGAGCCTGCCCTCTTCAATGAAGAAGAGTCGCTCCTCTTCCTCCCCGGCCGCGGGACCGCTGCCACTGCCGGCCTTACCGGCTCTGCCGGCCATGCCGGCTCCACCGGCCTTGTCGCCACGACCCTTATCGCCGCCGGTCTCGTTTTCCTTCGGCGCTTCGGGGGCCCGCGGGGCCTGCGGGGCCTGCGGGGCCGGGGCGTCCTGGACGTCCCGGGCGCTCTCCGCAATATCGACGACGCGCGCCCGGCTGTCCGGCATTTCCTTTACCGCTTCTCTTCTTCTCATGACAAACTGCTCCTTGTATCTTCCGTTTCTTTTCAGAATATCGGCTGCATCTTCGAGTCCGCCGGCGGCGCTGCGTTTCTTGCAACTCGCGCACTCGCACACCAGGCATTTGAAGGCGGGCACTCGCCGCTTCAGCTTTTCACACCAGACAAAGTTGGATACCGCTGCCGCGGAAGCATTGCTCATATCTGTTTCACTTTCCACCGCAACAATCGTTGTTTCATCGTCCCCCCGTCACCGGGCGAAGAGTGCGGCTATTTCCGTTGGTCCCGGTAGTCTCTGAAAAGCCCGACCACGACGCCCACGACCTCGACCGACGCCGCGGGCGCAAAAACGGGGCGCAACTCCGAATTGGCCGGGCGCAACTCGACCGTATCGGCGTGCAGATGGATTCTCTTGACGGTCGCGTCCCCCTCCACGAGCACGACGGCGGTTTGACCGCTGTGGACGGTTTGCTGCCTGGAGACGATCAGGATGTCGCCGCTTCGGATTCCGTCCTCGATCATGGAATCGCCCCGCACCCGCAGCGCGATATTCACCCCGCTTCCGAGGAGATTCTCGGGCACATCGATCGTATCCGGGACTTCCACGGGTTCGATGGGAGCGCCGGCCGCGACCACGCCCGCCAGGGGGATGGAAACGGCCGACGGCTGCATGGAGACCGGTTCGAGGGACCGCTTGCGGTTCTTGCCGAGAGTCCTGATGAAGCCCCGCTCCTCGAGCGCCCTGACGTGCTTGAAGACGGCGTTGTAGGAGTGGAAGCCGAAGTGCGCTCGAATTTCCTCGTAGCTGGGGGACCGTTTGTGCTTCGCGCTGTACTCTTCGATAAAGGAATAGATCTGCTTCTGTCTTTCCGTGAGGTTCATGCCGACTCTCCCTCCGTACCGGGCGAACGGGCGGCGACAAAACGCGCGCCGCGTGTCCGAATATCCGCGTAAGAGCTCGACTTTCGAGCGTAATGCCGGACCCCGGTCCTTCCCGGACACACTTTGAGTGTAAGTGAAATTAAGGTGAAAGTCAAGCGAGGCGCCTGGTTGTTTCCTAAAGATAAAAGCTGGTTAGATGCTGCGTACTACCCTCTGGATAGATCTATCCAAAGATGAGTAAGGTGGATTTCGTCGTCACGGCGATAAACGACCGATGTGCATACAGTCACTTGCTCATCGGTTTTCAAAGCCGTCAAATGCTCTTCCTCAGTCCATATCGGATCATGTTCCATCCCGGCTAGTTCAGAAATCCAGGCATTCACTCTTTCTTGCCATATGGGAGGAGTTTCCTCCTGAATGTAGCCAATCATCCCCGCCCGATCAAAATGTCGTCCATGGATCGCTAGTTTGAAGCGCTCTATCCCGCCGCAAGCGATATGATTTCCTCCTCTTTCATGTCCGAAAACATATTCACGCCGGCGCTTTCTCTCAAGGCGTCCGGTTAACCGTTTTCCCTCGAATACAGTAATCTTTGGTGGATCGTGACTGGTATCCTCTGAAAGAAGATAAACACCAATATCTGCGGTCGGACTACCACCATTTGCTTCATCTTCCATGCTTTCAGGCTGAGCACAAAAGGGTAAGCCTGTATTTCTACTAACATTCGTAACAAAACGGCAAAGCTTTCTATTCAGACCATTTTCGTTCTTTATACCCTCTTTCAGAACAGATTCCGCAAATTGAGGCAAACACCCCCGAATGAGTTCGACTACCCGATTAAACTGTGAATATGAGGCAGGACCTAGAAGTTTCCCTGTACCTCCCAGGATTCGTTTTGCATAAGAGTTGGACATAGAATGCTCAATATCCCTGCTCCAGCAGGTCAATTAAAGTTTCATCGGCATCGCGAAGAGCGATGGAACGTAGCCAGTAACGCTTCTGATTTGGCTTAATCAAGAAGATCACATTCTGTTCATATATACGCAAAATGCGGTTCATAAGCAAACGGTTTCCCAGTTTTCTATGGAGCAGTTGTCTAAGGAAATGCCCGACATCTTCCTCAGGAAGATCTACATACGGAGTATCGCCGAAACAAATTGGAAAGCAGATAAACGAGCCGAGGTATAGTGGCTGTAGCGGATGAAATTTTTCATAGATGGCGTTAAGGACACGGCAATACATCTCACCAAAAAGATTCAGGTCCGATTCATCCGTTGCATAAAGAGCAGATGAGCCCTCTCCCTTGCGGCGGAAATCAATAAGACAATCGTTGATGTCTTCAATTAGGGCATTCTCCCAATAGTTCAAGTCAAAATGGTGAATATCCTCCGGGTATGGCAATGCCATTATATCGCTTTGAAGCAAGGAACTGTCCCAGGAAACAAGCGCTCTACCACTCACCACAACTGCCAGAATGCCGTATAGTCGGGAATCATTCAACCGTCTGGCCAAGTCTCGTAATTTGTCTTCATCCTTGGGGTCCGCATGTATTCCTATGATCTGCTTGGTGAAGACAAGCTCTTGATTTGAAAAACAAGCTGGAATCCCCAATGAGTGCATCTCAAGGCCGGCCGTACCTGTAGCCAAGCCATCGACATATTCCCGGATAAGCACATGCGGTGGAGAAAATATGGTGCGGAGACCTTCTCTGGTTTCTTCAAAAAAGTCCTTTCCACAAGGCTTTACGGATTCCCAGTCGATTCCATGCCGCGTAAGGGCTTCCGGCGGTACATTATCCTTTCCGGTCAGCCAGTCCGCTGTCTTTGCAGTTCTATTCAGGTCAAACAGATCTTTGAGTTCTTTCGGAGATAGTTTCTTTAATTGTTGCCTATTGGGTTCACTTTCACTATTCGGTTTATTTCCAGACCCAACACTGTACCCTTCGCCAACTTGCCATCCATCACGTTTGCATTTTTCTTCCAGGTATTTGCCTAAAGTCGGAGTATCCGTGAACAATCGCTCCATCAAACGGTGAAGGCGTCCTCCACCAAGAAGATTGACTTTCCACAAATACGGGTTTTTCGAAATGACGTCACGAGGAATCCAGTGAAAATCATAAGGGTCCAGTTCAAAAAGAAGTCTCTCCTTAATGGCCTTAGTACGGCGGAACGTGATATGTAGAACCTTGTCTCCGTGTTCTGGTGAATTGTTTACAAGTATGGCAGCCGAGGCAACTTTAACCTTTGAGAAGAGCATCTTATCCAGTGCTGTAAAATCAAAAACGCAGTCCGGTTGAAACCTGTCAAACAGGTATTTTCGAAATGATTGTCCATTTCCGTTATACAGCAAAGGTCCAGCGGGCTGAATCAGGCAGACCTTTCCCTCTTCCCGACAGAGCTGAAATGATTGTTCCAGGAACAGAAGGGCAAGCTGCTGATCCGGGATTTCAGGCCTCTGTTTAATCCTTTCGTTCTCAATACTCTTTGCAGAAGCAGTGGTAAGCGTGCTATCAAAAGGAGGATTTCCTATGATCAGATCAAAGCTGCCAGCAAATTCATTTGATTCAATAATCTGAAAAAAATCTCTTGCTTGGAGATTAGATATACGTAGATCATCAAATTTGAGTTCGTTCCAGATTACCAACGGATCAAGTTCATTACAGAGCGCTGCACAAAGGCTGAATGCAGTGACCAATACAGCTTCGGATTTATCGTCGACTCCGAAGATGTTATTTTTCAGTATATTCTTAAGATCGGAGAGCCCCGGCAGTTTCCAGTCATTAGCTACGCGCCAGCAGTGAATCAACCGCTTGAACGCACCAACCAGAAAGATACCCGATCCACATGCAGGATCAAGAATCTTCCACTCAAGCGTCTTGGGATCGAGAGGGACACATTGATCTAGAAGAAAGTCGACGAGCATGGGAGGAGTATATACCACCCCCTTGCTCTTCTCCCGGCCTTGCTTTGCCAGAAACTCTTCGTAGATATTGCTAATCAACTCAACGGGCAAGTCCTGAAATGAATAAAGCGGCCAAAACCGGCGTTGTCCTGTCAGTTCCTGATCACCTTTCAAAAAGGTTGCTACCGGCGTTAGGTCCGCCTGCTGCAATAGCGTTCTGTCATCTTCTCGTAATTCAAAAATACCTCCGTTAAAATGTTTACTCAAGTTATCGAATAACTTGACACAGCTTCCCCGTTCAAGAAAGAGGGACGCAAAGTCATCTCTTCCGGTGTTTGAGAACTGCTTGAAGAAACCATCCTGAAAAACCCGATTGCCATTGGGGTCCCGCCTATCATCCAAATACTTGACCAGAATCGCCATGACCAACAGGCGATTGGCAATTTCTTCCGGGAGAACGCACTGATCTATCAGTTCTTTTCTAAAGACCTTCAAATTAGTAAGGAGCTTGTAATAAGCTGTTGACTGCAGCATAAACTCATTCTTGAGTTCAGGATCATCCCAAAGCGTGCCCGTAGCGATACGGCGTGTAACCAGAGCCTGCTCCGTTCTTACAAGAGCTTCAAGATTAGTGAATGGGCTCAGGCGGAGCTTTTGGGTGACCGGATCAACTTCGGGCTCACGACGGCAGTTAAGGACCTTAACTTCAGTAGCAGTAAAAATGAAGACCAGTGGCACCACTCCGGCATACCAAAGACGCTGGTGAATTTCGGCGTATTTCGAATCGTCGAAAACAAGCGTCGTATCATCGTAGATATAAATCTGCGGAAGAGGAAAGCGGTTCACGTCATCTGGAAACATTCGGAAAAAAACCGCGTCTGCTCCGTACCTTTCTGCCTGCTCAAGAGCAATGTGGATATGTGGATGCTTTGACTTTTCCGAAACAAAAAAAAGGCCGGTGGGCTCACCATCATAAAGAGGGAGCATATCCATTCGGGTCAATTGGTCTCTAAACATATTATGAGGGGAAGAGTTCATATGAGTACCGATATGCTCATTCTTTAGCGTTAAACAAGGCTCACAACTTTTCTGCTGGAACGTCGAACCCTTGCATATATATAAAATTCTACGTTTAAAGTATATTTCAAATTGGATGCACTGGTCCAGATGATTCGCAGCAACAGCAAATAAATTCTTTTCCTTCATGGAGCAGCACGATAATACGGATGAACTGCCTGACAGGGCAATCATTCAGCACGAATCATCCCCCTCGTATCCGCAGGCTTTGAACACGTCGAGGATCGTGCTGGATGCGTAGGCTTCTTCTCTGTAGTGGAAGGCCTTGTTGAAGGCTTTCGTCACTTCGGAGATCTTCTCATACGCCCGGTTTATGCCCCTGAAGAAATAGCGCAGGTCCTCCATGGCTTTTTTGATTTCGGATGCGATTTCCCGAGGGTCTCCACCTCGGGCGAGTTCCTCGACCAGTTCGTCCATGGACGCAATCTGCTCGCGGACGGCGTCCTTCGAGTTGAGCAGGTGCATGAGGTGCGAGTTCAGATAGTGGCACATGCTTCCCGCGGCGTTTCTCAGGACCCGGTTTCTTTCGTCTTCGAGCGCCTTGGTGATGTTGTGAATGATGCCCTCGTGGTAGAGCAGTTGGCCGCGGTCATCGATCTTAGCCCGCGCGGTGACGGCGACCTCTATGATGTCTCCCGCCTTGTTCCGGAATTTCACCTGCCTGCCTTCCACGCGGCCCTTTCCGTAGATGTCCCGGAGGAGAGCCGCCCGCTCGCTGATGTCGACGTAGAAGTCCTCCACGTTGCTCGCGAGCGCCTCCTCCTTGCTCTCGAAACCGAGAAGCCTGACGCCCGCGTCGTTGATATCGACGAAGTCCCCCTCCGGGGTCAGAGTGAAAGCCATGTCGCTCGTCGAATCGAAGAAGTCCCTGTACTTGGCTTCGCTCTGCCTGAGCAGGTCGATCGCCTTCTTCTCCTCGGTGATGTCGCGGATCACGTGGTCGATCCTCCGTATCGCCCCCTTCTGCGAGTAGACGACATGCCCCTCGTCGAGCACCCACTTGACCCTCTTGTTGCCGCTCTCTATCCTGTACTGGACCTCATCGAATTCGGCATCCGGCAGGACCCGGTAGAATCGGTGCACCTTCTCCCGGTCGTCGGGATGGACGAAGTCCAGGATGTGCCTCTCCGCGCTGGTGAAATCGCTGAGAGGGACGGCGTAGAGCGCTTCGGCGGCCCGGTTTATCGCGAGAATGGAGTAATCCTCCGTGGACAGGGACACCACGACTTCATTCATGGAATGGACTATGCTCTCGAGCCGTTCCTTGATCCGCTGCAGGTCGTGGCGGGTCTTCCGCCGCTCCGTGATGTCCGTCAATGCGCCCAGTATCGCCGGACTGCCTCCGCACTCGACGACGTTCACCTTCATCTCGATGATCGCGTCTCCCGCTTCCCTCGGCATAACGAACTCGATCGTGTCCGAGAGCGTTTCGGTGAAGAGCCGCTCTTTGCAGTACGTGCTCACTCTCGTCCGGTCGGCCGGGGAGACGAAGGCGGAGAAATCCGATCCGATCACCTCTTCCGGACTTCTTTGCGAAATCTCATGGAAGGCCTGGTTGGCAAAAACGATTTTCTCTTCCCGGATGATGACCACTCCGTCGTGGATGTGCCTGACGATCCCCCGGTAATCGATGTCTCCCCGGCATACTTTGATTTCTTCCGCATTTTCGTACGTCCTGAATGTCATTTTCCTCCTCGGTCGGCAACAGGCAAGAGCAGCCCCGGCACGCCGGAGCGCAACCCGGCGGCGCGCGGGACCCGGCATCCACGGCCGGACCCGGCCGCCTCGATTCGGTACCGGAAGCTCCTCCCGGTACGGTGAACGGCGTATACGCGATAACCCCGGACCCCCGGACAACGAATATATCATATAACCATGGAGGACCCTTGATCAACTGCTGATAATTCTGTAAGCTATCCAGAACTTCTATCGAGGATCTACATTACGGAGACGTTTCGAAGTGCGGAACGGTATGACGCGCGGTAACGGAAAATCCGACGGGAGAAGACCATGTCGAGATTCAACAACCCTGTTTCATCCGCCGTAAAATCGGCTCTGTTCGTCTTTATGTTGCTCGCCTGCGAACAGGCGAGCCCCCCCTTCGAGTGCCGGGACGGCATCGGGTGCGTCACCGTGGCTCCGGGAGAACCGCTGAAAATCGGCAACCTGCAGGCCCTCTCGGGACAGGTGGCGCCGTTGGGGTTCGAGCAAGTTCGTGGAATAGAACTTGCCGTCGACAAACGGCAGGGAAAGATTCTCGGTCATGCCGTCGCGGTGCAGACCGAGGATACCGGCTGCACGCCGGAGGGCGGAGCCAACGCGGCCCTCAAAATAATAGCCGATCCGCAAACGGTCGCCATTCTCGGCACGACCTGTTCGTCTTCCGCCGCCACGGCGTCGAAAGCCGTGTCCGACGCCGGGCTCGTAATGATTTCAGGCAACAACAGCGCGCCGTTTCTGACCTCCATCGGCGGCAAACGCGCTCCGAACTGGCAGCCGGGCTATTTCCGGACCGCCTCTAACGAGGAGAATTCAGGCAAGGCCGCGGCGATGTTCGCCTTCGAGAGATTGGGGGTCCGCAGGGCCGCCGTCATCAATGACGGGGACATTTATACGAGGGGACTTACGGACGGATTCACACAGGCGTTCGAGAACCTCGGAGGCGGAATCGTTTTGTCCTCCTCCGTCAACAAGGGTGAGACGCAGATGCGGCCGGTCCTGGACGCCGTAATGAATTCCGAGGCGCAGATCGTCTTTTTCCCGTTGTTTCAACCGGAGGGCAACCATATTCTTCTCCAGGCCCGGAAAACGCCGGGTTTTGAAAACACCGTCATGATGAGCGACGGGGCGTTGATAGAAAGTTCCTTCATCGAGGCCGTCAAGGAGGAAGGAAAAGGGATGTATTTCGTCGGACCGGCCGGTCCCGCGGGCCCCGAAGTGGATGCCCTGGCGGCCGAATACCGGTCCAAGTACAACAGCCTTCCCGCGACGAGCTACTACCTGTCCGCTTACGACGCGGCCGGCTTGCTGATGGACGCCGTCGAACGGGTAGCCGTTCAATCTCCCGACGGGTCCTTGCACATCGGGCGCCAGGCCCTGCGGGACGCCCTCTACGCCGCAAGGGGATACAAAGGAGTCACCGGCAATCTGGCCTGCGATGAATTCGGGGATTGCGCCGTTCCGGTTTTCAATATTCTGCGCCTGGACGATCCGGCCGCCGGCCTCGAAGGCTTGCAGTCGAACGTGGTGTTTACCTATGCGCCCCACAGGGGAAGAGACTCGTAGATGAACTTTTGGAGAAAGACGTCGCAAGCGTTTCAGGACATGAGCATCACGGCGAAACTCGGCCTCGGGATAGGGCTCCTGCTTTCGCTCGTCGCCATGATTGCCGTAACCGGTTTTCTCTCCATCATATTCATATGCGACGCCCAGGAGTCCATCCAAAGGAGCCGTGAGATCCAACAAATGGTCCTGGAAATGGACCGGGGCATGGAAAAGGCCCGCCGGTTGCACGCGGATTTTCACCTTCAATTCCCCCGTGTCGGCCTGGCCAAAGCCCATGAGCAATACGCTCAACCGTCCGTGAAACAGACCGCCCGGGTGATCGCCGACAGCAACACGCTGAAAGACCTGGTTGCCCGGTCCCCCGTGAGCGAAGCCCTGCACAAGAGCCGCGTCAACCTGAACCTGTACCTCTCTTCGGCAAAACGCTTCGCGGATACCTCCATACAGGCGGTCGAACTGGCCACGGAACTGGCCGCTCCGGAGAGAGGGCTGGATGCCCGACTCGAGAGCGGGCTGGCGGATCTGCAGGCCGAACTGAATGATGCTGAAAACCTTGCGTCCCATTTCGGCCGGATGAAGTCTTTCATCCAGGATTACAGGACTACCCGAAAACGCTTCCTGATGCAGTCCGCTTTCAACGCGGCGTTCAATCTGCGAAAGGAAATCGACCGCGCCCCGGCTTTTGACGACGCTCGCAAGGAGAGGATCAATCTCCTCTTGGACCGGTGCATAACGGTTGCCGATAAGATCCTGGATGTCGACGTTGCGATCAGGTCGAAATTCAACGACTTTGCCCTTCAGGCCGAAGCTGCCGACAAAGTCTCCACGATACTGGTGAAACTGGCGCAGGCGGAAGTGAAACAGGCGCAGGCGGAAATCACCCGCGCCAACCGGATAGCCGCGGGAATCATGATTGCGATCATCCTGGCGGGACTGGTCGGCGCGGTGGGCATCGCGGTAGTGTTGAACAGGTCCATCACTCGAAGGGTGGTCGGGCTTACCGCATCCGCCGCGGAACTGAGAAGCGGCAACCTCGATGTCTTTGCTCCCGAGGAAGGAAAAGACGAACTGAGCCAGTTGGCCGGAGCCTTCAATGTCATGGCCGCCCGGATCAAGGAACTGATCGACACCCTGGAGCAGAAAGTCGAACTTCGTACGGCCGAGCTTGCCGAAAGCGAGAGACGTTTCCGTGAGCTGTTCGAACACTCGACCAACGGCGTGGCCGTCTTTGAGGCGGTGGAAGACGGAGAGGATTTCATCTTCAAGGACGTGAATAAAGCCTGTGAAAGAATCGAGCGCCTGGAGCGCCGCGAATTCATCGGGAAAAAGGTCACGGAGTTGTTCCCCGGGGTCGGGGAATTCGGCCTGCTCGACGTTTTCCGCGAGGTATGGAGAACGGGGCTGTCCGCCCGGCATCCCGTGAGTTTCTACTCGGACGGCAGGTTGGAGGGGTGGCGCGAGAACCTGGTCTACAAGCTCCCGACGGGAGAAATCGTCGCCGTCTACCACGATTGTACCGCGCAAAAGCAGGCGGAAATCGAGAGAACGACCATGGAAGCCGGGCTGCAGCGAGCCCGAAAAATGGAGACCATCGGGTTGCTGGCGGGCGGCGTTGCCCATGATCTCAACAACATCCTGGCGGGCATCATCGGCTATCCGGACCTCCTTCTGATGCAAATTCCGGAAGAGAGCGAACTGAAAGGCCCGATCGAGGCTATCCGGGAATCGGGATACCGGGCCGCCGCCGTGGTCGCCGACCTTCTCACCGTGGCTCGAGGCGTCGCCGGCGTCAGGACGACGGCCGACCTGAACGGCCTTGTTGCCGAATACCTGGATTCTCCGGAAATCCGGAAACTCGAGTCGCTGCACGCTCACGTAAGCTGCGCCGCGAAGCTCGACGCTCGGGAGAGCAACATCCGCTGCTCCCCGGTTCATATCAATAAATGCATCATGAACCTGGTGATGAACTCCATGGAAGCCATTGACGGGGCCGGCCATATCGTCCTTTCTACCTTCAACAGGAGGGTGGATGAAGGGGCGGCACGGGAGAACGGCATTCAGCCGGGCGAGTATGTGGTCCTCAGGGTGACGGATGACGGCAAGGGAATCCCTCCGCGGGATTTGGACCGGATCTTTGAACCGTTTTACACCAGCAAGGTGATGGGCAGAAGCGGCACCGGCCTGGGGCTCGCGGTCGTATGGAACAGCGTTGTCGACCATGGCGGAGCCGTGTTCGTGGAAAGCAGCAGCGAGGGAACATCCTTTGACCTCTACTTTCCCGTATCCGGGCAGGAAGCGGCTTGTGAGAAACGGCCCGAGGGAATAGAAGGACTGAAGGGCAACGGGGAAAAAATCCTGGTCGTCGATGATGAGCCGCAACTGCTCGATATTGCAGCCCGCATGCTGAGGACGCTCGGCTACGAAACGGCGTGTGTGAGATCCGGCGAAAAGGCCGTGGATTA
>CAYOVG010000167.1:0-14478 GCA_964407285.1 uncultured Syntrophobacteraceae bacterium
CTCATGCCAAACGATAGCATGAGTGGGATCTACTGGCAACAGTCTTCTCTGGTGCGTTCATTTCCGGGCAAACTCAACTTTTTGCCCTCCACTCGTTTTCCCGAATTGACGCAGGCGCTTAAATGCGCTAAAGATATGCCGGTTCTTTGATAATGCACGGGCTTGAGGTATCCGGAGCCTTAAAGGATTCAATAGGGAAGACGGTGCGAATCCGTCGCGGTCCCGCCGCTGTGAACGGGGACGAAAGCCAGAAATGCCACTGGTCTGGTAAGGCCTGGACTGGGAAGGTGTGGCGAGTAGGTCGATCCGTAAGCCAGAAGACCTGCCTCGAAGCCGTATAGCGGGCGTTCATGGATGGCAAACATGAGGCTCGACCGCGGGATGGGACTGCAGTTCCGTCCGCGGAACAAGGGATCAAGTTAAGCAGGGTGCAGTCCCTGGAGGAGTAGTTCTACCTCCAGGGATTTTTTTGTTTTCGTATCCATGTGTTTTCAATAAGATATCAGAAAAAGGCGCGGGATTGTCATGACTGTCGGGCGGGACGAACGCACGGGATTGGTCGGCGTGGGGCGAGAGATCGAGTCGGAGAGCTTCCGCATCATCGACGAGGAAGCGGGGAATCATTCTTTTACACCGGATGAGTGGCAGGTGGTGCGCCGCGTAATCCACACCACCGGCGACCCCGACTACGCCGGGCAGGTGCGCATCCACGCACGGGCGATCGCGTCCGGCGTCGAGGCACTCCGAAGCGGGGCCGCCATTTATACCGATACGCGCATGATCCAGGTCGGGCTTTCCCCCTGGCGGCTGCGCTGGTTCGGCAACCGGACGGAGACGCCCGTCACGGACCCGGATAGCCAGAAATGGGCGGAAGCCCTCGGCACGACCCGGTCCGTCGCGGCGTTCAGGCGCTACGGGCATCGGTTCGACGGAGGCGTCATCGCGGTAGGGAACGCTCCCACCGCGCTCCTGGAGACCATCCGGCTGGTGCGGGAGGAAGGAATCAGGCCCGCGCTGGTCGTGGGGGTTCCCGTCGGGTTCGTCCAGGCGGCGGAATCGAAAGACGAACTCCTGCGCGTCGAGGACATTCCCTCCATCACGGTGTTGGGACGCAAGGGAGGCAGTTCGGTGGCCGTGGCTATTCTGCACGCGCTCTTCGAGTTGGCAAACGGTGACAAGCAGACAGAAAGCAAATAGAGGAAGATCTTTATGTTGGGCACACTGTACGGAATCGGCGTCGGACCGGGAGATCCGGAACTTCTCACACTGAAGGCTGTAAAGGTCCTGGGCGGCGTCGCTCACATTTTTGCGGCCGCATCGACCAAGAACGATTACAGCCTGGCGCTCGACATAGTGAGCGACTACATCAGACCCGGCACGCCCGTCGACCACCTGGCGTTTCCCATGACCTTCAATCGGGAGAGCATGGAGACCGCGTGGCAGGCGAATTGCGAAAAGGTCGTCGAAGTCCTGCGCCGGGGGGACAACGCCGCATTCCTGACCATCGGAGATCCGCTGACGTTCAGCACCTACATCTACCTGGTGCGAAAGGTGCGCGCGAAGCTTCCGGAAGCCGACATCGAGACCATTCCGGGCATCACCTCGTTCCAGGCCGCCGCTGCGTGCGCCAACGTTCCCCTGGCCGAAGGAGAGGAATCCTTTACCGTGATTTCGGGGGCGAAGGGCGGCGAGCGGCTCAAGGATGTCGTGCCGGTCACCGACAATGTGATCCTCCTCAAGGCGTACAGGCAGTTTCCGCAGATCCTCGAGCAGGTCGAGCAACTCGGGCTCAAGGAGTCCTGCTGCTTCATCAGCCGTTGCGGGCTGGAGGGGCAGGTGGTGGAGCACGATTTCGAGAAGATGACGCAACTGGAGCAGCCGCATTACCTGTCCCTCATGATCATCAAGAAGAGGGGCATCGCTTCGTGAGTGGTTCGAGGAGTTCGGAAGCTTCCACCTCCGTGACGGAGCGGGCGCTCAGGAGTCCGCTCTTCTGGTGGCCGGGGCTTTTCCTGCTCACTGTGGTCCTGGCGTTCGTTATTTCCGGAATCGGCCCGTTCGGCATCCCGTATGGGACGGTTCTTCGCGTATGGCTGTCGCCGCTTCACCCGGATTTTCTCGCGGGAATCGATGAAAAGCATCTCTACATCGTGGTCCATCTGCGTTTGGCGCGAGTGTGCCTGTCCCTGGCGGTCGGGGGAGCGTTGGGGCTCGCGGGGGCCGTGTATCAGGGGGTGCTGTTGAACCCGCTGGCGGACCCCTTCACCCTGGGGGTTTCGTCCGGCGCGGCGTTCGGCGCGGCCCTGGCGATTCTCATGGGGTGGGGCGGCGTGCATCTGCTTGGACTCGGCGGGCTTCCCGCGGCCGCTTTCGCCGGGGCCGTCGGGGCGCTTTACCTGGTATACATCCTGGGGCGGATGGACGGTCGCATCCATTCGACCACTCTGGTGCTGGCCGGAATTATCGTGTCTACGTTTCTGTCGGCCTGGATCAGCCTGCTCAAGAGCCTCAACGAGGATTCCGTCTCCACCATCGTGTTCTGGATCATGGGGAGCCTGTCCGGCAAGAGCTGGATGCACGTGCTGCTGGTGCTGCCGTACCTGGCCGTGGGGGGGGCTATGATTGTCGCTTACTCGAGGGAACTCGACTGCCTGAGCCTGGGAGACGTGCAGGCGCAGCAACTGGGGGTGGACGTGGCTCGCGTCCGGTTCGTACTCCTGCTTGCGGCGTCCCTGGTTACGGCTGCCGCCGTGGCGGTGAGCGGCGTGATCGGGTTTGTCGGGCTCATCGTGCCGCACATGGTGCGCCTGGCCATAGGGCCGAGGCACCGACGGCTGCTCGTGTCGGTCCTCCTGGTGGGAGGGCTGCTGCTGCTCATTTCCGATACTCTGGCGCGGAGCATCCTTCCCGGGGGACAGGAACTGCCCGTGGGGGTCGTGACCGCTATTCTCGGAGGACCATTCTTTTGCTACCTGCTACTCCATCGCAAGAAATACCTGCATCTGTAGCTTCCGCGGCTCGCGTGGCGAAGGTAAAGCCGACGCCGGCGGCGGGAACGGCCATGGCGGCGACCGTGAGTCCCGCAATTCGGGTGGAGGGGCTGCGTTGCGGCTATCCCGGCCGGCCGGTGCTTCGCGACGTCTCCTTCGATGTCGCTCCCGGTGAATTTGCCGCCATACTGGGACCCAACGGGTCGGGCAAGACCACGCTGATTCTCGCTCTGAGCGGCATTATCCCCATCGAGCGCGGGGAAGTGGAGATCATGGGCTCTCCCCTGCGGGATATGAAGACCCTGGAGCGCGCCCGCAACATGGCGGTGGTGGGGCAAAACACCGATGTGCGGTTCCCGTTTTCGTGCGAGGAAGTCGTCCGCATGGGGCGCTATCCCCACAGGAAGCGGTGGCGGATGGAAACCTCCGGGGACGACGAGCGGGTGATGCGGGCGATGGAACTCACGGATACCCGTGGCCTGGCCGGGCGGCTCATCACGGCCGTGAGCGGCGGGGAGCGCCAGCGCGTCATGATGGCGAAAGCGCTGGCCCAGGAAACTCCCGTCCTGCTCCTGGACGAATCCACTTCCGCCATGGATGTGAACCGCAAACTGGAGACCTTCAGGACGCTCGAAGGGCTGAGCGCTCGAAAGGAAGCCACGATCCTCGCCGTGCTGCACGACATCAACCTTGCCGCCCTGTTCTGCCGCCGGCTGATTTTTCTCAAGGACGGCCGGGTGGCGGCCGATGGACCGCCCCGGTCCGTCCTGGTCCCGGAAGTGCTGGAAGAGGTCTACCGGGCGAAGGTGCTGGTCCACGAGGTGGAAGGAATAGGACGCAAGCAGGTGGTCTTTCTTCCTTAAATATTTGTGATCGCAATTGCGCGGCCGGCAGCCGTAACCGCGCAAGAAAAGTCCGGGGCCGGCCATCCGTTCACGCACGGCACATACGGTATACGGCATACAATGTCGGAGTTCGTGGAGGTTTTGTTCAATGCGAGCCGCGGTTCCATTTCTTTTGATCGCTATCTTCTCGGTACTTACAGTGACCGGGACCTTGCTTTCCGCCGGACCGGCATCGGCGGAACCGGTTCGAGTCGTCGACGACCTGGGGCGGACGATTGCGCTCCAGCAGCCTGCCGGCCGGGTTATTCCTCTCTATGGGGCGTTTACGGAGATGCTGTTCGCCATCGGAGCGGGTCCCCGCGTGATCGCGCGAACGCACGCGGACGAATTCTCCGAGGAATTCGGCAAGCTGCCGTCCGTGGGCACTCACATGCGGCCCAACGTGGAGATGATCGTGGGGCTGAAGCCCGACCTGGTTGTGCAGAGCGCAAGCCGACGCTCCACGACCCCGGAGATGGAGCGGCTGCAGAGCACCGGCATTGCGGTTGCCGTCTTTTCTCCCAATACGTTCGAGGAGGTGTTTTCCGCCATGGAGCGCCTGGGGAAGCTCACGGGGCGCGAGAATGAGGCAGGGGCCGCCGTGGCCGCCATGCGCAAGAGGCTCGAAGATATAAAGAGCAAGCTGCCGGTTGCGGGCAAGCCGCCGCGCATTTTCTTCGAGGTCCGGGCGGAACCTCTGACGGCCGCGGGCGAAGGGGCTATCGTCAACGACATCCTGGCGGCGGCGAGGGCCGAGAACGTCGTCGGGAGCGCCGACGCCGTGGTGCGCTATAGTTTCGAAGCTCTCCTTGCGGACGATCCCGATTTCTACATCGTCCAATCGGGGCCGATGAACCGCAACCCCGCGCATCCCGCGAAAAGGCCTCATTTCGATCAACTGCGGGCGGTCAGGGACGGCAAGGTCATCTTCGTGGATGAATTGCTCTATTCCCGCCCCGGACCTCGCGTGGTGGACGCCGCGGAGCAACTGGCCAAAGCCCTCTATCCGGAACGGTTCTGAGGATGGTCCCGCCGTACGTGCTCGGCCGATTCGGTGGAACGCCTGCCGGATGATGGAAAGGATCTCACTGTCAATGGCAGGTCAGGCATGAACGCTCCAGGTCGCCTTTGTTCACCAGGATCGTTTCGACCATGCGAGAGGAGACAACAAAATGGTGCGCGGCATCTTCTATGACTTCATCGGCAGGTTCCGCCGAGCCCAGATACTCAATTAAGTCAGGATATGGACACAAGAATTCCTGCGCAAAAGCTCTCTGGAACTTTTGGCGTTGAGTTTTGGCTCGTGGTGCGGCCGGAAGCAACTTATCACTCCGCGGAGCTACCAGGTGGTCTCCAACGAGTCGCATTAAGGCGAAGCGACGACTGGCCGGAATGGGACTTTTCAGGAAGACATTGAATCTGTCCATGTCGCCATTGCGAAATCCGGCGTTCATTGGTCCTTGTACGTGCATTGCACTTTCTAAGGAGTCCTGTTCGACTGAAAAGACACCAGCGAGCGTGGATGTCGAAACGGGACCGGGGGGCAGAGACCAGACCTCGCGAACGATCCGTGCCGCCTCGGTAGCCCTTTGCCAGGGAAAGAGCGATGAGCTTATCTCTTCGTTGATTCGCCTCTTCAGAGTATCGAAAAATGGAACAACGAGCGGCAACGCTTCCCTGCGCGGCTCGCCCCAAAGGAATTCCATATCGGCGAGGGCATTCTCCCCGGACTCCGCCGCCATCTCCTCAACGGCGCCTAATCCATATTCGCTTGCCGCACCTTGGAGTGCTGCGATAACCTGTTCAGGCGCATCATCGGGATCATATCCCATGATCGCTTCGATTCTGCGCCAGGCGGTCAGTTCGGGATCTCGCCGCTCTGTAAGAACTTCACTCCAGAGCCGGTCAAGTCCTGCCGTGTCTATCCGCATACTCGCCAGTCTTCCGATGACTGCTTCGATAAATGAATGCATTGTGCTTTCGAGTTCGCGGGTGGAAATGAACACGTCGAAGCTGTTCAGGTAACGGACAGGTTGTTCCGGCAAGAGGGCTGAGGGTCTGCCGCGAACGAGGACCGTTTCTCCATCGCTGATGAACGTAAGATCAGGCCAGAGGTAACCCTCTCCGGCCGCCCCCACTTTGTGGCTCATCTTCCAGGAAGATGTATTCCTTTCCGGCTCCCACAGCAGCCTCCACCAGTTGGATGCGAACCATTGCGCCAGAGCGAAAGCGGAAACCCGAACGCCGGGCCGGACTGTTCTTGCGGACTGATCTTCCATCTCCGTCGCCTTCCACCCATCGATGGCGATCGTGATTTCCGCCAAGGTGGAGCGGGTGACAGCATCCCCGTATTCTCGCGCCAGCCATTGGAAATCGATAGAAAAACGGCTCATAATTCCTTCCATCTCGCCAACACTACTTCGCGGAATGGGTCGGCTTCCGGCATGGGATATCCGTGGTAAGTTCCTTGTTCCGGATTCTCGAGTTGGGCTTCCAAGGGCTGTCCCCCGTCGGTTACGCTCCATATGTTTTGAGGATACCCGTTTTGCTCACGCTCGCTGATCAACCCTTTCCCGACCGCCTCTTTGAGCAGTCGTGTCGCCTCCGCTCTCGAGAATATTCCCACTGGGTCGCATAATGTCTTATCAGGACGAGGCTGAGCAGGCGGGTTCAGCCCGAAATCGCCTGGATTTTTCTTGTGCTCAGGGTTACCACCATAGTTCACGCGGTTGGCGAGCGACCGTAAGTAAGCAGTCTCCGCATTCTGCCGTATCCGGCGTTTTGGATTGTATCCCGTTCGTCTTAACATCAGTGCTCCGCTCGGCTTCCGGCGCCGGAATTCATTATATGGACGTCAGTCCCTCTCTGATGGCGTACTTGATGAGTTCGGCCACGCTGTGGGCGTTGAGCTTGTTCATGAGTTGCTGCCGGTGTGTTTCCACGGTTTTGACGCTGACGTTGAGGGTCGAAGCGATCTGGCGGGTGGAATTTCCTTCGGCCAGGAGCTGAAGGACTTCCCTCTCCCTGGCCGTCAGGATGGAAAAGCCCGACTGTTCTTCTCCGCCGGCGGAGTGGCGCAGGTAATCCTCCATGACCGGACCCGTGATCTCGGGGCTCAGGTAGACCCGGTTCGACATCACCGCATTCACGGCCGTCGTCAGTTCCTCGAAAGCGCAGTCTTTGAGCAGGTATCCCGAAGCTCCCGCCTTGAACATCTGCACGACAAAACGCCTGTCGGAATGCATGGAAAGGGCTATGACCTTCATTCCCGGCCGGTCGGCCACGATCCGGCGGGTGGCGTCGATGCCGTTCAGGTCCGGCATGCCTATATCTACGATAGCGATGTCAGGCGTCAGTTCGCGGGCAAGGCGCACCGCCATCCTGCCGTTCTCCGCCTCTCCCACCACTTCCATGCCGGGTTGCTTTTCGATCAGGGCGCGAAGGCCCGCACGCACAATCTTATGGTCGTCTGCAAGGAGAATTCTGGTAGCCATACTTCACATATTGTCTCGCCGTTGGACAGGTCCATTTTCGATCGACAAAAAAAACACTGAACAGGTACTACATACCATGGTGGGCGAATTTGACAATATGAAAAGCCATCCTCATCTTTTTCTTCATTTTTTCTTCTTGCCGACCTCTCTGTGCTTCTGCACTTCCAGGACCTTTTTGTCCCCGGTCCTGAGCAGTCGGCCCGTGACCTTGGCTTTTTTCCCCACCAGGGGTGAAAAGTCCTGTCCCTTGATGGTGTAGAGGGTCTTTCCTGTCCGGATGATGAAATCATCGCCGGCCTTTTCGATAGTACCCGTCACGGTCAGGGCTTTAGCCTTCGGGGTGACCGTGGCGGCAAGGACGATGCCCCGCCAAGGGAAGTCCACGAGCGCGGATGCGGCCGTAAGGGCCAGGGCCAGTGAAAAGGCGACTCCTATCGACTTCTTCATTTCTTATCCTCCGAACATGCGCAGCACGGGGGACCGGACGGAACGCGGCAATTTCGGACGAACTCATCATGCGTACGACGGCGTTGCGTTCTTCGCCCGTCCTTCTCCCTGCGCCTTCTTGTCTGTCGTTGTACGTTGTACACTATCTACAAGGAAGAAACCACGACGTCATCGGTTTACTTTAAGGCGTTGTCGAACGCCATCGGGAAAATCCTGATTTTGTGCCTCTAATTGTCTGATTTGCCTTCATGAAACGGCTGAAGAGAAATAGGGGAGCTATCTGTCCGATGATACGACCGGAAATGTGAAACGGCATTTTTCTTTTGCATTTAACGCTATTTCAATGTATGTAGTGGATACTTGCCTGAGCAGGCCCACTAGTTGCCGACAGCCATTTCAATTCCGGTACTGAGTTCCAATGCCGTCCGAGGATGGTGACGCCGTCGGGGCAGCGGGGATTTCTATTCATGACCGGCACTGATTTTGCCAAAACGGACATTTCAAGGGAGTGGAGAATGCGAGCTGAAAAATATTTCCATAAATGTGGCTACCCCATTCTTCAGGTGAAGCAGGCCGTGGGACCGGTCGAGCAGACGTGTTTCGTGGACCCCAACAATCCTTTCAATGTGGATAAGAGCGGCAACAAAACCCTTCGGGCAATCAAGCAGTGTCCCGAATGCAAGGGCACCATCGTCGCCGAACGGCTGCTGACGAGACAGCCCGAGAACACGCAGCCTAAAGGGCCGACCGGTTATATTCCCGTTAAGATGTAGAAGAGTTGGAGACCGGCGGATATCCGCCGTGGTCCGGAGGCGCTCTCCGCCGGCCCGACGGCGGCGGAGCGCTCGATTCCCGACAAAGACTGAAATCGATGGTGAGTAGCTTTTCGTTGGCGATTTTGACGAGCCATTCCCATGACTTCTAGATTTCCGCGCTGTTCCCGCACCATGCGCCGGGCGGGGAGTTCGGCGGCCGTGGTTCTTCTTGCCGTTTCCGTGCTCATGGGAGCAACAGCCTGCCATAAGTTCACGCAATTCATGAAAGAGTATTGGAAGGATCCCTACGCCCGGCCGCAGGCGCCGGCACCCACCATCATACGGATCGTCGGTGTGGAGGACGATTCCCTCAAGTCTCGGCCCATCGAAATCTGGAGCTACAAAATCGTCAAGACCTACCCGCACGACCCCGGCGCGTTCACTCAGGGACTCGTGTACGACAACGGCTTTTTCTACGAAAGCACGGGCCGGTACGGCAGTTCCGAACTCCGCAAGGTCGAACCGGAAACGGGCAAGGTCGTGAAGAGATACTCCCTTCCGGGTTCATATTTCGGGGAAGGTCTGACCCTGCTGGAAAACGGCTCTCTTCTGCAGTTGACCTGGCATTCCGGCGTCGGGGTCGTTTACGACAAGGGCAGCTTCGCCGTGAAGGGCGAATTCTATTACGACGGCGAAGGTTGGGGAATCACCGGCGACGGAAAATCGCTCATCATGAGCGATGGAAGCGCGACGCTCAGCTTCCGGGACCCGGCCACGTTCGAGGAACAAAGACGCGTGACCGTCCGCAACCTCGGGGTGCCGGTGCTTCACCTCAACGAACTGGAATACGTCAAGGGCGAAATCTTCGCCAATATCTGGGGGGAGGAACTGATCGCCGTCATTTCTCCCGAAAGCGGCCGCGTCACCAGGTGGATAGATCTCTCGGGGCTGCACAAGGAGTTGGGCGACGCCTCCGGCGCGGACGTCCTCAACGGAATCGCCTACGACGCCGCCCGCGACCGGCTGTTCGTCACGGGAAAGTTCTGGCCCAAGCTGTTTCAGATCGAACTCGCACCCGCCGGAAGCAAGGTCCCGGAGGAATAGGGGGGCCTTCAGCTCTTTCGAATCGAAGCTACGGTCACGTGTGCTCGAGAGGCCGGATTCCCGTGGCTGTCGCCTCTACGTGCTGTTCGCTACTCGCTCGCCGCCTGGTGGTCCCGTAATATCGGTGTCTGTGGTGGATCTTGGTCTGCCATGGAAGGCGAGGGCGATGCCTCCGACCACGGCATACCTGATGCCGATCTTGTTGAAAAACGGTATCGATGAGAAGAATTCATCGTAAAGTTTCATCGATGGTCAAAGCCTCCATGGACCTCTCCACTATCCTTCTTCGATCCGTTTCCGGCGCCCATCGACCGGGTCCCGGGTGCCGCACGGCGAAGCCTTCGAGGAAGAACGCCGTACCGAGCATTCGGCGTCTCCGGAGGGTAAGAGCATAGACGGCTGTGCTTCGGTTCCTCGGGGAATTTACCATAAGAACGTGTTTGCGTGCGCAGATCTTCCGAGAGGAAAAACTCCGGATGTCGGATTGTGGCGGGCAGCACTTCGGCTTTGCCTCATCCCACACATCCGCAACACTTGCGGGGGGGGCGCCGCAGGGGCATGCGCGGCGCGTGTGGCGGTACCGCGTGCCCTGCCCCTGTGGCGGTTGGCGGATCAGGTTTACTGGTTCATCGGTAACGAGAGACTACCTGGGGGCGGATGTGCCCGCCTGCGCGTCGATACTGCACCTCGTGAAGTCAATCTGCTTACCGCATTGGCCGCAGGTATGGGGTTTGTCGAATTCGTCCGAGAAGATTTCCTTTTCTTGACTGCATTCCGGGCACCTACACGAAAATACCTTGAGTCCTTTGAACTGTTCGAATCCTGGACAATGTTTCGGTGTACTCATAGTACCCTCCTTGTAGAAACAGGAAATCGGAAAACGGCGGTCGGACGCCGGTTCACGGGGACCGGAAAGCGAACGCGACGCGGCATTTCCGTTCTCCGTTCGCCGGATTTCCGACAACCGTCAATGCGAATGTTCTTCGTCCACTACTTTGCCCTTGTGCTTGGTTCCGCAGGCCGGGCAGAGTATCTCTATCTCTTCCTCGGGGCCGATATACTTCTCCTTCAGGGTTTCCGGTCCGAGGAAACTCACATCGCCACACGCACACTGCGGACATTCTCCTCTAACCGTGTACCGTTTCTTCTCCTTCGACATAGCTCCTTTTCTCCTTCTTTTCGGTGGTTCCAATAGATCAACGGATGATAACAACAGGCTCGATTGATACACTTACGGGACTCACTTGCCGAGACCCTCGATCTTTTGTATGAGCACTTCGAGACGGGGCCTCGCATTGATGTCGTGAACATCAATGTACCGGATGATACCTTCCTTATCAATAACGAAAATCGCTCGCTCGCTCGTCCCGTCGGACCGGAGCACGCCGTACCTGTCCGCCACCGCACCGTGCGGGTGGAAGTCGGAGAGCACCGGGAACCACACTCCTCCCATCTCCCGTGTCCAGGCGTGGAGGGTGGGCAGATTGTCCACGGTTATCCCGAGCAGCACGGTATTGTGCTGTTCGAAGAGCGGCTTTGCGATATTGTAGCCCGGCCACTGGTCGGAGCAAACGGGGGTCCAGGCGGCGGGCACGAACGATAAGACCACGTTCTCCTTTCCAATGTACCGGCTCAGGGAAACCTGCTCCCCGGAGATGGAGGGCAGAGTGAAGTCGGGAGCCTTGTCGCCCTCCGCGAGCTTCGGTTGGCTGTCGATGGGTTTGAGCTTCCCGGCATCGTAGATCCGGTCTCCGAACTGTTCGGAACGGGCGTGGGCCGCGGAGGGGCCGAAGGGTTCCGGGAGCGGCGCCTGCGCCAGGGCCGGAAGAATCGCCAGCAGGGCTATGCAGACCCATGGGACCCACCGTACGCCGCCGGTCCGGGCCGGTGGTCGAGCGCCTGATCGCCCCCCCGGCGGTCGAGCGCCGACGGGTGCGTCCGTCGATGGGCCTGACGAGTATGGAAACATGGGGTTCATGGTGAAAGACGTCTTACTCTGTAGCATTTCCCGTTCTCCCTCCATTCGGCGCATGCGGTTCACGGCTTTTGGGCGCCGGAGTCGCCCCCGGAAGCCTTCAGCAGAAGATCCACGAACTGCCGGGGATCGTCGATGCCGCCCCCTTTCGAGTAGATGACCTTTCCGGCGCCGCGTCCCGCTCCTGCCGTCCCCGATCCCACGGCTATGAAGTAGGGGGTCCGAGGCTCCCCGAGGGCCTTGTGGATTTCGAGGTCCGGGTCCGGGATGAGAGGGAAGGGCACGCCATACGTGGTCTTGAAGACTTTGACCTCGAACGTGGAGTTCCCGGCGCCGAGTCCGATGATCTTGATGTTGTCCTTCAATTCGGGGCTCTCCTCGATGAGCCGGTAAAGTTCGTTGACGCGGGGCGCCTCCTTCTGACAGTAGGGGCAGTACATGCTGAACACTTCCAGGATCACGATCTTCGCCTTTACCTGGGACAGCGTGAAGGGCTCCTTTTCGCCGATGCCGAGGTACCGGGATTCCTCCGGGGTCGCCGGGGCCGGGAGGCGTATCTCGGGCAGTTGCACGCCGACCGGAAGAGGCCCTTTCGAAGCGTCCTCCTTGCCGCTTTCGGCGGTTGCCGCAACGGCGGCCGGGGGCGAGAGCGCCGGCGCCGTGACGGCCGCGAACGCGGCGAACAGTGCAAGAGACATCACGACCATTCGAGAAAGAAATCTCATTCCATACCTTTTCCGTGGCGGTTACCGCCTCGTTGTCCTATTCATCCACCAACCGCTCCATCCACTCACCAGCCCATCCATACAACGTACTCACCTGCTCATCTATCCCCCCGCTCATCCATTCACGTGCTTACCCATTCACCCATTCACCTACTTACCGATCGACCCACTCACCCATTCACCCACTAACCGACTCACCCACTCACCCATTCACCGACTCACCAATTCACCCATTCCCCCACCATCCGTTAAGCCCCATCGAGCCTGGCGCGGGATTTCTCCATCATCCAGGCTTCGGGGTCGGTGTAGTAGAACCTCAGGTCGGCAAGGGTCCTGTAGTGTTCTCTTTCATCGACGACCATGTGTTGGAGGAACCGGCGCTCCATCGCTTCCGTCGAGCCGGACAGCCGGCTTTCGAAGAACTTGATGGCCGCATCTTCGAGCTGAAGCCCGGTGTCGATGGCCGCAACCTGGTCGGCGCACACCGGTGGCCGGTTCGCATATTCCTCCACGATCTTTCCGAATGCGCTTCTCAGATCGTCGGAATGCTCGGGATAGTAGCGGCAGGCGTCCTCCCATGCCTTGCCCTTCTTGATTTCCTCGTAAATCTCCTGAATATGCCTGCTGTGTTCCTCCTCGGCGTCCCGCAGCATGCGGAACGTCTCCCTGCCGAAGTTGTCCGAGTCGGGACAGCTCTTCATGGACTGCTCGTACAGGGCTTTTTTCTTCTCCTTCATATCGAGAGCGGCACAAAACATTTCTCCGGCGTCATCCAGTCCGGTGGCCATCTATGGACTCCTTTGCATCTTCTGGAGGTTTTCCCCATCCGGTCCGGTCCGAATGGAGCATCAGTCAGCAGTTACAGCGCTCACGAGCTATGGGCTGTTTCGCCGGCCCGGTTCGCGTCACTCCCGTTCATGCCGGGGCGGTCCCGTTCAGGCCGAGGGACCATGCCGGGGTATCGAGCGAAGCATGACGAACGGAGCATGAGGAAGCGCGAGGCATCGAAGCTCCCTCCCCCTCATGAGGATTCGTCATGAGGCATCGAGCGGCTGAACGGGGACGTCAGCCTCGATGGACATATCGGAGCATGCCGTGAGCTTTGCCGTACGGGGGAGCTAACGCTACGCTCCCCCGCCGCGCTTACAGGCAGCTCTTAGCGGCTTGCAGCGCCGCGTCGTAATCGGGTTCGTTGGCGATCTCCTTCACCAGGTCCACATGCTTTACGGTCCCCTGCCGGTCGACCACGAAGACGGCCCTCGCCAGCAGGCGCAATTCCTTGAGTAAAACGCCGTAGGCGGTTCCGAAAGAGGCGTCGCGATGATCGGAGAGGGTGGTGAGTTTGTCCACTCCCGCCGCTCCGCACCAGCGTTTCTGAGCGAAGGGCAGGTCCATGCTGATGGTGAGAATGGCGACGTCGTCGCCGAGGGTGGAAGCTTCGTTGTTGAACCTGCGTGTTTCCATATCACAGACGGGCGTATCCAGGGAAGGCACGGAGGATATGATGCATACCTTTCCGGAATATGAAGAGAACTTGACGGGCGACAGGGCATTGTCGATCACCTCGAAATCGGGGGCCTTGTCTCCGACGTTGATTTCGGCGCCCACCAGGGTAAGGGGATTTCCTCTCATAGTGACCGCATCGGCTCGCTCTTGCATTCCACTCTCCTTCTCTTCTCAAGGGCCTCGAAGTTGTCGGCAGATTATCGGTATGTGTATGCGACCTCAAAGAAACCGGTTCGTAAGGTTGTCGGCAAATTCTCATTCCAGTCGGTAGATTATCAGCATGCGACCTCGAAATGATCATTATGTGATTTGATTTGCACACACGTTCGGAACGTCGAGACTTCTTTATAATCATTGCGGTTACCCGGAGCAAGGTGGGGAGAGCGTGGAATTGTCGAGAGGAAAGACTGTAAATCCATGCCGGCGGAGGGTGGCGAGGCGGTGCGCCTGGGGGCGGGAAGTCGGGAAACGTCGAGAAGCCCGGATCGGGGCTCCGCTTACGTGGGAATGCCAACGCGGAGCCTGACGCGACTGCGGGGGCCTGACGCAACAACGATTGATCGAATTGGGTAAGTGCATTCAGGATAATGTCGTGGGT
>CAYOVG010000168.1:0-14463 GCA_964407285.1 uncultured Syntrophobacteraceae bacterium
TTTCCATCCTGATGTTACTCCCGGGTATTCTTGTCCTGAAATGGGGCCGCGACGCGGGCTTCCGGCTCAGCGGAATTTCTCTGCCGAACGGCGTTATGTTTAGAAAGACATAATAACCTAGCACGAGGTTCGGGATTGGGCAAGAGGAAATGCCGGGTTAACGGATGCGGCAAGAGGAAATGCCGGGTTAACGGATGCGGCAAGATGATTTGAGCATCACTTCATGGTCTCCGCGCGGGCGTCGACGCGGGATCGCTCGCCGGTCGGCTCAAATGCGTCCGGCGGCGCCTTTCCCTTGTTCGCGCAGGGTGTCTCTGCTACGGGCGCGTTCTATGAATGCGTATTATATTTATGTGCGTGGTCCGGAGAAAGGACCCTGTTATGCCGTGGGACATCCGATTGCGTTGATGATGCTGGAGCCTGTTCATGCGCTTGAAGTCCGTCATTGCGGAGCGCATGGGGGAGATTGACGCCGGAAGCACGCCGGGAGAGGGGACGATGTTTGTCCTCTACCTTACCGCCAGGGAGAATCGGGAAGTATGTTGAGTGTTGGAATAGGGTTTGCCTCAAATCGATGTGCTTGATAACATGAAATAGAAGCTGTGTTCTTATTCATCATTTCCGGAACCTGCGGAAATGTGTTGTGGGAGGGCTTTCGCCTGTTCCGGTTTCATGGATGTTCCGGACCTTTTGCTGCAAATGCAAAGGTGCAAGGATTTGGAGTACCAAATGGGGGATTCGGACAGGTGGTCCGCAAAACTTGGTGAGTTTCGCCGCAAAGCCGAGCAGATCCTCGGGTCGAGGCATAGGGATGACCTCGGGGGCGCGGACCTGGATTTGGTCAGGCTCGTGGAAGAACTCGAAGTGCATCAAATGGAGTTGCAACTCCAGAATGAAGAACTCCGGTCCGCTCGGAAAGCGCTGGAGGAGTCCGGAAACCATTATGCGCAGCTCTACAATGATGCTCCCGTCGGATACGTGAACTTGAATAGACGTGGGGTCGTTACCCGCTGTAATGTCGCCGCCGGTCGGATATTGGGAATCAATGCGCGGCGGCGGTTTCGTTATCCATTCGCTTCATTCGTCCATGCCGAGGACCAGGGGAAATATCGGGCCCTCGTGCACGAGACGGTGAACAGCGCGGGGGGGGAAATCTTGTGAAATCCGAATTGCCCGTAAGGGCGAGGATGGCGTTCCCCGCGTCATTCAAATGGAAGTTGCGGGTTCGGTCGATACCTCGACGAAAAATGCCGAATGGCGTATAGCATTCATTGGCGTCACCGATCGTAAGGTCATGGAGGAGGAGTTGAGAAATGCTCGGGACGAACTGGAGCTTCGGGTTCGAGAAAGAACGTTGGAGCTTGCCGAAGTCAATGCGGAGCTAACTTCTATGGAGGAACCATCCAGATGAGCGGCGATTCGACGCCTTCCAGATTCCAGTGGCTGCGCGACAGGGCGGAAGAACTTCTGAAAGAACCCGAGGGGACTGGATCGGATCGATTCTCGAATATGGACGTCTTGCAGCTCATTCATGAGCTTGAAGTCCATCAGATAGAGCTTCAGATCCAGAATGAGGAGCTTCGGGAAGCAAAGCGACAGTTGGAGGAGTCACGGAAAGAATATGCCGATTTGTATGATTTGGCGCCTGTGGGGTATGTAACCATAAGTGCGAAGGGGATTGTAGTCAAAGCCAACCTCGCGGCTTCGGACCTGCTCGGCCTTCCGAAATCCCGTCTCATCGGCCAGGGAGGCTCCTCCTTCGTGCATCCGGACGATCATGGGAACTATTTTCTGCTGACTCGAAAGGCTGCTGAAGGAAAATCGGCGAGGCTCACGGGAGAGATCCGGTTGCTCAGAGCCGGAACCGAGCCGTTCCACGCCCGGGTGGAGGTTGTGACTTCGAGAGATGGCGGCGGCCGCTTCAACGGATGGCTCATCACTTTCGGGGACATTTCCGAGCGCAGGCAAATGGAAGAAGAACTTAGAGAATCCCATGACGAATTGGAGCTTCGGGTTGAGGAGCGCACAGCCGAACTGGAGTTGAAGAACAAGGCGTTGACCGAGTATGCCGTAAGACTTGAAGATCTGAACAATGAACTGCAGGAGTTTGCCTATGTGGCCTCCCATGATTTGCAGGAACCCGTGAGGAAAATCCAGAGCTTCGGCAACATGCTCTCGAGTCAATACGGGGATGTTCTTGGAGAGCGTGGCCGGGATTACTTCAAGCGCATGACGGATGCGGCATATCGCATGTCCGAGTTACTCCAGTCTCTTCTTGTCTACTCGCGCGTAACGACACGGACGACCCCCTTTGAGCCGGTCCGCCTCAAAAGCGTTGTCGAGGACGCGATTTCCGATCTCGAGGTGACTGTAATGAAAAGCGGCGCAACGGTGGAGATTGGCGAACTTCCAACCATTGAGGGCGATGCGCCGCAAATGCGCCAACTCTTTCAAAACCTCATAGGCAATTCGATAAAGTACCGCAAGGAGTCTGAAAAGCCCCTCGTTAGAATCCACGGCAAGGTAGAAGAAGGCGTACACGACATGTGCCGTGTCTTTGTCGAAGACAACGGCATAGGCTTTGACGAGATTTATGTAGACCGGATATTCAAACCCTTTCAGCGGCTCCATGGCCGTAGCGCGCCATACGAAGGAACCGGCATGGGACTCGCCATTTGCAGAAAGATCGTCGAGAGGCACGGAGGAACCATTACGGCCGTCAGTAGACTTGGGAAGGGGGCGGCATTCATCATCAGGCTACCCCTGGAACAGCCGAAGCCGGAGACATGATCGGGATGGATTTCCGTCCGCCTGTCTAAGACCCCTGCCGGATGGCGGGAAGCGTGACGACGAAAGTCGCCCCCTTGCCCGGTTGCCCGTGCGCTTCGATCGCGCCACCGTGGCGCTCGACGATCCTCTTGCAGATGGCGAGCCCCATGCCCGTGCCCTCATATGCGCTTCGGCCGTGCAGCCGTTCGAAAAGGGCGAAGATACGTTCGGCATCCTCTTCCTCGAAGCCGATGCCGTTGTCTTCGACGAATATCCGCCGGCTTTTGTTTCCCTCTTCCGCGTTCGCCGCGGCAGGCTTCGCGTAGATTTTGACTACGGACCGCTCATTTCCATGAAACTTGAGAGCATTGGAGATCAGGTTCTGGAATAGCCTGCGCATCTGCGTCGGATCGGCCTCGATGGAGGGCAGGTCCTCAACTGTCACTTCGGCCTTGTTCTTATCGATCCGCCATTCCAGGTCCGATACCACTTCCCGGACAATCTTTCCCAAATCGACCGGCTCAAAGCTTTTTCCCTGCGTGACGACCCGTGAGTAGTCGAGAAGACCGTTCACCATCTCCTGCAGCCTCCGGGCCGCCTTGCACATTCTTTCCAAAAAATCGGAACCCTGCTCTCCCAGGTTCCCGGCCCAGTTCTGCTTCAGCATCTCTCCGAAGGACTGGATTTTCCGCAAGGGTTCCTGCAGGTCATGGGAAGCAATGAAAGCGAAATCCTGCAACTCCCGGTTGCTCCGTTCGAGTTTGTTCATATAAAGTTCGAGTTCGGCCTCGACCTGCTTGCGGTCTTCAATTTCAGCTCTCAGGGACTGGTTCGCCACGGCCAGTTCGGCTGTCCGTTCATTTACCCTGATCTCCAACCGGTCCCGAGCCTCCCGTAGTTCCTCCTCCATCTGCTTGCGCACGGTGATATCGACGAAAACCACGCGCCACCTTTCGATCCTTCCCGCGGCATCGGTCAATGCCGCGATCTCCATCTGCGTGACATAAGGGGCGCCGGTCTCGTTCTTCCCGGTAATACGGATCTCACATGATCCTCTTCCTTCGGCGGTTTGCGCCACCCTGTGCATAAGCGCCCGAAATTTGCCCTGGTCCTCGGGATGGATGAGCGCGGTGAACGGATACTCGAACTGGTACTGCACTGCAATTCCGAGCATCTCCCTGGCGACGAGGTTCGATTGAACGACGAGGCCTTGCCTGTCGAGGTCCACGTACCCCGCTGGAGCGCGCTCATAGAGGTCTGCATACCTGTTCCGCGATTCCTCCAGTTCAACCTTGGCGGACCGGAGTTCTTCATTCTGGAGTTGCAGTTCGATCTGGTGCACTTCCAGTTCGTGAATGAGGGCAAGAATGTCCATCTCGGAAAAATCGCCCTGCTTCTCCTCTCCTCGACTGCTGAGCATTTCCTCGGCCCGTCTGCGGAGTTTCTCGAATCTGGAATGTACGAGAGTTTCGTTCATTACGGTTGCGCCTCCTTCCAGGAGCAGCAATGCAACGGCACAATGGGAGAAGAAGGGAAAACCCATAATAATCCTGGCTTTCCATAATTTAGCGCTCGAAAAAACAAAGCGCAAGCGCCCGGTTTAACTTGTTATATCCGTATTGTTGATGCGGTTTGCCTATCACCGGGCAAAGCCTCATGGGTACATGGTACACAAAGACGCGCCGCGATACAATTCTATAATTCATACCGCCTCCATGATATTGCCCACTCGCGCAGCGGGAACGGCATTGGATTGGTCCCGGTGTTGCTTCGTGTAAGTCGGTTACGAACCGCGCCGGCGACAACGCGGGCTCCGCGCCAAGGCATTTATGGACCTGCTCCTTGACAGCAAGGCGCGGCATAACGAATTTATGTTAAGAGCTTATGCCGTAGCCTCTTATAAGGAATAATACGATGCCTAAGAGAGACATTATCGTCATTGGAGCATCCGCCGGTGGAGTCGAGGCCGGCAAGAAGCTCGTTTCATTACTCCCCGGGGATTTCGCCGGCTCCATTTTCCTGGTCATCCACCTGCCCGGCAATGGCGTGAGCGTGCTGCCGCAGATCATGTCCCACTGGGGTCCCCTACCCGCGACGCACCCGCGGGACGGCGCGCGCATAGAGCCCGGGCGCATCTACATTGCTCCTCCCGATTACCACATGCTGCTCAAACCCGAACATATACGCCTGGTGGCGGGGCCGGAGGAGAACCACTCGAGGCCCGCCGTCGATCCCCTGTTTCGAAGCGCCGCGGCAGCCTACGGTTCTCGAGTGGTGGGCGTGGTCCTCTCCGGCAATCTCGACGATGGAACGGCAGGGCTTAGGGTGATTAAGAAACGCGGAGGAATCGCCGTGGTCCAGGACCCCGCGGACGCGCTCTTTCCGGGCATGCCGACGAGCGCCATGGCGAACGTGGATATAGACCACAGCCTTCCCGTGGACCGGATTCCGGAGCTTCTTACAGAGCTGGTGAAGACGGATGCGCCGTCCGGTACGAATCCGGGAGAACCCGCTGAAGAAAGAGATATCCTGGAGTTGTCGATAGGCGATCTGCAGGCGAGAGTCGACACCGGTAAGGCCATAGGTATCAGCTGCCCCCAGTGTGGAGGCGTCCTTCGGGAAAAAATCGAGGGAGATTCGGCGGAGTACAGATGCCGCGTGGGACATGCGTTCTCCAGCGGCTACCTCGAGTCCATGCTGTCCGAAACCGTCGAAGCCGCTCTTTGGAGCGCCGTAAGGGTCCTCGAGGAGAAGGAGCAACTCTACCACAAGCTTTCCGACCGCATGCAGCGGGTGAAAAGCGCCTCTTCGGCGGCTCACTTTCGGGCAAGGGGAAAGAAAGCGAGCGAGGATGCCCGCATCATCCGGCAAATCATCCTGGCGAGCGAAAAGAAAGCGCGGGCGGGGGCGGGGTAATCCTCGCTATCCCAGTCCCGCCTCGTCCATCCGCCGCAAGGCTCCCTTCATGCGGTCCACGTCGAAAAAGGTAATGACTACCCCGTTCAACCGGCCTCGTGGCTCCACGTAAGGCACGATTCGCGCCGAATACCAGCGGCCGTCCCGCGCGCGCATCTCCCGATCGATCGTCTTCTGTTCCACAAGCGCCCGCCTGACATCCTCAAGGAAGGAATCATAGTCGAGGTTCGTGGAAATGTGCGTCAGGGAGCGCCCGATGTCCGCATCGATGAGGTTGATGAGCCCGGTAGCTTCCCGGGTGAAGCGCTGGACGTTGAGTTCCCTGTCCACGAAAAGAATGGCGACCCCGGTGGAATTCAACACATGGTTGATGGTGTCGTACGATTGGGAAAGCTCCACGATCTTCTCATGAAGTTCCGCATTGACCGTGGACAGCTCTTCATTGAGCGACTGCAGTTCCTCCCTGGACGACTCCAGTTCTTCGTTTGTGGATTGGAGTTCCTCATTGGACGATTGGAGTTCCTCGTTCACCGACTTGAGTTCCTCGTTGGAAGTTTCAAGTTCCTCCAGGGTGATCCGGTGGTCCTGCTGCAGTTTGGCTATCTCCCGTTCGAGTTCGCCCGTTCGCTGGGCGACGGCGTCCGGTCCGCAATCGCTCTTCTTCCTGTGCAGCCTCTTTTTCCTCGGCGGAGGGATTTCCTCGAAAAGAACGACGATCATATTCTTGAGCGAGTCGGACTTTCCCAGGGGTTTCATCGTCAGGTTGAAATCCTGGAAATCGCCGTTGGTTTTGACCCGAAGCCCTTCCCTTCGAACCGTTTCACCGGTGGCCGCAACCTTTCTCAATGCGGAGGCCAGTTCGAAGCGCAGCCCCTCCCGGGCCATATCGATGATATTGACGCTAATGCGTCCCGGAGCGGGTTCGAGATACTTCCCGGTGCGCCCGTGGATGAAGTTGATCTCGCCACGCCGGTTCACCACCACGCACGCAGGCGTGTGCATCTCCAGGAGAAGCTGCGTGGTGGCGTCGGCAAGGGCGGCGTCGTTGACTTCCGCCTGCGGCGGGCCCATTGGAGCGCGCTCCAAAGGCGCCGGCGGCGCCGTTCCTCCTGTCGGAAACTCGACGATGGGCTGCAGGGCGGGGCTCACGTCGACCCTTCGGTACATGCTCCACTTCTTATGGATGGGAGTGAAAAGATCGGTGAATTCCCCCACCGTTTCCGAAGCTCCCAGGAAGAGGACCCCGCCCGGCCTCAGGGCGTAGTGGAAGAGCGGCAACGTCTTCTTCTGGGCCTTCGGCTCCAGGTAGATCAGGAGATTGCGGCACATCAGGAGATCGAGCCTGGAAAACGGAGGGTCCTTCAGAAGGTTGTGGGCGGCAAAAACGACAGGTTCCCGAATTTCCTTGCGGACACGGTAGCTTGTATCCTCTTCCTCGAAGAAACGCTGTAATCTCCCGGGCGATACATCGGCGACGATATTCTCCGGGTAGAGCCCATCCCTGGCTTTCTCGACGGCCGAATGGTCGAGATCGGTCCCGAAGGCCTGGATTTCCTTTGTGACGCCGATCTCCTCAAGGCATTCCATAACGAGCATCACGATGGAGTAGACTTCCTCGCCGGTCGCGCACCCGGCTGCCCACACTCGAAACGGTTCACTCGCCGGTCGGCGGGTCAAAAGGTCCGGCAGTATCTCCTTTTTCAGAAGGTCGAACGATTCCGGGTCCCTGAAAAAACTCGTCACGCCGATCAGCAAGTCCTGGAAGAGGAACTCTATCTCGCCCGGATTGTGATGCAGGTAGTTCAGGTATTTCTGTGGACTGCCGATCCTGGTCACCACCATACGCCTCTGAATGCGCCGGATGAGGGTGCTCTTTTTGTAAGCGGAGAAGTCGTGGCCGATCCGGTTGCTGATGGTGGTGATGATCTTGGAGAGCGTGGAGGGGAAATCCTCCCGGGGTTCGGCCTCCTCCGGTTTCGGCATGCCGGCGTCGGTGGAGAAGCATTCGATGAGCCGCTCCGGCATTTCGGAGGGACGAAGGACGAAGTCGGCCAGGCTGGTTGCGACGGCGCTTTCGGGCATGCCCCTGTACATTGCGGATTCGATGCTTTGAACGACCGTGACGCCGCCCTTTTCCTTGATCACGCGAAGGCCTTGCGCGCCGTCCGTACCCGTACCGGAAAGAATGACGCAGCATGCCTGTTCCCCGCCGGATTCCGCCAGGGATTTGAAAAACGAATCGATGGGCAGCCGGGGCATCGAGTTGCGCTGCTGCTCCTTGAGCCTGAAGCGGTCGCCCTCGAGGACGAGGTCCCGGTTGGATGGGGGCAGGTATACGACATTGGGTTCGATGGTTATCCCGTCGCTCACCTCGGTGACCGGAATGTTCGCCCTGCGCCGGATGATGTCCGGAAGAAGGCTCGAACGGGCCGGGTCCGTGTGGGATACGATGATATAGGCCATTTCGCTGTCTTCGGGAACATTCTTGAAGAATTCCTCGAGGGCCTCGAGCCCTCCCGCCGAAGAGCCGATGCCGATGATGGGAAAGGTCCGTCTCCGGATGGATTCGGCATGGGACGGTCCACCGGCGCCGTCCGCCGCCGGGGCGGGCCCTCCCGGTTCGTCGGGCTCACTGTGTCCCTCTCGCGCTTGCCGCTCCTCGTGTCCGTTTTGTTCCGCCCGCCCGGCGGGCGCATCCAGCGGACCCAGTGGAGCATCATGAGTCCGGGCATCCGGCGAAGCCCCGTCGCCGTCGCTCTGCTTCTTCTTTCGCGGCCTGCTCCGCCGATTGGCGGGAATTTGTCCTTCAGGTTTCGATCCCTGCTTATCTTCGTCAGCCATTCCTTTACCCCGTTCACTCGATTCAGGTATGCGACCCACGAGAACCCGACACAGTCCAACTTAGTATATCAGTACAATAGCATAATGGATAGTCGGGACCTGCACAAGGAATCGCAAGCGCCGGAGTGCGGGAAGAACAAACGAAAACAGCCATGATTCCCGGCGCCGGTACTGCCATGAGTGAGGGAGCGCCGGGTGGGAAGTCGGTTTCCCACCCGGCTGAGTCAAGGAGGAGAGAGAACAAGCTAAAAGCTTTAGAAGAGCGGTTCCTGAAATACATGATAATGCATATGCATTAATGCGAAATACGTAAATGGCTGTATTATCGGCGCGGAATACACCCTATTGTCGCATGGGGCGTAAAAATGGGGCCGTACGATTCCCCGAGCAGGGTTTCTCCTTAACGAACAGGGCTTTTGATGGTAGGATTACCGGACCGGCAGGGTCTACGCGCTGTCGTGTTTTTGGGGGTTCTTTTCGAATTTTTCGTGCTTTTCGTGGTGGAAAATTGCCCGCGAAAGAGAAGGGTGTGAGGATAGCATGGCGGCAAGACTCGCTCAACTGTACTCGAGGATGGTGAAGGCTCTCGGGGTCGAAGGCATTGCCCCGTCCCTGTCCGCCGTCAGGTTCTTCAAGAAGGACGAACGCATTCCCGGGCATGTACTGGGATACCTTCCCGGCAGCCTTACTCTTACTTCCTGCCAGGCCGCCAGGCAGTCGTCCCTCGGAGACCCCGTCCTCCTTACGCTCGAAAACATCGGCTGCGTCGCCGCCGCCGTCAGTCTCGGACTGGTCGATCGGAACCGGGAGGAGCCGCTCCCCGGGCCCCGTATCTACACGGAGGTCATGCGCGAACAGTCCCGGCTGGGAACATCCTTCAAGCCGCCCTCGCCGAAAGACTTTACGGATGGTTCCGTTTATGCCTGCAGGGATGCCGGGCGTTTCGACTTCTGCATGTTCGGAGAGGACGATAGCGGCAGGTTCAAGGATAAGGAAACCGCGAAACGGGCGGTTGCCGAAATGGCTGCCATACAGCCTCCGGTGATGCAGGGGGTTTTCTTCTACCCGGCGGATTTCGAGATCGAAGGCGTGGAGCTGGTCCCCGATGTGGTCGTTCTTTCCGTGCGCCCCGTGGAACTGACCCGGATCGTCCAGGCCTGGCAGTACAACACGGGGAAGAGAGTGACGGCTTCGATGGGAGGTCTCAGGGCGGTTTCCTCGGACCTGCTCGCCCGGCCCTACGTGACCGGTGAGCTGAACGTATCGGGCTACTGCCTGGGAGCGCGGCTCATAGCGAAATTCGAAGCGGACCGGTTGGGAGTCGGCATGCCCTTCCATGTTTTTGAAACCATCGTGCGGGGAATGGAGGATTCGGCTACCGGTTACCCGTTCCGCCTCTATCCCGGCGCCTCGGGACTATGACGGCCTCTTTACCACCGGCAGACGAAGAACAGCATGGACAATTATTCGAAAACGTTGATTCGTGGCATGGCCCTGGCCACGGACACGGCGCTCACGGATGCGCACATGAAGGTCCTGGAATACGCTTATCGCTATTTCAGGGAGCATGGCGTCGGGCCGCTCTACCAGAACATATGGAAGCACACGGGCGTGGCCGGGGAAGATATCGACAGGCTGTTTCCCCATGGGCTCGGCTCCGTCTATGCCTGGATTGGCATTCCCGTGCAATCGACGCAAGGCGGCTGCAAGCCGATGGCCGCAGTCCATGTGGAGGACCGCAGGGAAGTCTACCTGGACCATAACGCCACCACGCCCCTTCGCCCCGAAGTCGTGAATTGCCTGGTGGACCATTACCGGAATCCGCTCGCTTTCGGCAATCCAAGCAGCAGCAGCGTTTTGGGCCGGGAGGCCCACGAGGCGGTCCGGAAGGCGCGCATGCGGATAAGCCGGCGCCTGGGGGTGGAGCCCGGGCGCATCGTCTTTACCGGGAGCGGTTCGGAGGCGAACAACCTGGCGATAAAGGGCGTCGCGTTGCGCCACATGGAGAAGAAGGGCCATATCGTAAGCAGCCGCATGGAACACCCTTCCGTCCTGAGGACCCTGGACTATTTGTCGACGTTGGGGTTCGAGGTGGATTGGGCGGAAGCGGACGGAGAGGGGACGGCGCTTCCGGAGTCCGTGCGCGACAAAATACGGTCCGATACGATCCTGGTGTGCGTCATGGCCGCCAATAACGAAATCGGGACCATCAACCCGCTGGAGGAGATCGGCTCGATTTGCAGGGACGCCGGCGTGCCCTTCATGGTCGATGCCGTGCAGGGATTCGGCAAGATTCCCCTGAATCCTGAGAAGTCCGGCATCTCGTTGCTGTCCGTTTCCGGGCACAAGATATATGCTCCCAAGGGCGTGGGAGCGTTGTACGCGAGCGACGCCGTATCCCTCGTTCCGCTCGTCCATGGAGGCGGCCAGGAATCCGGGTTGCGGGCGGGGACCGAAAACGTCGGCTCCATCGTCGCTTTCGGGCTTGCGGCCGATTTGAGCCATGGTGAAATGGAAAAGGAAAACCGCCGGCTGCGGGACCTCAGGGACTATTTCCTCGATGGGTTGAAAAGCATCGTTCCCGGAATCATCGTCAACGGCTCGATGACCAACCGCCTGCCGAACAACCTGAGCGTCGGATTTCCCGGCGTGGACGGGGGCTCCTTGCTGCTCAGCCTGAACCACATTGGGGTCTACGTTTCCTCCGGTTCCGCGTGCAGCGCCGGTTCCCCCGACGCCTCGCACGTGCTCAAGGCCATCGGCGTGGACACGAAGCGTTACGGGGTTTTGCGGTTCAGCCTCGGCCTCGCCACGCGCAGGGATGATCTGGATTATGTGCTCAAGTACCTGCCGTCCATCGTGGACGGCCTTCGGAACAGGTAGCGGCGTCGGGAGGGCGGCCGGAGCATGTGCGCCGCCTACTTCGACCTCAGGAAATCCTCGATTCCCTCGCTTCCCGTGCTGCCGATGTTGCCCGGGCTCCTGAACGCGAACGTGATGCTGATTCTCCGGTTTATCGGATCGGCGGGCCTGTCCTGGTCCAGCGGGATGGTGTCCGCATACCCCAATACCAGCGCGAACCTGGCCGGATTGATACCGTTGCCCTCGAGTTCCTTCCTGGCCGCGCAGGCCCTCGCCGTGGAGAGCTCCCACTTCATGTTCTGTTCCGCCGGTACGCGGGACCTGTCGGTATGGCCCTCGACGACTATCGCTGTGGGCAGGTCTTTGGTCAGCTCCGCGATGAGGCGGATGATCTTTTTCCCGTTTTCATTGATCTGGGCGCTCCCCGGCGGGAACATCTCCCTTCCCTCTTTGTCGATGATGTGAATCAGCACTCCGTTCTTGTCGGTAATGACTATCACCTGGTCCTGGAGGGCCGGAAACTCGGCTTCGATGGCGGATTTCAGAAGGCCCTTCAGATCGTCCGGGCTGATCCCCTTGCTCGGCCTGGCGTCTTCCTTGCTCACCAGCCCTCCGCCCTGGTCCGCGCTTTCGCCCTTGGCGATGTCTTTGCCGTCTTCAAAGAAAAAGGACTTGCCGCCCTTCTGGAAAAGGCTGAACGATTTGAAATATACCGAAAGAACGGCTTTTTTCTCCTGGGGCACCATGTTGATGAGCCACATGAGCAGAAAAAAGGCCATCATGGCGGTGACGAAATCGGCGTAGGCCACCTTCCAGCTTCCCCCGTGGTGGCCGCCGTGATGCCTCTTCTTGGTAATGATGATAACTTTCCGTTTTTCCTTGTCTTTGTTAGCCATTACCGCCGCTTCCACCTGCAATGGTCGAGGAAAGGGACCGTTCGCTGAAATGGTTCCGGATTTCGAATAAAGGGATTACGATTGCATTCTAGATTTTATCGATCCGATAATCAAAGGGAAATCGCGCCGGTGGAGGGTGAAAATCCGGCGGGGTCCGCGCTTTTCGCCGTACGGGTAGCGAGTGAGCCATTTCATTATTTGCTTCGGCGTGGCGCCGTGGTATCCTAGTCGGATCTTTCAGGTGCGTGGCGTTTGATGATCGTCCGAAGTGGGGAGACCGGCCCGGAGCGGGAGTATGTCCCGGTTTCGGGAAGCGGCCGGTCGGGACATCGACATTGAGTACACTGTAAAACGGCCTATTGCATAGGGATGGGTTCGGAATGGGGCATCGGATCAGACTGCCGTTCATTGTTGGGTTCTTTGTGCAGGTTTGTGTTTTTATTGCAACTTCAACGGTCGCCGCGGGCGAGGAATTCGGCAGGGCCGCAAAACCGGATGAACTGGCCGGCATCTGGGAAATGGTCGGCATGAAGGTGTCGGTGAATCACGACCCGCAGGATTCGTTTTACGCCAGGTATCAGAAGTTCCATTTCAGTACCGATGGAAAAATGAAGGTCATCGCTTCCCACAAGGCGTTCGACCGCAATTCGGAAGCGGCCTTTTCATCAGCTCCCTTTACGGCCTCCTATGAACTGGACGAGAAGGGTTTCCTCAGGATGAACAATCCGGGATGGCCCGGAGGGAAAGGGTGTATCGCCGTATATGTCCTGTCGGACAGACATAAGGGAAAAGCGGACCTCCCTCAACCCGGAGACATACGACTTGCGTGGCTCGATCCGGCCGGACGGCCCGTTATCATCAAGGTGCTGAGGAGGATCGCGGGACGGTAGCGGTGGCCCGGTAGTGTTGACCCCGTCCGGTTCGTGTGGTATAGACTGCGGCGATGATGAATATGGAAATTCGAAATTACTACATGTCGAGCAGACCCGCGCGCAAGCCCGGCAGGTTGCGCCGCCTGGCGAATAAGCGGTGGATTGCGGTCGTTGCGATCCTGGTCGCCGTTTTGTGGCAGAACATGCACAGCACCTCCGTTCCCGTGCCTCCCCCCTCGCATCGAGTATACAATTATCCGGATTCTTTCGCGCTTCGAACGGAACACCTGAGTGGCATCCTTGCGAAGCAGCACGTCGTTCAGACCGACGATAACCTCGGGCAGATTCTGCAAAAGCACAACATTTCCCTGACGAACCTCGACGGGGGAGAGCGCTCCTGCCCCGGTTTTCGGGAGATCGACCAACTGCAGCCGGGCGAGACCTTCTCTTTTCAATACCGCAACGGGGAGCATGAACCTTTCGGGTTCGTGTACTCGAATACGGGGGGGCAGACCTTTACGTTCGTAAGGACGGGAGACCAGTGGGACTATCGGAAGACGGAAAGGCGGTTCATCACCGTGACCGGGACGGCCCGGGGGAGCATTTCCGAAAATCTGTACGATTCTGCGGTCCAGGCGGGACTCCCGGCCAAACTGATCATGGATCTCGCCGATCTCTTCGCCTATGATATCGACTTCAACACGGACTTGCAGAAGGGGGACACCTTCGCCGTGTTCCATGAGCACCAGGTCGCGGACGGAAAGAGGGTCCATCCCGGTCCCATCGTCGCCGCCGAGATGGTTGTAGGGGGAGTGACCTACCAGACCTTCCGCTACCGGCTCCCCGACGGTTTTCAGGATTACTTCCGGGCGGACGGCACTTCGATGCGCAAGCTTTTTCTCAAGGCGCCTTTGAGCTACAGCCGTATCAGCTCCACCTTCACCAATAGCCGTCTCCATCCGGTCCTGCGAATCTATCGGCCCCACTTCGGAATAGACTATGCGGCTCCCACCGGGACCCCCGTCAGCGCCCTGGGGGATGGGACCATCACCTTCATCGGCAACAACAGGGGCTTCGGGCGCTACATCGAGGTGCGCCACGATTCCGTATACAGAACCACGTACGGCCACCTCTCCCGGTATGCTCCCGGACTCGTGGCCGGCAGCAAGGTCGAGCAGGGTCAGGTGATCGGCTATGTGGGCGCGACCGGCCTGGCGTCCGGACCGCACCTCGACTTTCGCTTCTATAAGAACGGAAAACCGGTCGATTTTCTCAAAACCAGCTTTCCCCATGCTCGATCGATTCCC
>CAYOVG010000169.1:0-14461 GCA_964407285.1 uncultured Syntrophobacteraceae bacterium
GCAATGACGATGAGTCCTTCCAGGTGTTACCTCAAACACATGGTTTATGAACCATGCCCAAAAATCAAGAAAACGCCGGCCTCTCCCCCGAGGAACTTGCGAAAGGTTCCCCCTCGATGGGGAATTCGACCTGCGGACTCGCGAAGGCGCAATCGATTCGCCGGCAGTTCTCATGCTCGAATCATACGCGAACGCGCCGATAATGGAGCGAAAGAGGATCGAGAGCGGATCTTTCGAAGAGATTTACCTCTTCGTGTTCAACATGTTATATTATTTAAAGATTTAGCGCTTGACACAAGGAGCGTTTTTTCATTATTTTAATATGCTTCCATGGGGGGGGAAGCCGTAATAATCATAATATCCTGATACTGGAAACGGTTGTCCTTGCTCCAAGCGTTTCATTTCGAAGTCTCCATCATACGGCTCTTCGGCTTGAGAGAGAGTTGTTTGCTGCAGTTCGAAATTCAGAACTTGAGCTTTCCCATTCATTATGTTCCAATTCAATGGAGTTGACAAAGATCATGAACGATATCCAAGTTAAAGATCTGGTGGAAATGATAGCGAAGTCGTTGGCCGAATTCCCTAACGAAGTGCAGGTTAGAGAGGTCGCGGGACAACAGATTTCCGTGATCGAACTGCGAGCCGCCAAAGCCGACCTGGGTAAGATCATAGGCAAGGAGGGCCGCAACGCTCACGCCCTGCGGACCATTATGAACGCCGCCGCTACCAAGCTGCGCAAGCGGGCCGTACTGGAGATCCTGGAATAAACACGATAACCCGAAGCTTTTGCTGAATTTCCGAATTGTAATCATACCGGATTGGAATAAAGCACGAATATTATGGCCGTAGCAGGAAACGATAACTCCCCCCCACCCTCTTCTCCGGAAACTTCCCCGGAAGATCGCGATCGACCGAAGTGCTTTGGGGATTCCAACGTGGTGTGCCCCAAGGATGAAGAGGGGATTATGCAGCCTCGGGCAGAGTGCCTTCCGTGCAGCCTTCTGAGGCCATGCCTCCAGATAGCGCTGCAACGGAACGGCACTCTACGCACGTCCGTCGCCGCCCCCGCCGTATCCAAAGCCAGAGGGTTCTTCAAGAGATGGTCGGACCGGAAACTCGCCTCCGAAAAGGCGCGGACGAAAGAGGACGTTTCGTCGTAGCGCACCAGGGCGCCCTGGGGGACTTCCTCTTGATGCTCCCTGCCCTCAGGGGGCTCCACAAGATCTTCCCCGACGCCGTAATGGACTTCTGGTCGAAACCGGAGCATGTGGCCGTCATCGCCGCCGAGCCCTACACCGGGGAGGTCCACTCCTGCGGCGGACCGGAACTCACTCCCTTCTTCCACGAGTCGTCCTGGAAGGACGCGCCTCTTCCCCCTTTTTTTCTCGACAGCCGCGCCATCATCATCTTCGGACAGGCGAGCGGCCGCGCCCTTGCGTCAAGGCTTTCCCAAAGAGTAGACTGCCCGGTGCATTGGATATGCTCTTTCCCGCCTCCCGGCTGCACGAAGCCGGTCTTTCGCTTCCTGTCGGAGCAGTTTCGGAGTATCGGATGGGAGGTCGAGGATGAAACGGAGGCTTTCCGGCCTCTCGAACCCGCTCCCGACGAGACGGCCTACGTCAGGGAATGGCTCCGTAAAGAAGGCCTGGACGGACCCTGCGGACCCGCCGTCATCCATCCCGGCAGCGGGGGGAGACGGAAGATCTGGCCTCTTTCCAGGTGGTGGGACCTGTTCCACTGGCTCGTGAAGGAATGCGGAATTCCGGTAGTGACGGTTTCGGGGCCGGCGGACGAGGAACTCGAGGAATTTCTTGGAAAGGCGCGGTCGATTTCGGGACTTCGCCTTCTCGGAGGCCTGTCCCTTCCTCGCCTGGCCGCGCTGCTGGCAGCCGCTCGATTCTACGTGGGAAATGATTCCGGAGTGAGCCACCTGGCTGCGGCAATGGGTACTCCCACGGCGGCGGTCTTCGGTCCGACCTCGCCGGAAGTATGGGCGCCGCGGGGGCGCCGCGTGAAGGTGGTCGAAAGCGGATGGGAGGATGCCGATATCTTCGCATGGTCCCCGGACAAGCCGCCAGGGCTGGTCGAACCGGCAATGCGCGAGGCGCTGACGGAAATCATCTCGAAGTCCGGCAGCATTGAAACCGATACCGGCCGCCGGTGATTCCAGTAATCCAATCCGGGCTTATTCCTGGAACAGCGTATAACAGACCTGCCCGTCCTTCTTGCAGCCCCTTGCGAGTTCCAGATGCCTCAGAGTGGCGAAGTTCCGCCTGAAATCATCCTCGGAGATGTTCAGCTCGCTGCAGATTTCCTGTGCGGTGATCGGCCCCCTGACCCGCAGCAGCGCCATTATCCGTTCCTGCAGCGGCGTCAGAACCTGGTTTCGACTCGACAGGTTCTTTGCGGAATAGACCGCCCACGGATCGCACGTTTTCGGCACGGTCACGATATCCAGGTAGCAGTCCTCACACAACGTCCTTCCGGCATGCCGGTACGAGTCGTCGGGGTCGACGGCCGCGGAACATTTGTTGCATTGCATGGATTCCTCCCTCCTGAAATCGTCCTTTAGGAAACGGCTACAGGTATCGAATTCCGGATTCCGGTCCACCCGCCTCCGGTTACGCTACCAGAACCACCCCGGCCGGCGGGGTCAAAGCAGTTCGTGGGCTGCCTCCGCCGGAAGGCGGCAATGATAGCGTCACTATGGGAAAACGGCGCAAACCGAACCGGTCCCCGCATCGGGCCGACAGGCCGTTAGAGGGGAATCATTCTGGAAACTTGATGGTTTACACAGTGATAGATCTCTTCATCGGTGCCGTAGAGCTCCACGATGCTCTTGTGATCTATCAGCTTCTCTATTATGAAGGCGGTCACATACAGACTGATGAAGTGCGGCCGCGGAACCACGTTCCTGAAATTTGCGGTCTGGAACTGGACGTCGAAGTCCTCCGCGGAGAGCAACGTTTCGAGGCAGATGTGGAGCTGCCCTTCCAGGTCGTCCATGCTGGTGGTTTCGATAAGCCGCTCCTCGATGAGCTTCATAGCGATGCGACTGCTCAAGTCGTCGATATTCTGGCGGAGCTGCTGGAGGGCATTTATGCGTTGCGTCTCCTTGGCATGGTCCAACCTCGAAATGACTGAAAACTCCCGTGCGTTAGGTCTGTACTCTCTGGCCATATAGGTCTCCCTTAAATCTGCCTGTCGGATAGAACTGCTGAATCAATACCTGATATAGAGATTCTTTCCTGCAACCGGGCATCCGCAGCACGACGGCAACTTAGGATTTTTCAAGTTCTTGCGGCAATTTAACTACCCCGGTATGGGTTGTCGACCCTACCGGAGCATCCCTTTCCGGCGACTGCTCCACCCGGCCGGTTCGATCGATCAAAGCTGCCATATAACCCGCCCCGAAGCCGTTGTCTATATTGACGACGGATATTCCCGGCGAGCAGCTATTCAGCATGCCGAGGAGCGCCGCAATGCCTCCCAGACCGGCCCCGTAGCCGATGCTGGTCGGGACCGCGATTACGGGCCGCTCCACCATGCCCGCCACCACGCTCGGAAGCGCCCCTTCCATGCCCGCCACCACCACGTAGACCGACCCGTCCTGCAACTCCTCCCAGATGTTCAGGAGCCGGTGCAACCCCGCCACCCCCACGTCGTAGAAACGCTTCACTCTGCTGCCCATGATCCCGGCGGTAACGGCGGCCTCTTCCGCCACGGGCACATCCGATGATCCCGCGCAAAGCACCTGCACGACGCCCGCCCCACTCGCGGACGCGGGTTCGATTTCCAACGTCAGCGCCCTCGCCGCGGAATGGTAAACCATACCGTCGATACCCGAACATACGGCCGCAGCCTTCTCGCCATCCACACGGGTGATGAGTATGTTGCTCCCGAATTCCATCATGGAACGGGCTATGGCAATGATCTGCTCGGCCGACTTGCCCTCGCCGTACACCACTTCCGGAAACCCGCGCCGCAGTCCGCGGTGATGGTCCACCCGCGCGAACGCAAGGTCTTCATACGGCAGTTTACGAAGAAATGCCAGAACTTCTTCCGTGGACAGCTTACCTTGCCGGTACTCTTCAAGAATATTTTTGAGCTTACGCATAACCGATCGGCAACCTCGATCCCGTTTCGCTTGACGTTTCACTTAGAGTCTTCAAAATAAGATCCACCTGCCGGGCCGCCACGCCTTCCAGGCTCCTGACCGCCTCTCTCGCTCTTTCGCCATGCTCCTTCAGCCCCGCGGGATCGCCCGCCCAGTAGCGCCATTGCGCCAGCAAGTCGGCGGCGTCCCGGACGGGAAAATTCGCTTTCCAGGCTTCGAGGCGCCTGCGCTCCTGGTATACCTTCTCCACGTGGGGACCGTGGAAGACGGCCTTGCCCCAGGCCGCCGGCTCCAGGATGTTGTGGCCGCCGACGGGTTCGATGCTTCCGCCGCAAAAGACCAGGTCTCCCAGGGCGTACAGGTCGAAAAGGATTCCGATTCGGTCGACCAGCACCACGGGCGCGGTCCGCTGCCGCCCGTTTCCCTCGATGTCCGAGAGCAGTTGAAAGGGCAGGTCATGGCGTCGCAGCCATTCGGCCATCTCGGACACCCGGTGGAGATGCCTGGGCGCGAATATGCCGGTTACGTTCGGGTTGGAACTCCGAAGTTCGAGGAATACGCCCAAAAGTTCGGCGCACTCGCGCCCCCGGAGGCTCCCGCCGACCACCACGGGAGAATCGGAAGAAATCCCGAGGAGGTTCCGCCACGATTCCACGGCCTCCGGCCTGACCCTCATGGAGAGACCGTCGTACTTGGCTGTTCCCAACACGATGGTCCGCTCGGGAGCGGCGCCGAGCTCCAGCGCGTTTTGCCGGTCCTCGGGCGAATGCATGGCAAGCCGGCGAAACTGTCTGAATATGGGAAGAAAGAGGGGTCCGAGCGCTTTGTAGCGTTTTGTCGATTTCGCGGACAAATGCCCGTTCAAGAGCAGCGCGGGAATGCGCCGCGACCTCAACTCCTGAAACAGGTTCGGCCAGAATTCGCTTTCGGTGGCCACGTAGAGGTCCGGCCGAAGCGTGCGGAACGCCCGCCGCAGGACATGGGGAAAATCCATAGGAAAAGGGAGCACCGTCGCCTTGCCCTCGGCCTGCTTTTGAGCGAACCGGTAACCATGGACGGTGCCCGTCGTCAGGTAGACGCCGGCATCGGGGAGACGGTCCCGCAGCAGAGCGACCGTGGGCAGAATGCCGGCCGCCTCGCCCACGGACGCCGCATGGAGCCATATGCGGGGCGTGCGGGTCCGGTCCCGAGAAGAGAACTCGGGCTCGTATTTTCCGGCCCTGCCCTCCCAGAAACGGCGGTCATCCTTCATTCGGGAGCGTAGGAGAACGAAAGCGCCATACCCCAGGCTATTGAGGAGCAGATTGTAGAATCCAAAAGCTAATTCCAACGCTACCGATCCTTCGACGGGACAGCAATCACTCCTCGCGCTCCGGGGACCGCGTCGGACGGGACTCCCGGAGAATGGGCAAGGGTCTGCGGCATCAGGCTTCATCAAGTCTTGTAGTGTATCAACATCCCGGCAAAATCACAACCCGACGGGATGAAAAAACCGACGGGAAGGGAAGCGAACGGGGGATATGAATGAAATCGGCGAACCTCGTATTATCGCCCTGGTGGAAAAACAACCACTGAAGCCTGAATCGTGTCCTCGTACTTTGTCATGAGCGTATCCGCGGATTGTGTCGCGGACGCCTTCTTCAACCTCTCTAAAATCCAATCCCCGTGTTTCTCCCATTGCCTTTGCAGACTTGATCTCTTGCCCTCTCTTGCCCCGGCGCTCGGTCTTCAGTGCTGTTCAGTCAACGCGGCACTTGCTATTTGCCCTCCGAAACGCGACAATAATAAGCAAACGCGTAAAGGGGGGGATACAACGGCAAAAGATCAAGCCGCAAAAGCCGAAGTTACGGAAGTCGATCCGTTCGACTTTTCCGCCGAATCCGTCGAAACGACTCTTAGAGAGGCCGTCGAAGATGTTCGAGCCCCCCTGAAGGAAGGCTGGACTGTTACGGAGACTTCAGGTGAATTATCTTGCGTGAAGCAAAACTATGACCTTCGATCCTTTCAACGATTTTGAAACGCGCGGATACCTTTGTGGTGGTTCACGCGGAACTGTCTCAGAGGGCGGGCATCGGTATCGACCGGGCCGCGACAGGCAAGGCGGAGTATTTGACCGCTCCGACACGAAAAATTGAAAATCCGGGAGTCGTATGGATACCTGGATACTTATCTGAAGCCCTGTCTACGTGAAGCCACCGGCGCTGAACGCCTGGCAGGTCATATGTACGGCCAATACGCGAGGGCTTGACGGTCGTTCCGAGGACGACAAAATTCCGGGCAATGTTGCGGACCCTGAACCGCACGCCCGTTATGAAACGCAAAAACAGCGTCGCATCATACCCCTATGAGAATAAAGACCTCAGCCGGGACCCTGATGAAAAGCATCCCGGACGTCGAACGAACGGATATCACATCCATCCTGCTTGCTCGAGCGTCCCCCGGTTCCCAATCCGGGTAAAGAATCAAAGAGATGTCGGAAGTCGGAAATCGAATCCATAAGAACAGGAGAAGTGCTCATGAATCTGCTGGAAATCGATCAAAAGTCGTGTAACCGGGACGGTATCTGTGCGGCGGTATGCCCCTCCGGGCTCATTGATTTCAAGAAAGGCGAATACCCCACTCCCATCGCAAACGCCGAGAAAATGTGCATCCGGTGCGGCCACTGCGTGGCGGTCTGCCCGACCGGAAGTCTCTCTCATCGCGATATGCCCGCCGGGCAATGCCCGCCCGTGCGCAAAGAGCTTCAGTTGACCCCGGAACACTGCGAGCATTTCCTGCGCAGCCGCCGCTCGATCCGGACCTACCGGGACGAAGCGGTCCCCCGCGCCGACATCGCCAGGGTGATCGAGACCGCCCGCCACGCTCCCTCCGGGCACAACTCCCAGTGCGCGCGGTGGCTGGTTCTGGACAACCGGGATGAACTTCGAAAGCTTGCAGGGCTCGTCGCCGATTGGTCCCGCTGGATGATCGCCAATATGCCCGAAATGGCCCTGGCCTGGCATATGGACAGATTACTCAAGCGATGGGAAGACGGCGCCGATGTAATCTTGCGCGGCGCGCCCGTTCTGATCGTCGCTCATGCGCGGGAAGACAACCGCCTGGCCCCTTCCACCTGTACGATCGCCCTGACTTATCTCGAACTGGCGGCGACCGGCATGGGGCTGGGATGCTGCTGGGCGGGTTACTTCACCGCCGCGGCGACCACATACCCGCCCATGAAGGAAGCGCTGTCTCTTCCCGAAGGCCATCAGTGCTTCGGGAGCATGATGCTGGGATACCCGAAGTTCGACTACCACAGGCTGCCCATGCGTAAAGCTCCTTCCATCACGTGGCGCTGAACGGGTCCGCGGAAGACCGGCGCACCGGGTTTCCCGATACGGGCAAGCTTCCTGCTCCAGCGGGAACCGGAGCGCGCCGTTTTCTCCCATGGAGCGATTCACAAAAGCAAACGGAAGACGAGAGGAGGAAAGGCGCCGGCCATCCCGATACGGCCGGAAAAGACCTGTATTCGCCCGTCGTTTTTCCGGTACAAAGGAGACAGGTTCCATGAAGAGCTTGACAATTGCTCATAAAATCACGATATTGGCGGCTATCCCCATTCTTGCTTTCGTTGCTTTTGCTTCCTTTTTCACCTGGAACAAATGGATTGAAGTCGACCTGGCCGAAACCATGCATCATAACCTGAAGCTTATTAAGTCAGCATCGGAACTGATCACGGAGCTTCAGAAAGAGCGGGGTCAGTCCAATCTGTTCATCAACGGCGTCATCGGTAAAGAAGAGATGTCCGGACAGAGAATGAAAACGGATTCCGCACAGGCGTCTTTTCTCGGCGCCCTGGACCCGGCCAGAATTCCCGGGGAATCAAAGGATGCCGCACGCCGGACACTATCACAAATAGCACAACTGCGAAATGACGTGGACCGGAAGGCGCCGATGAGCCAAAGCTTTCAGAATTACACCATGGCGATCTCCGGCATCTTTTCAATCGAGACGGAGGCCATAAGAGCAAAGACCACCGGTGGCGTGGGCAAGAACCTGGTGAATGTCGCTCTTTTGGGGGACGCAATGGAGAATGCGGCAAGGCTGAGGGGCATGATGAGCGGATTACTGGCTGCAAACAAGCCGCTATCCGAGAGTGAATTCAAGGCCGTTGTGGAATTCTATTCCCGAATCTATGCCGGCATCGAGTCTCCCGCACTCAGCATCTCCCACGAAATGGAACAGCAGATAAAGGCTTTCAACCAGTCTCCTTCCTGGGTAGAGGTCACCGGCGCATTCAATAGAATACTGAAGAACGCCGACAAAGGGGAATTCGGACTGGACCCCAAGGCTGTTTTCAACAGCGCCACCAGGCAGGTCGAAGACATTTACGGGTTGAGCCGGAATGAACTCCGGACGAGCGAAGATACGGTAACCAGGATAAGGTCCGAGGTAGTCCGGACTATCTGGTGGACTCTCGGTCTGCTGTCATTCGCTATCCTGCTCCTGGTGAGCATCTCCTACTGGATCGGCCGCAGTATTTCGGGCCCCGTGCACGAGGTCGTCAGGGAACTCATGCTCGTTGCCGACGGGGTGGCCTCCGCATCCAGCCATCTCGCTTCGTCCAGCGAACAACTGGCCGACGGAGCTTCCCAGCAGGCGGCCGCCATTGAAGAGACTTCTTCCTCCCTGGAGGAGATCGCCTCCATGACCAAACAGAATTCCGACAATTCCGACAAGGTCAACAGTTTCATGGCCGGCATGAACGAAATGGTGGAAAAAGCCAATAAATCCATGAACGGGTTGAAGTCTTCCATGGCCGAAATCTCAACGGCAAGCCAGGACACCCAGAAAATCGTCAAGACTATTGATGAAATTGCTTTTCAGACCAACCTTCTCGCCCTGAACGCCGCCGTCGAAGCCGCCCGGGCAGGCGAGGCCGGAGCCGGTTTCGCCGTCGTGGCGGACGAAGTCCGAAACCTGGCCTTGCGTGCCGCCGAAGCAGCCAGGAACACCGCCGGCCTTATTGAAGGAATCGTCAACAAGATTCATGACGGAATAGAAAGCGTCAACACAACCGATTCGGCTTTCGTGGAGGTAAAGAGCAATTCCGTATCAATCGGCAACATGATAGTAGAAATAGCCACTGCTTCCAGAGAACAAAGCCAGGGTATCGAGCAGATCAATAGAGCCATTGCCGAGATGGACAACGTCGTTCAAAGGAATGCGGCTACTTCGGAGGAATCGGCGTCGGAGTCCAAAGAACTGAACATGCGAGCCGGGGACATGATGGAGTTGGTGGGCAATCTCAGACTTATGATCAACCGAAACGTGGCGGCGGAATCGGGAGCGAGGGAGATCGCCCTGCGGAGCTGACACGGGCGGCGGCGCAATTCCCGCTTTCCAGGAAGCAGCCGCCCGCATCATTCACATGTGAAGATAACGGGGAGTATCCCAGCGACGGCCATCTTTCGAACAAGATGCCGGATCGAACGCGCGCTCACACGCCATCCGGCCTCCCGGAAGACATGCGGACCACTGGATGAGGCGAGTCCTTACCCGGCATCGAGCATCCAGTAGCCGGCATCCTCCTAATACGTCCTCGGTTTGGGTTCGAAGCGCGTGATGGTGACCGGCTTGTAGAAGAGCTTCAGGTCATTGTCCCCCGCCTTTTGAACCATCGTGTGCTTCAGCCATTCGGCGTCGTTCCTTTCCGGGAAATCGTCGCGGCTATGAGCGCCGCGGCTTTCCCGGCGGGCAAGAGCGGAAGCGACGATGGTTTCCGCCAGGCCGAGCAGCATCTCCAGCTCCAGGGCGTCCGTCAGGTCGGAATTGAAGTGCTCTCCCGTATAGCCTACCCCCACGGATTTGTAGCGCTCCTTGAGCGTTCGAATCTCATCCAGGGCAAGCTTCAGCCCTTCCTCATGGCGGAACACGGAACAGTGATCGGTCATGAGACTTTGCAGCCGGCTTCTTATCTCTCCCGCCTTCTCGCCCTTCTTTTTCTCTTTGATACGGTTTATCGTGGCCATAACCGGTTCTTCGGGACCGTCGGGAAGCTCGGTCCATTCCAGGCCGGCCAGTTCCTCGACCATCTTCTTGCCCGCCCTGCGCCCGAAGACGACCAGGTCCAGGAGCGAGTTGCAGCCGAGGCGGTTGGCGCCATGGACGGACACGCACGCGCATTCGCCCGCCGCATAGAGTCCCGGCACCACCTGGTTGTTCGCATCGAGCACCTGGGCATCCAGGTTGGTCGGGATGCCGCCCATCATGTAGTGGCACGTGGGCTGGATGGGAATGGGCTCCGTCGCCGGATCGATTCCCAGGTAAATCTTCACGAAGGAAGAGATTTCGGAAAGCCTCTCCTGGAGGCGCTCCCTGCCGATGTGCGTAAGGTCCAGGTGCACGTAATCCTTGCCGTCGATACCGCGCCCTTGCCGGACCTCGGTATAAATCGCCCTGGAAACCATGTCCCTTGGAGCAAGGTCCTTGATCGTGGGAGCATAGCGTTCCATGAAACGTTCGCCGGAGCCGTTGCGCAGGATTCCGCCCTCGCCTCGCGCCCCCTCGCTGATGAGCACGCCCAGGCCATAGATCCCCGTCGGGTGAAACTGCACGAATTCCATGTCTTGGAGAGGAATGCCCGCGCGGTAGGCCAGGTAGACGCCGTCACCGGTGTTGGCGGAGCAGTTCGATGTGGTCCTGTAAATTTTCCCGAAGCCCCCGGTGGCGAGCAGGACCGACCGGGCTTGAACGACGTGCAACTGCCCGGTGGCGATCTCGAACACGACGAGCCCGGCCACGCGGCCGTCTTTCAGCAGCAGGTCCAGCATCTGGAATTCCGGATAGACCCTGATGCCCCTCTGGACCGATTCCCCGTAAAGGGTATCGAGCACGACGCGGCCGGTCCGGTCGGCGGCGTAACAGGCCCTCAAGGCGGGTCGCTTGCCGTAATCGATGGTATGGCCGCCAAAAGCCCGTTGAGCTATAGTTCCGTTTTCCAGCCGGCTGAAAGGGACCCCGATGTGCTCCAATTCATAGATTGCGCGAATGGCGTCCTTGGTCAGTATCTCGGCGGCATCCTGATCGACCAGGTAATCCCCGCCCTTGACCGTATCGTACATATGCCACTCCCACGAATCCTCCTCCACGTTGCCCAGCGCCGCGGCTATCCCGCCCTGGGCCGCGCCGGAATGAGACCGCGTGGGATAGATCTTGCTGAGGAGCGCAATATCGGTCTTCCCGGATAATTCCACGGCGGCCCTCAAGCCTGCCAGCCCCGAACCGACAATGACGACGTCGTGCTTGAATATCATGCTTCACCCTCTGATCGTAGGTTATGAGTTGCGGGTTGCGAGTTGCATGTTTGCGAGTTGCATGTTACGGGTCGAGTGCTGCGGGTACCGAATTTCGGGTTTCGAATGGATACCATCTCGTGGGAGGGACGCATCCGAAGTATTCCCCACGCGAAGGTCCCCCCACATTCACATCACTCACAACGGATATTGTCCGCTTTCAGGAGCTACAAACGCATTCCATCTAAGCACTCGATCGGCGAATTACAAGGATGCCGCCATGCCGGGACCGTCGAAAAGCGCTACTCCACTTCGATCCTGGTGGCTTTCCGCTCCCCGGACGGAGGGTCCCCGCGCTTCTCGAGGGTCGTGATCTGCTGGTCGATCAAAGATTTGAAGGCCTTGAGCATCTCAATCCGCGCGTTGTGGAAATGGGTAAAAAACCCGCTCCGGCTCCTCCTCGCGCTTTGCATTCTCTTCATAACGAAGCAACAGGGGCAGAAATCATCGGAGCGGCCGCCCCCGCGCTCTTCCCTGCTTTCATTGTTTGCAGCGGTTTCATCCATTGTCGTCTCCATCTCCGTTTCCAAAGTGAATCACGAGGAAGTCATCCGTGATCTGGGCCTTCCGGGGCTCAAGGGGAACGAACGTCCTCGGGAGAATAAGGTTTCTTTTGAAATTGCCGATCCGTATGATGAGTTCCTCTCCCAGCTTTGAAAGCTCCACCTCGCTCTTCTTGATGAAAGGCAGGCGCAGTTTGACCAGGTATCGGCCGTTGTCGGTACTGAATTCGCAAGGCCGGTGGAGGTAGAATATCCCGGCGGGGTCCCTTTCGCCGTAAAGCGTGGATCCCATTTCGAGCAGGCTGTCGTAGCCCAGCACCTCCGACTCGTAAAAGGGTACGTCCAGAAGTGGGATCGGGTCGAAATAGGACCTGGCCGTCTTCCAATAGGCCTGCTGAGCCTCCTGCCACTTCTTGAGGCACGACTCTCCCGCGTTCTCCGAAAACACCCGGTTCAGAATCACGGCGTCGATGGACAGCTGGTGCAGGGAGAAAAACATGAAAGCCCGCTGCGTCTCGCGAAGCACCATCTTCTCCAGGTTGCTCACCAGTCGAACGGAGGTCACTTCGGGGTCCGTCAGGTACCTGTCCACACCTCGAAGCCTGTGGAAGAGCCGCTCGATGGAAGCGAAGTACTCATCGTTAGGCAGCGGAACATCCGCAAACTTCTTCGCCATGGGCCGTGCATAGCGGATCAGGGTCCGCTCCAGCCGGAAGATCTTCTCCATGTACCATTCCAGGCTCTTCGGAAGGCTTATGAACCGGATGGATTCGGCGGTGGGGGCACAGTCCAGGATGATCAGATCGTACGTGTTTTCCTTTGCGTACTGATTGACATAGAGGAGCGCTCCCACCTCCTCCATTCCGGGGAGAATGGCAAGCTCTTCCGCAAGGATGTCGTCGATCCCCGAAGTGTTCAGAAGGACCGACAGGTACTTGTGGACTTCTCCCCAATGCTTCGAGATTTCTTCGTGAACGTCCAGTTCCTGTATCCAGAGGTTATCGCTTATGGGGATGGGTGCGCCCCGGTTCTTGTCCATGAGGGGTTTATCGAGATCGAAGGCGTCGCTCAAACTGTGGGCCGGGTCGAGAGACATGACCACGGTTTTGAGCCCCCGGCGGGCGGTGATGATTCCCGTCGCCGCGGCCACACTGGTCTTCCCGACACCCCCTTTTCCCGCGTACAACAAAATTCTCATACTGAAATATCGCTTTCCTTATTTTGCTTCACAGCCCCTTTTTGGGGATGGTTCATACATCGACAATATTCATATCATATTATATCCCTTACAGGGATGGTTCAAGAAGGAGGTTTGCCGAAGAACATCCTCGACACCAGAAAAGACCGTTGCAGTAAATCTCAATTAGTGTTATCGTTCGGCATGAAAACAAAACGAACAGGCGAAAAAGCGAGACATAGGAGAGAGCGGCAGGCGAAGCGACAGGACCATATCCAGGCGCTTCGCGACAACACGGTTGCGGAAGAGCTGCCGGAGCCCCTGCTGCCGGAGATCTTTGCCGATATCGAGCACCTCTACTGGGACTGCCTCAAATCCGTGCCGGATCCAAGGCGGCCGGATAACCGGGTGTATCCGCTGTACTTGATTCTTCATCACATCATTTCCGGTTTTGTAGGGGGGAGCAAGTGCATCGGGGTTCTGTTCCCCAAGAAGCACGTGAATGTGGAGCCCGGCAGGAAGAAGCTGGGCGCCTTGCCCACTCGCAAGGCCGTCTATACCCTTTTGAGGAGAATCGACTGGGGGATGGCCAATGAAGCCCTCGCTCCCCTGTGGGAGCGTCTGGGATATACGCCGGAATTGATCGTGCGGCGCACCCCGCGCAATCCAAAAGATACCTTGGAAGAATTCCGGGAAGAGTAAAAGCGGGCCGAGCGCGAGAAACGGGAGAGGATTTGCGCGGAGCGGGAAGCCCGGGAGCGTTCGCAAGGGATGAGCGCGGCCGGAGCGAAACGCAGTGGATCAGTGAAGCCTGTCAAAGAAGAGGACCACCGGAAGTAGCCCCCGTTGCCGATCAGGATGTCCCGCGGTCCACGGGAATTCAGCATGACGTGGTCATTGACGGCAAGGTGGTAAAATCGTCCTACAACACCGGCGCCAGGGAGCGCTTTGTCCATGTCACGGAGATTCGCTCCGATGAAAACGGCAGTAGGAGTCGCTTTATTATTGGAGCGCGTCCCACGGAGCTGGATCGAAACGGAGAGTGGGGAGCGGCGGTGAGCGTGTTGGAGGCGTTGACGCCTCTTCCCGATGACATGGTCATAGTGGTCGGCGGGGACGCGGGATTTTGCGTCGAGGAGTTCTGCCGGTGGTTGAACGCGAAAGATTTTTTACATCTTCCGGATCAAGGAGAACGCCGGTAATATTTTTACGAGGGTCCCGGACTGTGCGCGGGATGCGATGCTGCGCAATCCCCAAGGGGATTACCGCCGGGAGGTCCACCTTGAAGGCTCCGAGATGCACAGCCGGTCTCCGTGGAGACTGCCGGGGC